>CAZTUG010000080.1:0-14902 GCA_964615955.1 uncultured Roseicyclus sp.
AGAAACTGAAGGAGCTGATCCCCCGCCACATGTTCAAGATCCCGATCCAGGCGGCCATCGGCGGGCGTGTGATTGCCCGCGAGACGCTGAGCGCCATGCGCAAGGACGTGACCGCGAAGTGCTACGGCGGCGACGCGACGCGGAAGCGGAAGCTGCTGGACAAGCAGAAGGCCGGCAAGAAGAAGATGCGGCAGTTCGGGAAGGTCGAAATTCCCCAATCTGCCTTCATTAGTGCGCTCAAGATGGACTCGTAAGCGCAACAGGCCTTAGGCTCGCAACCGGGAATTTCGAACGGTGGGCGAAAGCGACTTTTGCTTGCAAAAGTCTGCGGGCCCACACAGGATTTAGGGCGCGGGGCGTCGCCGGTGGACGTAATTTTCGTAGTAAAGATCGAGGCCAGAGAAATGTCTTCCCATGACGCTATTAGTTTTCATCAAAGACAACAGAAATGACCTGTGGGCCGCTCTTTCCGATTGCCTCATTACCTCAGATGCAAGTGAAGAGGGCATTTCTTTAAGGACCCCCAATCGTTCACAGAACCAAAGAAGGACATATGGCTTCACGGAAGTCCGGCTTGAAGAGAAGCTCGGACTTATCGGCAAGAATGAACTTTTCGGTTGGGAAAATAGTAGGCATGAAGCAAGAAAAACACTTGGCGCCCTATTAGCCGACCCAGAGAAAGTGAGTCCTGATTTATTTATTTCTCAACCTGAACTTGAAAACAGCTATCTCCACATTCAATTTGATCCAATATCAAAGAAATCAAGTATTTCTTTATCTTTAGCCGCGCGAAGATTTAAAAAGCTGGAGAAGGGACATCTAACGATCTTTGCTTGCGGATCAGGGAAGGATCTCGTAGACAGCCTGAGATTTACAACTTTTGGACCTTTTGATTTAGGGTCTGCCACTGATTGCTTGCAAGCCGCACTGATGATTGTGGGTAGAGTTATTTCAGAAGAGCTAGGTGGAGAGGAAAGTCAATTTTATTCACGCAGGACTGGTTGCTGGTATAAAGTTTTTTATCCTGGACCTAATGGCATTGAACAATACAGATTGGGCCACAATCATTGGCATCTGGGTATGAATGGTGAGCCTCTGGTTTCCCCAATTATTGTTCCATGGGAACAGAACGCCATAGATTTCGTTTTGGATTTCCAAGTTCAAACTGATTGGAATCTGGAATTTGTTAACGCTGTTGCCATCTTGCCGATTTCACAGATGTCATACCCAAAGAGGAAGTTGGATATCAATCCGGCGGAAGCGATATTTTCAAGTAAATTCGACGGGACAATACACTTCTGTTGGAGAGAAACCTCTCACCGTGCCTTTGGCGTCCACGCGCCGGAACCTCGTTTTGAACGATTCGGGGATTTTTTTCAAAGGCCGCCCATTCTTCAACGACACGGAAAGCTGTATTGAAGCTGCTTACCGAAGACTTGTAGCCAACGATAGACTAAGGCGCCCTCAGCTAGTCTTGAATCCTCCGCGAACTCCCCCCGTCCGGCTCCGCCGGGCAGCGCCCGTGTCCGGCGCTTCGCACGTTCACTCCTGAAATGATCCCCCGGATCATTTCCGAGACGGAGTTCACCCATCCCCACGGGGCGGGCGCTTCCCGCCCACCCCTCGGTTCGGGCGCGGCGCTCTCCATCAATGTTCCGCAGAACCGCACCGCCCCCGGGGCTCCGCCCGTTCGCGGCTGAAACGGTCCACTGGACCTTTTCCAAGACACCGCTCACCCCCTCGGCTCAGACGCGGCGTGCTCCATCATTGCTCCGCAGGACCGCAACGCCTCCCAGCCCCATCCTTGCGGATCGTGCGTTCCTCCTTTTGAACCGTCCACTGGACGGTTCAATCCGGCGTAACCGCCGGAACAGTCCTCACCCCCAAACAAAAAAACGCCCCCCTTCCGGGAGGCGCGTTACTCGTCAAAACACAAATCTGAAATCAATCGATCTCGTCTTCCACCTCCTGCGCCGTCGCGGTGACGGTGCGTCCGGCGCTGCTCACGTCGCGGCCGAAACCTCCGATCGTCTCGCAGGCCGAAAGGGCAAGGGTAGCGGTCAGCAAAATCAGGATACGGCTCATGGTGATCTCCTTTGGGGTCGCGTCGACAGATCAACGTCTCGCGGGACGGTTGAGTTCCCTTGCCACCTTCACCGCGCGCGCCGCTGCCCCCTGCTACCCCCCGCCACCCCCGGCCCGATCCGCGCAGCCCGATCATCGCGGCCCGATCCTCGCGGCCCGATCCTCGCGGCCCGGGCTTCCACAACCATGCGTTCGACGCTTCGGACGATCCACCGGACACTGCGATCCGGCGGAATCGCCGGACGCGGCATCCGTATGTACAGGATGTGCACAGGTTGTGTACGCGATGTGCCCTGCCCGGCAAGTCACCATCTGGTGCCCCGTCTCGCCGGGTCGGGTCGGCAGGAAGCGGCGAAGTCGTCCTCGAACACCCTCGCACCCGCAGAAAACGAGGTTGACGGATCGGTCCATCCACAGCGCGGATAACCCATCGCATCGGGACCGGAATTTCCCCTTGCGCACCGCCCGCCCACAGGGTTCCCCCCAGAACCCTCCCCAACAAAGAAAAATGCCGCAGTGCATTTCGTTTGCGCGAAGGTAACGCTTGCGTGACAGTAATCCCATCGCCACGACGGACCTGTCCAGCGCGGCGATCGACAGGACCCTCGCGGTCGCGGTTGTATCGGATCGGGGCTTCGGTCCGGGACGGTGCGACTCGGCGGCGGGCGTAAGAAACAACTGCCAGATCCTTGATTTGACACGTTTTTCCGGTGCAGCAGGTCTTGGGAAGTCACGGGGAACCGCAAGGGGAACCGAGACGGCGGGGCATCGACAAGAGGCACCGTTCCGGAGCGTGAGACCGCAAGGAGCAGCGTTCCAACCGAAGGCGTCAGGGCGGGGGCAACCCCAATGCATGGACCGCGTCCGAGCACCTGGCGCCTTCACCTTTTCCCGCAACCCGCGCACCGAAAAGGGCCCAAGCAAAGCTTGAGCCCCCGTCAGGAAATGCAATTCCGCGTCCATGCACCTGTGGCGTCTGGATACCGCAAACCGGCGTGCAACGCAACGGGATGTGTGATTGCTCCGCACTTCCCCAAACCCTTGCGCTCACCCGCAACATTTCCGCAACAACCCAAGGTTCGCCCCAACCCCTGCCGAGGCGGAAACGACCGTGCCGCAATGGCGCAAGGGAAAAACTCTCCCGTAATTCCAATGTCTTGCAGGCTCGCTCAGGCTTGAACAGCCGCGCCAGCGGACAGGAACGCCGTCACGGCCGCCTCGAACTCGCGCGGCTTCTCCGCGTGCAGCCAATGCCCCGCGCCGGGAATTTTCGCGAAGCGCGCCGCCGGGAAGAGGGCCCTGATCGCATCGCGATGCTCCGTCCGGACATAATCCGACGCCGCCCCCGACAGCATCAGGACCGGCCCCTCGAACGCCTCCGACATGTCCGGAAAGCCGAGGATCGCGGGCATGTCCGCTTCCAACTGGTCGAGGTTCAGCCGCCATTCACGCGCCTTCACGTCCAGCGATTGCAGCAGGAAGGCCCGCACGCCCGCCTCCGCCACGGCGCCCGCCAGTTGCGCGTCCGCATCCCCCCGCGTCTCCACCGCCGACAGGTCCACGGAGCGCATCGCGTCGATCATGCCTTGCTGCGTGTGCCCGTAGTCGACAGGCGCGATATCGGCCACGACCAGCCGCCGGACGGCCTGCGGATGTCGCAACGCCAACACCATCGCGGCCTTGCCACCCATGGAATGGCCGATCACATCCGCCTGCCCGCCATGGCCCGCGATCACCTCCGCAAGATCCTCGGCCATCTCGGGATAGCGGTGCGGCCCGATCCACGGACTGCTCGCGTGGTTGCGCATGTCCACCGTCACGACGCGGCGCGTCTCGGCCAGGCGCCGGGCGATGCCGCCCCAGTTCCGCCCCGACCCGAACAGGCCGTGGGCGATGACGATGGGAGGGCCGGGGACGTCCGCCCCGAAGGTCTGGGTGTTCAACATGGGCGCAGGAATAGGACGCCCTGCGCGCCGAATCCAGACGTAACCAATTGCTTGAGCGGTCCTGGGCCGCAGCCTATCTTTCACAACAGCGGCATGGGGAGGCCGATTCGATGGAGATCGTGCAATTCCAAGCGATCAAGGAGGAACTGCGCGGTCTGCTGGCCGAGCGTTTGTCCATTCGCGCCAGAACCTTCCCGCGTGCCGTGTCGAAGGCCGGCAGGCTCCTTCCGGCATCCGCGCGCGCTGCGGCCGGGGAATTGATCGCCCTTGAAGCGCGCATGGCGCATCCGAAACTTGCGGCGCGGACGGACCCCGGGCAGGCGAAGCGTGCAGCGGCCACCATTCGGGAAGCGCTCGCGCGTCATCGCCCCGGCGCACGAGCCGGGCAGCAGCGCAGCCTTTTGCTGGCCGAGATCGGCTTTCGAGCTCTTGTCGTGGTCGGTGCGGGACTTGCCTTCCTGCGTTGGCAAGGTCTGGTCTGACCTGCAGGCCAATCGCCCGGATGGACAGCACGCGTCACCCGGCGTGCATCTCGCGCTTTTGGGTGGAGAGCGCAGTGGGGGCGCGCGCGAGAGAAGGTTTCACCCCTCGCACCGTCGTCGTGCCCGAGCGCGGCGCAACCCCAGCCCGCTGGCGCGTGCCGCGTTCAATCGCAGTCACGCGACGCGCTCTGACCTTTTCATTACGCACGTCCGGGGCGCGCAAAACCGGTCCCCACTTTTGCGCGACGCGTTTTAATGCGCCGACTTGATGAAGGTCCCGTTCCGCAAGTCGCGCATCGCCTGCTGCAATTCGGCCTGGGTGTTCATCACGATCGGCCCGTGCCACGCCACCGGTTCCTCGATCGGCGCGCCCGAGATCAGAAGGAAGCGCACGCCTTCGGGCCCGGCCTGCACCGTGACCTCGTCGCCGGTGCCGAACCGGATCAGGGTGCGATCGCCGGACATGTCGCGGATGTTCACTTCCTGACCCATGACCTCCTTCTCCAGCAGCACCCCCTCGGGCGACGACGCATCGGCAAACGCCCCGGCGCCATGGAAGACATAGGCGAACGCCCGGCGATACGTGTCGATGCGGAAGGTCTTCCGGACGCCCGCAGGCACCGAGACGTCCAGGTATTGCGGGTCCGCCGCAATCCCGTCGACCGGCCCGCGCTTGCCCCAGAACGCGCCGGTTATCACGCGCACATGGGTGCCGTCATCATCCGTCACCTCCGGAATATCCGCGCCGGTGATGTCCTGGTAGCGCGGCGCGGTCATCTTCTGGGCCGAGGGCAGGTTGCCCCACAACTGGAACCCGTGCATCTGCCCCTTCGCGTTGCCCAACGGCATCTCCTGGTGCAGGATACCCGACCCGGCTGTCATCCACTGCACCGATCCCGGTCCAAGGCGGCCGGTATTCCCGAGGCTGTCGGAATGTTCCACCGTGCCCTCCAGCACATAGGTGATGGTCTCGATCCCGCGATGGGGATGCCACGGGAAACCCTTGGCGAAGTAGGCCGGGTCGTCATTGCGGAAATCGTCGAACAGCAGGAACGGGTCCAGTTCGGACGGGTCCTGGAAGCCGAAGGCGCGATGCAGGTGGACGCCGGCGCCCTCCATGGTGGGTTGCGCGCGACGGGATTCGAGGATGGGACGGATCGACATGGTTCAGGGCCTCCTTGCGGGGATGTGCGAGCGTAGGTAAGCGGTAGGACGGCCTCCGTCCATTCCGCGCGGCGGCACGAAGGATGTGCAATGGCGCGTAACTCGGACAGGAACCCGGACGAAGTTCTGGCACGCATCACACCACAACCCGCGCGACGGGTCGTGGCGGTGGGGATGCTGGTTGCACTATGCGCGATCGTCTTGAGCATCGCCATCCGCCGTCCGCCGGAAGATTTGGGCTGGATGCTGTTCCTGCTGACCTTCGGCGCGGGATGCCTGGTGCTGGCCCGGGCCATGTGGCAATCCACCGGCCGGGTGATCGAGCTGACGCGACGCGAACTGCGCGAGGTCGGCGGCCCGAACCGCGTGCTGTGCACCGTCGAGAATGTCGCCCGCGTGGATCGCGGCGCGTTCGCCTTCAAACCCGCAGGCGGCTTCCTGGTGCGTCTGAAGGAGCCGCTGCCACGCGTCTATTCCCCCGGCCACTGGTTTCGTTTCGGCCGAACCCTTGCGGTGGGCGGCGTGACCGCCCGGGCCGAGGGCAAGGAAGTGGCCGATCTGCTGACGGTGCTGTTGGTGAAGCGCGACCTGGCCGACCAGCCGGACCGCGCCCCGCCCTCCTAAATGCCTTTCGCCTGGTAGCTTGACGCGACCCGGCTGATCGCCACCAGAAAGCCCGCCGAGCGCAGGTCGCTCACGTCATCGCGCGAATGCCAGACCTCGCGCATCGCCGCATAGGCCTCCCGCATGGTGTCGTCGAGGCCGGAGCGCACAAGCTCCAGCTCGCCCGCGCCGCGCAGGTATTTCGTCTTGAACCCGGGCGAGAGGGTCCAGTTGATCGAACTGTCGCGGCTGATCCGCTCCAACTCGTCGACGATCAACTGGTGGCGCGATTCCTCCTGGCGCCGCTGCATCCGGCCAAACCGGATATGACTCAGGTTCTTGACCCATTCGAAGTAGCTGACCGTGACGCCGCCGGCATTGGCGTAGAGATCCGGAATGATCACGATCCCCTTCTTCAGCAGCACGTCATTGGCCCCCGCCGTGACCGGGCCATTCGCGGCCTCGATGATCAGGGGGGCCTTGATCCGCTCGGCATTGCCCATGTTGATGGTGCCTTCCATCGCCGCCGGGATCAGGATGTCGCAGTCTTCCTCCAACGCCGCCGCCCCATCCTCGATATGGTGACCATAGGGGTAGCCCTTCACGCCGCCATGTTCCCGGATCCAGTTGTGCAGGCCTTCGATATCGATTCCATTCGCATCCGCGACGGCGCCGTCGCGCTCGATCACATGGGTGATCTTGCAGCCATCCTCCTCGCTCAGGAACTTTGCGGCGTGATAGCCCACGTTGCCGAGGCCCTGCACGATGACCCGCTTGCCGTCGAGCGTGCCCGAAAGGCCGGATTTCGCGACATCCTCGGGGTGGCGGAAATATTCTTGCAGGGCGTATTCCACGCCCCGGCCCGTCGCCTCCACCCGGCCCTGTATGCCGCCCGCATGGGGCGGCTTGCCGGTGACGCAGGCACGCGCGTTGATGTCGGTGGTGTTCATCCGCGCATATTGGTCGGCGATGATCGCCATCTCGCGCTCGCCGGTGCCCATGTCGGGGGCGGGCACATTCTGGGACGGGTTGATCAGGTCGCGCTTGATCAATTCGTAGGCGAAGCGGCGGGTGATCTTTTCCAGTTCGTCGGAATCGTAGGCACGCGGGTCGATGCAGAGCCCGCCCTTGGATCCGCCGAAGGGGGCCTCCACCAGCGCACATTTGTAGGTCATCAGCGCCGCCAGCGCCTCGACCTCGTCCTGATGGACACCGAGCGAGTATCGGATACCGCCTTTCACGGGTTCCATGTGTTCGGAATGGACGGACCGATAGCCGGTAAAAGTATGGACCTGTCCGCGCAGACGCACGCCGAAGCGCACGGTGTAGGTCGAGTTGCAGACGCGGATCTTTTCCTCGAGGCCCGGCGGCAGATCCAGCAGCGCGGCAGCACGGTTGAACATCAGGTCTACGGATTCGCGGAAACTGGGTTCCACCCGGTCGATCATCATGGCGCTTCTCCCTTTCGCCGAGCCCCCACGGGGCGAAGGTGCCGCAGGGCCGCGAACACCCGATCCCACATGGCCACAGCCAATGTCATGGCGCAACCTTGGGCTGTGCACGAATCTGACCCTCTGACCCTGCTCCCGGAAGTGTAAAGGACCCGTTTCCTCCACGCTCCCGCCCCAATTCTGCCTTGCTTCAGAGGGACAAATGGCTTCGGTGCAATGGGTCCAGGTCCGAGTCGCGCCATGCGGGAACATCAAAAACGGAGCGACGGCAATGACCGGCCTCATCAACACCATGGCGACATCGGCCAGCGCGATCCTGGCACGGTTCGCACGGCGGGAAGACGGAACCGTTACAGCCTTCGCGGTGATGCTGTTCGTGATAATGGTGGGCGCAAGTGGCATCGCCATCGACGTGATGCGCTATGAAACCCAGCGCACTCAATTGCAATACACGCTGGATCGCGCGGTTCTGGCGGCGGCCTCGTTGACCCAGCCCTATGACCCCGAAGGCGTTGTGCGCGACTACTTCTCCATCGCCGGGCTCGAGGGATATCGCCTTGATGTGCGCGTCGACGAAGGGCTCAATTTCCGCCGCGTTCACGCCTATGCCGAGCTTGAGACCCGGTCGCTGTTCATGCAGTTGTTCGGGGTGCGCGTCATGACGTCGCCCGCCATCGGCGCGGCGGAGGAGCGGGTGCGCAACATCGAGATTTCCATGGTCCTCGATATCTCGGGCTCTATGGGACAAAACAACCGGATGACGAACATGCGCCCCGCCGCGCGTGACTTCGTTGCCGAGGTTCTGGCCGCCAACACCAACGTGCAGAACGAAAACCTCGTGTCCGTGTCGATCGTGCCCTACAACGGCATGGTCAATTCCGGCGCGATGATCGACAGCGTTTTCACCTTCGACGACGTGCATTCCGCGTCCAATTGCCCGCGCTTCCTGCCGGAGGACTTCTTGACGACCGCCATCGACCCATCGGTGCCGATCCGGCGCATCGCCCATTGGGACTATAACCGTCGCTCCAGCGATCAGGCTTTCCAGTCGGCCTATTGCCCGACCAACCAACGCGGTGCGATCCTGGCCTGGCAACACCAGGTCGAGCCACTTCACACCGTGATCAACAACCTGCCGGTCGGCGGCTGGACCGCGATCGATGTCGGCATGCGCTGGGGCGTGGCCCTGCTGGATCCGGCAGCCGCCCCGGCGGTGGGCGACCTGATCGCCGCCGGCCAGGTGCACAGCGATTTCGGGAGCCGCCCCGCCCCCTACCGCGACGAAGACCCCTCCACCGTGCTGGACGACGAGACTGTCAAGGTCGTGGTCCTGATGACAGACGGCGCAAACACGAACCAGTACGACTTGCGCGACGTCTATGACAATGCCGGCCGCTATATCGGTTACCGCGAAGGCTATGCGCCAATCTTCTACGACATCGACGAGGACCAATATTCCGTCTGGTGGGAAGATCAGGGGCAGTTCTGGATACCGACCGGCGATCCGCGTGAGCCGAACGGGTATTGGCAGGCCACGCCCTATGGCGGCTGGTCCCAGTATGGCATCACCTCGGCGGAATTCAACGAGGACCGTGCCAACGCCTTCGTTCCCTCCGAGGCTTCGGGCGGCACCGTGCTGCTCTGGGCAGACCTCTGGGCCAACTACACTGCCGAATGGATTTCCGAGGAATGGTTCGAGGAACCGGCGCGCGCGTCGGGCAACTGGACCTTCCACGACCAGGTTGCCTCCAACTCCAGCTATCGGTTCGCAGGCCAGACCGAGGGCGACACGAACCTGCGCGCCATCTGCGATGCGGCCCGCGAAAACGGCATCATCGTCTTCTCCATCGGTTTCGAGGCGCCGAGCGGCGGCGAAGCGGTGATGCGCTACTGCGCTTCGTCGGACGCCCATTACTACGACGTGGAAGGGCTCGAGATCAGCCAGGCCTTCGCCTCGATCGCGCGGACCATCAACCAGTTGCGGCTGATCCAATGATGCGCGGGCGCGGAAAGAAGGTGCGGGACGCCCGCGTTCTCGATCGCTTGCGCGCGTTCCGCGACGACGAAAGCGCCACGGCGACGCTGGAGCTGGTGATCGTCTTCCCGCTGCTCATGATTGTCTTCATGGCCTCGTTCGAGACCGCGATGATCCTGACCCGCCAGATCGTGCTGGAGCGTGTGCTGGACATGTCGACGCGGGTTCTGCGGCTGACGCAAGGCGTCAACACCAATGCCGAAGAGATCCGCCAGACGATGTGCCAGAACACGACCGTCTTGCCGAATTGCCTCGAACTGCTGTCCATCGACCTCATCCGCATCGACCGCACCACCTACGCGATGCCCCCCGACAACCAGATCTGCGCCAATCGCGGCGCCGATGAGATCGTGGCCCCCGAGAACGAATTCGAGATCGGAATGGACAACGACTTCATGCTGATCCGCACCTGCCTGATCGTCGATACGGTCCTTCCGATGTCGGGCTTCGGGCTGAACCTTGCCCGGGACGATTCCGGTGCGATGCACATGTTGGCGACCACCATCTTCGTCAACGAGCCGGATTGAGGACGCATCAGATGAAACACGCCATGGTCCGTTTTCTCAAGGATAGATCGGCCGCCGTCGCGTTCGAGACGATCATCATTTTCCCCCTACTTGTCTGGGCATGGATCGGCACTTTCGCGTTCTTCGACGCCTACCGGGTGTATAACAGCTCGATCAAGGCGACCTTCACGGTGGCCGACCTCATCTCGCGGCAGACATCGACCGTTTATGGCTATGACATCGTCGGCATGGCCGCCATGTTGCAATCGATGATCCGCGACACCGACGGTGTGGAGGTCCGGGTGACGCAGATCCTGCGCGACACGGCCGGCGATTACCGTGTCGACTGGAGTCAAGCCACCGGCACACGGGCGCAACTTTACACTGCCAACCTCGCCGCGATGGAAGATCGCCTGCCCGACATGGCCAATGGCGAGCGCGTCATTCTCGTTGAAAGCTTCATCGATTACGACCCGGCCTTCAACGTCGGTCTCAATGATCTGACCTTCGAGAATTTCACCCTGAGCCGTCCGCGTTACGCCGGTCAGGTGCCTTACGACCCCGAGATGATCCCGCCGTCCAGCTGAGATCGTCCCCTTGCCGACGTCGCGCAAGGGGCGGTCCATGTCGTTGAGGGACGTTCCGTTCCGCCGCCCTTGCCGCTAGTGTCGGTGCGCAGCCCAATTTCGGGCGCGGCGCTGTTGCGAGGGCAAGATGCGATATTCCGGGCTTCAGGTGCTCTGGCAGGGTCTGACGGGCAACACCGGCTGGCGCCCGGCCTGGCGCGACCCCGAGCCGAAATCATCGTATGATATCATAATTATAGGCGGTGGCGGGCATGGGCTGGCCACGGCTTTCTATCTGGCGGAAGAGCATGGGCTGACCAATGTGGCCGTGCTCGAAAAGGGCTATCTCGGCGGCGGCAATGTCGGCCGCAACACCACGATCGTGCGCGCCAATTACGGCCTTCCCGGCAATTCGGAGTTCTACAGCCATTCGCTCAAACTGTGGGAAGGGCTTGAAAACGCGCTGAATTACAACGTGATGCATTCCCAGCGGGGGGTCATCAACCTGTTCCACTCCGACGGGCAGCGCGATGCCTATGCCCGGCGCGGCAATGCCATCCTCAACCAGGGCGACGATGCGATCCTGCTGGACCGCGAAGGGGTGCGAAAGCACGCCCCATACCTCGATTTCGAACAGACGCGCTTCCCGATCTTCGGCGGTCTCTACCAGCCGCGCGGCGGCACGGCGCGCCATGATGCGGTGGCCTGGGGCTTTGCACGGGGTGCGGACCAGCGCGGCGTCGATCTGATCCAGAACTGCGAAGTCACTGGAATCGATATCGAAAATGGCGCCGTCAGGGGCGTGCAGACAACGCGCGGCGCGATCCGGGCGACGAAGGTGGGCATCGTCGTGGCCGGACGGTCCAGCCAGGTGGCGGCAATGGCGGGGCTGCGTCTACCGATCGAATCCCATGTCCTGCAAGCCTTCGTGACCGAGGGCCTGAAACCCCTGATCGACACTGTCATCACCTACGGGATGGGGCATTTCTATATCAGCCAGTCGGACAAGGGCGGGCTGGTCTTTGGCGGCGATCTGGATTTCTATCCGTCCTACGCGGCGCGGGGAAACCTGCCCATGGCCGAGCATGTGGTGGAGGCGGGAATGACCCTTATGCCCATGATCGGAAAGGCAAAAATGCTGCGCAGCTGGGGCGGGATCATGGACATGTCCTCGGACGGGTCGCCGATCATCGACCGCACGCCGATCGACGGGCTCTATTTCAACGGCGGCTGGTGTTACGGCGGGTTCAAGGCCACGCCCGGCTCCGGCAATGTCTTCGCGCACCTGATCGCGACGGACCGCCCGCATCCGGCGGCCACGAAGTACCGGCTGGAACGCTTCGCCACGGGCCGGGGCATCATGGACGAAGAAGCGACCGGGTCGCAGCACAACCTGCATTAGACCCAAACGGGACGAATTGGTCCCGTTTCGGGATGAGAAGAGGTAGATCAATTGTATATCAATTGCCCCCATTGCGGCGACCGCGACCTCCGGGAATTCACCCCTCGGGGCCATGCGGTCGGCAGGGAGCGCCCCGAGGGCGAGACGTGGTCGGACGCCTGGCACGACTTCATCCATCTGCGCGACAACATCGCCGGACGGCAGGCGGAGCTTTGGCACCATTCCGGCGGCTGCGGCGCGTGGCTGGTGGTGGATCGCTCCACGACGACGCACGAGATCTTCGGGACGCGGCTGGCGGCGGAGATCGCGCGATGAGGTTGGATGGAAAAGGTCTGATCGACCGGGACGCGGCCGTGTCGTTCTCCTTCGACGGCAAGACCGTGACCGGCTTCAAGGGCGACACGGTCGCCTCGGCGCTGCTGGCCAATGGCGTGAAGCTGGTGGGCCGTTCGTTCAAGTATCACCGCCCGCGCGGCGTCCTGACCGCCGGGTCGGAGGAGCCGAACGCCCTGATCCAGGTGGGCACCGGCGACGCGATGCTGCCCAATGTCCGCGCCACGGTGCAGGAGGTGCATGACGGGCTGGTCACCACCAGCCAGAACCGCATCGGGCCGCTGGACCGCGACCTGCTGAGCGTGAACGACCTGTTGCCGGCCTTTCTGAGCGCGGGCTTCTATTACAAGACGTTCATGTGGCCGCGCGCCTTCTGGGAAAAGGTCTATGAACCCGCGATCAGGCGCGCCGCCGGTCTGGGACGCATGACGAAAGGCGCCAACCCGGAAGACAGCGAACGCGCCTTCGCCTTCTGCGACGTGCTGGTGATCGGCGGCGGGCCTGCGGGGCTGATGGCGGCGCTGACGGCGGCGCGATCCGGCGCGGATGTCCTTCTTCTGGAAGAAAGCGCGGCGCTTGGCGGGCGTTTGCTGTCGGACGGCGAAAACGTCGAGGGTGTTCCGGCGGCGATCTGGGTGGCGGAGACGGAGGCCGCCCTGCACGCGACGGGCCGCGTGCGGATCATGACACGGACCTGCGCCACCGGCCTGTATGACGGGCTGACCTTCGGCGCGGTGGAGCGGGTGGGGGCGCATCTGCCCCATGCGCCGTCCTTTGCGCCCGCCCTGCCCCGCGAATGTTTCTGGCGCATCCGCGCGGCGCAGGCAGTGCTGGCGGCGGGCGCGTTGGAACGCCCCATCGCCTTTCCGATGAACGACCGGCCCGGCATCATGATGGCCTCGGCCATCCGCACCTATGTCAACCGCTTTGGCGTGACGCCCGGCGAGACGGTCGCGATCTTCGCCACCAATGACGACGCGCATCGGACGGCTGTGCAGTTGATGGAAGCGGGGGTCGAGGTTGCCGCCGTGATCGACCCGCGCGCCGATGCGCAGGCCCTGGGCGACTACCGGCTCCATGCCGCGGCGGAGGTCATCGACACGAAGGGCCGGCAGGCGCTGCGCGAGATCACCGTGCGCAAGGGCAGCACCGAGTTCAGGATCGCCGCGGATTGCCTTGGCATGTCGGGCGGCTGGAACCCGGCGCTGCACCTGACCTGCCACCTTGGCGCGCGGCCCGTTTGGAACGCCGACATCGCGGCCTTCGTCCCGGCGGAGGGGGCCGTCGCGGGCCTGCACCCGGCGGGCGCGTGCCGCGGGACCTACGACACGGCGGGCTGCCTGGCCGACGGGGTCGCGGCGGCGGCAGCGGCGCTCAAGGCCCTGGGCAAGCGGGTGAAACGCCCCGCCCTGCCGATGGCCGAGGACGCGGCCGGCGCCTCCGTCGCGCTGTGGAGCGTGGCGGGCAAGGGGCGCGCCTGGCTCGACTTCGCCAATGACGTGACGACGAAGGACGTCAGGCAATCGGCGGCGGAGGGCTACCGCTCCGTCGAGCACATGAAGCGCTACACCACGCAGGGCATGGCCCCGGACCAGGGGAAATCGTCGAATATCGGCGCGCTGGCGGTTCTGGCCGACGCGACCGGCCGCGGCATCCCCGAAACCGGCACCACCACCTATCGCCCGCCCTTCACGCCGGTGGCGCTTGGCACGCTGGGGGCGGGGGCGCAGGGCAAGGGCTTTGCGCCGGAGCGTTTCACGACGTCCGACGCGGCGGCGCGCGCGCGCGGGGCGCCGATGATCGCCGTGGGGCTGTGGTATCGCCCGTCCTACCTGCCCCTGCCCGGCGAGACGACGTGGCGCGACACCTGCGACCGCGAGGTGCGGATGGTGCGCGCGGCCGTGGGGGTGGTCGATGTCTCGACCCTGGGCAAGATCGAGGTGATCGGGCCGGATGCGGGCAGGTTCCTCGACTTCTTGTATACGAATACCTTCTCCACCCTGAAGCCGGGGCGTGTGCGCTATGGCCTGATGCTGCGCGAGGACGGGCATGTGATGGATGACGGCACCACCGCCTGTCTGGCGGAGGGGCATTACGTGATGACGACGACGACGGCGGCGGCGGGCCAGGTCATGGCGCATATGGAATTCGTGGCGCAGGTGCTGCGGCCGGATTGGGACGTGCGCTTCGTGTCCGTGACGGAGCAATGGGCGCAGTTCTCGGTCGCCGGGCCGCGCGCGCGGGACCTGCTGAACGGGGTGCTGGACGGGGTGCCGGACGGGGTGCCGGACGGGGTGAAGAAGGGGGCTAAGGACGGGGCTAAGGACGG
>CAZTUG010000081.1:0-14757 GCA_964615955.1 uncultured Roseicyclus sp.
CCGGTCAGGATCTTGTGCGGATAGCTTTGGTGCGACACGTCCCAGATCAGCTTGTCGCGTGGCGTGTCGAAGACCGCATGCAGCGCCACCGTCATCTCCACCACGCCCAGCCCGGCGCCGAAATGCCCGCCGGTCTGGCTGACGGTCCAGATCATCTCGGCGCGCAACTCATCCGCCAGGCGGCGCAGGTCCGGATCGCTCAACCCTTTGAGATCATTTGGGTTATGGACACGGTCCAGCAAGGGGGTCTTGGGGCGTTCGCTCATATCGGATTCGTCTTTCGCTACTTGTCTCGCGACACAACGTAATGCGCCAGATCCTGAAGAGACTGCGCCTTTTCGCCATAGGGCGCCAGCGCGGCACAGGCCTCGGCCACCAGATCGCGGGCGCGGGCGCGGGCGGCGGCAAGGCCCAGCAGGGACACGAACGTCGCCTTGCCCGCCTCGGCATCCTTGCGCAGCGCCTTCCCGGCGGTCGCGGCATCGCCCGCGACGTCCAGGATATCATCCGCGATCTGGAAGGCGAGGCCGATGGCGCGGGCATAATCGTGCAACGGCGCAGGATCGGCACCGCCCAGAATCGCCCCGGCGCGGGCAGGCCATTCGATCAGCCGCCCGGTCTTGTTCGCCTGTAGATCCGTTATCTCCGTCAGGCTCAGGGGCTGGCCCGCCGTTTCGGCGGCGATGTCCTGCGCCTGCCCCAGAACCATGCCCTGCGCGCCACTCGCCTGCGCCAGGGCGGCGATCAGGGCCACACGCTGCGCCGCCGTTCCGGCACCCTCACGGCTCAGCACTTCGAACGCGAAGGTCTGAAGCGCGTCGCCGACCAGAACCGCCGTTGCCTCATTCCATTTCACATGCACCGTGGGCAGCCCGCGTCGCAGGTCGTCGTCATCCATGCAGGGCAGGTCGTCATGGACAAGCGAATAGGCGTGCAGGCATTCCACGGCCGCGGCGGCGTGCAGCGCCTGTTCCACCGGAACGTCGAAAAGCCTCGCCGATTCAAGGGCCAGGAAGCCACGCAGCCGTTTGCCGCCCGCCGTGGCATAGCGCATGCCCTGGGCGATATCCCCGGCGCCAAGCGGCGCCATCCGGTCGGTCAGGAACTCCCCGATCCGCCGTTGCGCGTCGTCCAGAGCCGTCTTGAACAAGGGCTACAGCCCTTCGACCGGGGTGGCGCCCGTGGGCTGCCCGTTGGCGTCCAGGGTGATCTGCGCGACCTTCTCCTCGGCCTCTTTCAGCTTCGCCTCGCAGCGCGCCTTCAGCAAAGCACCGCGTTCATAGAGATTGATCGACTCTTCCAGCGCCACATCGCCCCGGTCCAGTTGCGTCACCACCTGTTCCAACGCGCGGATCGCGTCCTCGAAGCTCATCTCTTCGATCGGTTTCTCGGCCATCTACACATCCTCAAGTTCGGCAACATGGGCGGCGACACCCGCGCCAAGCCCCTGCAAATCATACCCGCCTTCCAGTGTCGAGACCACACGCCCGCCACAGACGTCGCCCGCGATGTTCACCAGTTCCCGCGTGATCCAGGCGAAATCCTCCGCCTCCCACAGCAGGTTGGCCAGCGGATCACGGGCATGGGCATCGAACCCGGCCGAGATCAGGACAAGGTCGGGCTTCCATTCGCGCAGCCTCGGGAACACATTGGCCTCGTAGCGCGACCGCATCGCCTGCCCGTCGGAACCCGGCGGCAGCGGGATGTTCAGCACGTTGTCGCTGCCACCCCGTTCCCCCGGCGCGCCCGAGCCGGGATAAAGCGGCATCTGATGCGAAGAGACGAACAGCGCGCGCGCCTCGTCCCACAGCAGGTCCTGCGTGCCGTTGCCGTGATGCACGTCGAAATCCACCACTGCGACACGGGACAGGCCGTGGCGTTCAAGCGCATGGCGGGCGGCGATGGCAATATTGCCGAACAGGCAGAAACCCATGGCGCGGGTTTTCTCGGCGTGGTGACCGGGCGGGCGGGTGGCGACGAAGGCGCGTTTGTGCGCGCCCGACAGCACTTGATCGACGGCCAGAAGGCAGCCGCCGACGCCGCGCAGTGCGGCCTCCCAGGTGCCGGGCGAGGCGCCGGTATCGGCGTCGATCTGCACCATGCCGGTGGCGGGCATGGCGTCGCGCAGCGCGTCGATATGGGCCTGCGGATGGCACAGCGCGATGTCGCCCTCCGTCGCCATCGGCGCCTCCATCCGCTCGGCCTCCACTTCGGCCAGCGCGGCGAACACCGTCTCCAGCCGCGCGATCCGCTCGGGGTGGCCTGTCGGCATCTCGTGGCTCAGCCCGGCGGGGTTGGTGACAAGCAGCATCTGCGCTCCCTTGCATTGCGGCAACACTGCAACCCCGCGCATCCATGGGCAAGGCCCCTTGAGCCGATGGGGCGGGCACGGCGCGCCCCCCCCGCCGAAGCCCCCGCCGAAGCCGCCGCCGAAGCCCCCGCCGAAGCCCCCGCCGCCGCCGAAGGCATTAGCAAAAAGTAAACGGACTCGGCTTTTCGAAGGAAAATGAATGGCTTAACCCCCCTTATCACGCGTGATAAGCGGTTCAATCCGGCGCCAGCATGTAGCCCGCGCCGCGCACCGTCTGAAGATAGCGCGGCTGCTTCGGGTTGGCCTCGATCTTGCGGCGCAGGCGCGTGATCTGGACGTCGACCGCGCGTTCCTGCACCGGGTCGCCGCCCACCTTGTCGCGGTTGAG
Source organism: uncultured Roseicyclus sp. (assembly GCA_964615955.1). GTDB lineage: Bacteria > Pseudomonadota > Alphaproteobacteria > Rhodobacterales > Rhodobacteraceae > Gymnodinialimonas. The sequence continues at coordinate 2,700 of CAZTUG010000081.1, forward strand.
AAGCCGCACGAGATCCAGCCGCGAGATCGAGGCGCCCGGCTGTTCCGCGAAAATCCGCATCAAGGCGGCCTCCGTGGCGGTCAGACGCACGATGGTCTGGCCCTGCCACATCTCTCCGCGTTCGATGTCATAGCGGATCGGTCCCAGATGCAGCACCTGCGGCGCCATGGGGTCGTCCTGCGGCGCGGGTATCCGGCGCAGGATCGCGTTGATCCGCAGCAGCAGTTCCTTGGGTTCGAACGGTTTGGCAAGGTAGTCGTCCGCCCCGGCCTCCAGCCCCTCGATCCGGTCGCCGGATTCCCCCTTGGCGGTCAGCAGCAGGATCGGGGTCATGGCCCGTGTGCGGATGTCGCGGCACAGGCTCAGCCCGTCCTCACCCGGCATCATCACGTCAAGCACGATCAGATCGAAGCTGAGCCCTTCCAGAAGCTTGCGCGCATGGCCCGCATCCCGCGCGCCCGAGGCCATGAACCCGTTGCGGATCAGGAATTTCTGCAACAAGGACCGGATGCGTTCATCGTCGTCCACGATCAGAAGATGGGCGCCGATGTCGATCATTGGCCGGAATCCGCACCATCGAGGTAATGGCGCCGCATGTCGGGGTCCATCATCTCCTCCAGCACCGCGCGGAAGCCCGACACCGCTTCCGGCCCCGCATTGCGGAAGGCCACGCGCATCCGGTTGCGCTGCGCCTCGCTCAACGCGCGCTCCAGCTCGGCGCCCTTGGCGGTCAGGTGCAGGTGGCGTTCACGTTTGTCCCGAACGCCGACGCGCGCTTCGACAAGGCCGTCCTCCACAAGCGTCCGAAGCACCCGGTTGAGCGACTGTTTCGTCACGCCGAGGATCGACAGCAAGTTGTTTACCGTGGTGCCCGGCGTCCGATTGATGAAATGCACCGCGCGGTGATGGGCGCGGCCATAGCCGTAATTGGCAAGGATCAGGTCCGGGTCGGCGGTGAAGCCACGATAGGCGAAGAACATCGCCTCTATCCCGCGGCGCAATTGCTCGTCGGTCAGGAACAGCAGCGTTTCGCCGCGCCCCATACTGGCACTTGCCATGCGATCGGCCATTTGTGTCCCCCGTCCCATCCATGTTTCCGGTTTGCCGGATTTCCGGGCAGTTTATGTCAGCCTTGTTGACTTTCCAAGAATCAATTGGTACCGAAGCTGGCGTTTTGCGTAATATTATGTCCGAACCGGACATTGCTTGCGCAACTTTCGGAAAAATCAGCCCGGGTGGAAGCGGGCGATCTGGTAAGGACGGACCCATGGCAGGAAGTTACGACGACCGCGACGGCAAGATCTGGATGGACGGCAAGCTTGTCGATTGGCGGGCGGCAAACGTGCATCTGCTGACCCACGCGATGCATTACGCGTCCAGCGTGTTCGAGGGCGAGCGCGCCTATAACGGCAAGATCTTCGAATCCCGCCGCCACTCCGAACGGTTGCTGGCCTCGGGCAAGATGCTGGATATCGACATCCCCTACACGGTGGACGAAATCGAGGCCGCGAAATATGCGGTGATGAAGGCCAACGGCCTTACCGACGCGTATGTGCGCGCCATCGCATGGCGTGGGTCGGGCGAGGACATGGGCGTTTCGTCGGCCCGCAATCCGGTCCGTCTGGCCGTGGCCTCGTGGGAATGGGGCAGCTATTACGGCGACGCGAAGATGAAGGGCGCGAAGCTCGACATCTCCAGATGGAAACGCCCCTCGCCGGAAACCATCCCGGTCCATGCCAAGGCCGCCGGCCTCTACATGATCTGCACCATGTCCAAGCACGCGGCCGAGGCCAAGGGTTGTTCCGACGCATTGTTCATGGATTATCGCGGCTACGTGGCCGAGGCGACGGGCGCGAACATCTTCTTCGTCAAGGATGGCGAGGTTCATACCCCCGACGCCGACGTGTTCCTGAACGGCATCACCCGCCAGACGGTCATCGGCATGCTGCGCGAAAAGCAGGTCAAGGTGCACGAGCGCCACATCATGCCCGAGGAGATGGAGGGGTTCGAACAGTGCTGGCTGACCGGCACCGCCGCCGAAGTCACGCCCGTGGGCCAGATCGGCGACTACAATTTCGAGGTCGGCGCCCTGACCCGCGACATCGCGCAAGCCTACGAGGATTTGGTGCGCGCGTGAGGCAATAGCGCGACCCGATCGCCCCGGCCCCGATCATGTCCGGGGCCGGGGCGCGGGCGTGCTTCAGGTCAGTACGACGATCTTCCCGCCGGCAAGGTTTTCCTCCATCACGCGGTGCGCCTCGGCAATCTCGTCAAGATGGAAGACAGGACCAAGGGGCACCACAACCTCTCCGGCCTCGATCCTGTCGATGAAGCCCTGTAGCGGCGTCGCCATGAAATCGTCGGCACCGCCTGCATAGGTCGTCAGGTTGACGCCGGTCGGTATCGCCGCCATCGGGCTGAAGTCGTCCAAGCTCCACTTGTTTCCGACCATCCCGACCATGGCGACGGTGCCATGCCGGGCGGTGGCTTGCAGGCTGTCCAACAGCGTCGTCGTTCCAACCAGTTCAAGCACCTTGTCAGCCCCACCGGGCCAGACCTTGCGGACATCGGTCGCGATCTGGCCATTGTCGATGACAACGTGATCGGCGCCGTTGCCGCGCAGCATTCCGACCCGGTCAGGGTTTCGCGTTGTGGCCATCACGCCGAGGCCCGCCATCTTCGCCAGGACCGTCGCCGTCAGCCCGAGAGAGGTGGTGCCACCACGGACAAGCAAGGTCTGGCCCGCCTCGATCTGCAACGCGGTGCGAAGCGCGCCATTGGCAGTCTGCACCATTTCGGGCAAGGCCCCCAGCACGCGCCAGTCCAGCCTCGTGGTCAATGGCATCACCTGGCCTTCGGGCACCAACGTGTATTCCGCGTAGCCACCATCGAAGTCACGGCCCATGCCGCCCATGGCAGTCGCGGCAACCTGTCCCGGCACCAGTCGGCCGGACGGATCTTCATCAACCTCGCCCACGGCCTCGATGCCGAGCACGCGGGGAAATCGCACATTGGGCGAATGGCCCTGCCGGGTGAACAGTTCCGACCGGTTCAGGCCAAAGGCCCTGACCCGGATACGAACCCAACCTTTTCTTGCTTGAGGTATTTCCATGTCCTCGATCGTGAGAACCTCCGGCGCGCCCGATACGCGGATGACGGCAGCTTTCATTGCCCGTCTCCCTGAATGGTTTCATGTACGCATCTGCGATATGCGTTCTGTGCAAGAAACAGTCCATCACAGGAAAACGAAGGTATTCCGTGCGCTGGAGAACGCAAAGCACTGTCGCCTTGATTTGACCGGCAAGGCACCCCAACATCCCCCCATGGTCATGCATTTCCAGCCTCTCGGCCCTTCTACCTCCCCCACCCAGACCGCGTTCGACCGCATCGAACTTGGCGTGATCCTCACCCTCTACGGCCGCATGGTCGCGGCGGGGGAATGGCGGGATTACGGGATCAGCCATCTAAGCGACGTCGCCGTGTTCTCGATCTTCCGGCGCGCCGCCGAAAACCCGATCTACCGGGTCGAGAAGCGGCCGAAGTTGCGCGACAGGCAGGGCCAGTATTCCGTCGTCGGCATGGATGGTCGCATCCTCAAGCGCGGGCATGACCTGAAGGCCGTGCTGCGGGTGCTGGAGCGCAAGCTGATCCGGGCGGTGGATTAACCTGGCAGCGCCAGCCGTTTGCGCGCCGTGATCTCGCCGAAATCGTTGGCGCTCAACCCGGCGGCGGCGTCCTTGAGAGGCTCATAGGCGACGGACATGTGACGCGCGTTGGCGTGCAGCAGCATCCGGTCGCTGGCCATCATGCCCACATGGCCCTTCCAGAAGATCAGGTCGCCTCGCTTCAGCGCAGCATCGGGTGGGATCGCCTCGCCCAGTTGGGCTTCCTGCTGGTCGCTATCGCGCGGGCAGTCCAACCCGCAAGCGTGCAGGCAGGCCTGCACCAGCCCCGAGCAGTCGATACCCCACCGGCTGGTCCCACCCCAGAGGTAGGGTGTGCCAAGGAACAAATCGGCGATCCCAACCGGGTCGGCGAAGCGCGCCTTGATCGGCATCAGGTGCTGGGATGGCATGAAATGCCCGGTATGGATGCGGCGGAATTGCCCCTTCTCCGCCGTCACTTTCACCTGGCTGCCGAAGTAGAGGCAGACATCGGGCGGCGATTTCATGTCGGGGCGCGGGTAAAGATGCGTGGCGGGCGAAATCACCCAATGGGTTGCAGGCTCCGCCCCGGTCAACGCCCCCGAGATCATGTAGCCGACATAGCCGTCCCGCTCGCATTGCCCGAAGGCGAAACCGTCTTCGGTATCCAGAACAAGGAACCGCTCGCCGAAGACAAGCTGGCTGGTGCGTCCGCCGCGCGGGGTCTCGGACAGGTTGGCGATGGGCTGCTGCACCATCATCCACCGCCCTTCGGTATAGCGGTCGGCCTCGACGATCCCCTTGAGAGACGTATGGGCGACCGTGCCATTGGTCGGCATCGTGCGGGAGTCGCTCATCGGCCCAACGCCTCCGGCAATGCATCGTAAAGGGCACGGATACCCTGGCCGAGGCCGCCCTTGGGTCGGGCGGGCGCGTTGGCGCGCGACCATGCGAAGACGTCGAAATGGGCGAAGCGAGGGACGGGCGCAAAGCGACGCAAGAACAGCGCGGCCGTGATCGCGCCCGCCATGCCGCCCGAAGGCGCGTTGTCCAGGTCGGCGATGCCGGGTTCGATCAGCGGCTCGTAGGCGTCGTGGAACGGCAGGCGCCACACCGGGTCCGCGACACGGGCGGCGGACCGCGACAACAGCGCGGCAAGCCCGTCGTCATCGGTGAAGAACGGCGCGATGTCGGGGCCGACGGCGACCCGCGCGGCGCCCGTCAGGGTCGCCATGCAGATCAGCAGGTCAGGCGGGGTTTCCGAGGCAAGCGCCAGCGCATCGGCCAGAACCAGCCTTCCCTCGGCGTCGGTGTTGTTGATCTCCACCGTCAATCCGTTGCGCGCGGTCAGGATATCGCCGGGGCGAAAGGCATTGCCCGCGACGTTGTTCTCCACGGCGGGGACCAGCACGCGCAGGCGGCAGTCCATGCCGCCCGACATTATCATCCGCGCCAGCCCCAGCACATTGGCCGCCCCACCCATGTCCTTCTTCATCAGTCCCATGGAAGCGGCGGGTTTCAGATCCAGCCCGCCGGTGTCGAAGCACACGCCCTTGCCCACCAGCGTCAGCGCCGGGCCGCTATTGCCCCATGTCATCTCGATCAGGCGCGGGGCGCGGGTGGCGGCGCGGCCGACGGTGTGGATCAGCGGGAAGTTCTGCGCCAGCAAATCTTCCCCCTCGATGGTCGCGACCTGCGCGCCGAACTGGCCCGCGAGGCCGCGAATGGCGGACTCGAGCGCATCCGGCCCCATATCCTCGGCCGGGGTGTTGATCAGGTCGCGGGTCAGGGCTTCGGCCGTCGCGATCCGCTCCAGCCTCGGGCCATCGACGCCGTCGGGTGCCACCAGCCGCGCCTTTGTCCCGGGCTGTGCGCGGTAGCGATCGAAACGGTAGGTGGACAGCAGGAAGCCAAGCGCGATCTCGTCGGCGTCGGGTCCCGGGGCGGGCATGTTGGCGATGGCATAGACAGCCTCGGGCAGCGACGCGATCCCGGCGCCCACGGCAAAGCGATTGCGCGCGCGATCCTGCGCGGTTCCGGTTCCGACCACGGCCCCTGCCAGGCCGGTCCCGGGGCCGTGTCCGGGCAGGCTCAGCACGCGGCCCACCTGGCCGGTGAAGCCATGGGCCTTGGCCCAGTCAGCATGGGACGGGTCGAGCGTGCCGAGCGACTCCTCGGAATCGATCAGGTAGAGCGGCAGGGTATCAGACCCGGCCCCGGCAAATTGCATTGGCATTGACGCACCTTGTTCAGTCGGCGCCAGCCTAGCGTTCCGCGCCCGCGCCGCAAGTCCGGATCAGCACCCCGGCGCGACATCCGCACCGGGGCCCGGCGGCGGCGCCTGGCGTCAAACCGACAGATCCTCCAGGTCCCAGACCGCATGGATGGACCTGTCGCCGACCCGTTCCAACCGCGCAAGGGTTGCCGCGACCGCGACCTGGTTGCCGCTTGCGTGGCTGTCGAGCACGTTGCGCGCCACGCGGGCCAGGGTCGCCATTCCGATCAGGTCGGCGTCCGCGGCGATCTGGTCGATCGTCACTGCAAAGGCATTCGCATCGTCCCGCAGCAGCGCCTTGAGACGCGGCAGATGCTCGGACATGCGGTGCAAGGCCAGCGCCACTTCCGCCTCGGCGCGGACCTCTCCGACAAGATGGCACAATTCCTCCAGCCGGTCCGGATTGAACCGCGCCGGTTCATCGGGTTGCAATTCCGTAATCAAGGGGCGCAGTTCGGCCCCGGTTGTCCGGCTCATGTCTCGCTCCTCTTCATCGCCCCCACCACAGGACGCCCATTACTGGGATCGGGTGGTTGTGCGCCCGGCGTGCTGAAGAAACGATTTATCGCCGCGACAAAAGCACCTCCAATTTGCTTGGAATGCAGGCTAAGGTGTTGGATGTATTGACTGAGGATCCAGCCCATGTACCGCGTCAAGTCCCTGCCGTCCTATCTGCGCGACCGCTACAGGGACTGGAAGACCACGTCCTTTCCCGAACACCGCGACTGGTTCCAGAAACTGGCCGAGGAAGGCCAGAGCCCCCGCGCCATGGTGATCGCCTGTTGCGACAGCCGCGTGGCGATCAACTCCGTCTTCGGGCAGCGCACGGGCGAATTGTTCGTCCATCGCAACATCGCGAACCTTGTGCCGCCCTACACGCCCGATGGAAACCACCACGGGACGGGCGCTGCGGTGGAATTCGCGGTGCGGCATCTGAGGGTGAAGCATATCCTCGTGATGGGCCATTCCAACTGCGGCGGCGTGCAGGGCTGCATCGCCATGTGCGAAGGCAATGCACCACATTTCGAGGAACGCGACAGCCTGATCGGCCGCTGGCTCGACGTGCTGCGCCCCGCCTTCATCGCGGTCGCGGATGTCGCCGATCCCGCCCTTCGCCAAACCGCGCTGGAGAAGGAGGGCATTCATGTCAGCCTCGAAAACCTGCTCGGCTATCCCTTCGTGCGGGGTGCCGTCGATGACGGAAGCCTGACCCTGCACGGGCTTTGGGCGGACATCGCCGCCATGGATCTGGAGACCTTCGACGGCACCCTGCGCCGTTTCACACCCGCCTGACCGGACCCGCCGGAAGTGGCCCTGCACGCCCGGCTTGCGCCCGACCCCGTCTCGCCCTAGGTCTGCCGCGCCCAAAACCACAGGAATTGCGTTACCATGGATGGAATGCTTTCGCTTGCAGCCAACAACCTCCTGTCGCCGATCATCCTGTTCTTCGCCCTGGGGTTCCTTGCCGCCTTCGCGCGGTCGGATCTATCCATCCCAGAGGCGATCGCGAAGGGCATGTCGATCTACCTGCTCTTTGCCATCGGCTTCAAGGGCGGCGCGGCGGTGGCCGCGAACGGGATCGACGCGACGCTGATCCTGTCGCTGGCGGCGGGTCTCGTGCTCAGCTTCGTGCTGCCGCTGGTCGCCTTCGCCTTGCTGCGCGCCATGACCGGCCTGTCGGTGACGGATGCCGCGGCGGTGGCGGCGCATTACGGCTCCATCTCCATCGTGACCTTCGTGGCCGCGTCCTCGGTCGTGTCCGCCAGCGGGTTGGTGGCGGAAGGGTACATGGTCGCCGTCGCCGCCGTCATGGAAGCGCCCGCGATCCTGTCGGCCCTCTGGCTCATCGCGCGCTACGACAAGGGCGCGGCCGGGATGGATGCGGGCCTGATGCGGGAAATCCTGCTCAACGGGTCCATTGTCCTGCTGGTCGGCTCCTTCCTGATCGGCGCGATCACCGGGGCCGAGGGCATGGACCTGATCGCCCCGTTCATCGTGGCCCCGTTCCAGGGCGTGCTGTGCCTGTTCCTGCTGGACATGGGCCTTGTCGCCGGGCGCGGATTGCGGGACGCGCGCGGGGTGTTGAAGCCCGGCCTCTTCGCGTTCGGGGTGCTCATGCCGCTGGTGGGCAGCGGCTTCGGCCTTCTGGCGGGTGTCCTGCTTGGTCTCAGCCCCGGCGGCGTCGTCCTGTTCATGACGCTGTCGGCCTCGGCCAGCTACATCGCCGTGCCCGCCGCCATGCGCGTCGCCCTGCCCGAAGCGAACCCGTCGATCTACCTGACGCTGTCGCTTGGCGTGACCTTCCCCTTCAACCTGACCATCGGCATCCCGCTCTACCTTGCCGTGGCGACATTCGTGACCGGAGGCTGACCCATGCAGACCCATCAGGCCAAACGGGTGGAAATCACCATCGAAGCCGTCATGGAAGGCCGCCTCACCAAGGCGCTGGTCGCGGCGGGCGTGACGGGGTTCACCGTTCTGCCCGTCCTCGGCGGTTCGGGCCGGTCGGGGCAATGGAGCCGCGAGGGGCAGGTGTCGCGCGCCGGCGGCATGGTCTGCGTGGTCTGCATCATTCGCCCGGACCGCCTCGATGCGCTGCTCGACGCCGCCTTCGCGGTGGTCGAACGTCATATCGGCGTGGTCTCGGTCATCGATTGCGAAGTGCTGCGCGCAGAGCGGTTCTGATCTCACCTCACCCGCCACCGGACTGGGCGGTCGGCGCAGGAAGTCCCGAAGCGGCGCAAGCATCGGCGGTCGGCGCAGGAAGTCCCGAAGCGGCGCAAGCATCGTCTGCCGGGTACAGATGACGGCGCGGAACGGCGTGCGTTCCGCCGCCCGCAGGGACAATTCGGCCTGCCCTGTCCTGCGCTCCATCAACCGTGCGGCAAATTCCGTCACAACTTGCATGAAATCCGCGCGCGCCATGGTATCCTCGCCCTGTTGACCCAACCACCGGAGGAACCGGCATGCGCCTGATCCGCAACATTCTCATCGGCCTCGTGGTCCTGATCCTCGCCGCCGTCGCCATCGGTTACGCCCTGCCGCGCCACATCTCCGTGGAACGCGACATCGTCATCGCCGCCCCACCAGAGGCCGTCTTCGCGCAGGTCAGTTCGCTGCAAGCGTTTTCGGAATGGTCCCCGTGGAGCGACTACGACCCCGAGATGGTCGTGACCTATTCCGGACCGGATTCGGGTGTCGGCAATGTCATGGAATGGGTCTCCGACCACCGGAATGTCGGCAACGGTCGGCAGGAAATCGTCGAAGCGGTGGAAAATGAAAGCGTTCGCTCGACACTCGAGTTCGAAGGCTTCCCGCCCTCCGAAGCCTGGTGGCGGCTGGTTCCCGAGGGGGACGGCACACGCGTGATCTGGGGGATGGATGCCGATATGGGCTCGGGCCCGATGGGACGCTGGTTCGGGCTGATGATGGATAACTGGATCGGTGCCGATTACGAGCGCGGCCTCGACCAGCTGCGCGCCGCGGTGGAAGGGTAGCCGCAGATCGGCCAGAGTGAACCGGGGGGGTGCCCCCCGGGTTCGGGTCACGGACGCCAGTCGAGGATCCGGCTCTCGGGGAATTCGAAATCGACCACCATCTCGACCAACTCGGTCTCTCCCGGTGCGATGACGAGATCCCAGCCATGAACGCCGCGCAGATCGTCGACATCCCGTTCGCTGGGCTGCCGGGACAGGGTCAGGTCCAGATCAAGATCCTCCTGCTCCGCATAGGGCGTGGCATAGACGATGCGGACGCTCTCGGCCTCGGTGCCGATATTCTCCACCCCGAAGGCGATCTCGCGCGACTGGGTGCTGGACGACACGAACAGCCCCCGATCGCCTTCCGCCAACGACCGGTCGATCCAGACCAGCCGCAGATGATCCAGCGCGCCGAAGGCAATCTCGGCATCCGCGCCCGCCGGGATCAGCGGCAGGTAACCTTCCCCGATCAGGGCGCCGTCGCGATAGAACCGGGCCTCGCCGGGCAGGATCGGCTCGCCGGAGTCGTTCTCGGCCATGGCGACAAGGAAGGCGGTGTCGTCCCAGCGCGGCACCGCGCGGTTTTCCAACTCCACCTCCAGATCGAGGCTGTCGAAAGGCAGCAGGATCTGTCCGGTCGGCCCCACGCTGACCGGCGCGGGATAGCGGTAGCTGACGGACAGGCCATTGAAATCGGCCTCCACCGGGGCCTCGACCGCAACGACGGGCGCCACCGCATCCGCGAAGCCCGCGCCATATCGGCCGATTGCCGTCTGCGGGGCCGGGGCCACAGTCCCCAAGACCTCGCCCGCGATTCGCGATTCGGGCACCGGCTCGATCAGGCGCGCGGGGGTGGAGGACAATTCACTCGGCTCCCGGGTGCGGTTCGGGTCCGAGGTCGAGAAGGTGACCGCGACATCCTCCCACCGGGCGGCCCCGCTGGTTTGCAGCAGCACGAAGCGCTCCACCTCCAGCGCGCCGGGGTCGGTTTCAAGGTTCAACTCATAGCTCGGGCGCCATCCCGCCTCATAGGTGAAGTAGTCCAGCGTGATGTCGGCTTCGATGGCTTCGGGAACCGTAACGTCCACGGCAATGACGCCGATGTTCAGGCCGAAGGGCGCAAGCGCCTGCAAGGCCTGCGCCGCCTCGGCAAAGGCGCGCTGGGCATCGTCCACCGCCTCCACCAGGTCGCGACGGGCCATCTGCGCGGTCAGCAACTCATCGGCCAGGCGGGCCGTCTGCTCGCCCAGCGTCGCCAGGAACTGCGGCACCAATGTGGGGTCCTGCGGCATGGCGACACCGTTTTCGCCGCCGCGCAGGATGGCCGCGATATAGCCCTGCTGCGCTTCGATGGCGCGGATCGACGCATCGGCATGCGCCAGCGCGTCCTGCGCGTCCAGCACGCCCTGCTCCGCCGTCTCGACGGCTGCGCGCGCCGTAGCCTGGGCGGGCGTATCAAGCGCGCCTTCCGCGACGGGATGGTTCTGGATCACCTGCGGCGGGCCGAAACGCACCGCCTCTGGCCCCACGATCTGCGGCAACTGGGCAGCAAAGATGTCGGGCATGGCGATCAGCAGCCGGTGGCGTCCTGTGGGCAGGGCGGCGGTGCCGGTGCGCGAGACATCGGCACCGGCACCATAGACGGTCGCCTGCGACAGGTCGGCCCGGATCAGGATGTCGTCGGCCCACGCGGTCACGGGAAGGGTGGCGCAAAGCGCCGTGGTCAGAAGAATGCGTTTCATCAAATGGGGTCCTCGGGAACAGGGTGGAGGCACCATCCTCCGGTCCGGTCCCCCTGCCAAGGGCGGAAATCCGGACCGGCCAACCGGTGCCGATCATGAGGGTTTGACGCAGGCCGCACGCCCAGTCTTGGCAACCGCCCGAAAAAGGGTGCCTCGGCGAAACCGGGCGCGACGGTGCCGCGCCGACAGGGCCGAAGGCCCCCGGCGCGCCACGCCCAACCGATGACTGAAGCGCGCAGCGCTTCATGTCGTGGGCGGGAGAGCCCCGCCCGCGACCCCGCGCAGGCTTCAGCCCTTCTTCAACTGCCGTCTGCCAAGCGTCTCGGCGATCTGAACCGCGTTCAGGGCCGCGCCCTTGCGCAGGTTGTCGGACACGCACCACAGGTTGATCCCGTTGTCGATGGTGCTGTCCTGCCGGATCCGGCTGATGAAGGTCGCATAATCGCCGACACATTCCACCGGCGTCACGTAGCCACCGGGTTCACGCTTGTCGATGACCATGACACCGGGCGCCTCGCGCAGGATATCGCGGGCCTCGTCCTCGTCGAGGAACTCCTCGAACTCGATGTTGATCGCCTCGGAATGGCCCACGAAGACCGGCACGCGCACGCAGGTGGCCGTGACCTTGATCTTCGGATCGAGGATCTTCTTGGTCTCGGCAACCATCTTCCATTCTTCCTTGGTCTCGCCACTGTCGAGAAAGACGTCGATCTGGGGGATCACGTTGAAGGCGATCTGCTTCTGGAACTTCGAGGGCGGCACCTCCTTCACCGGATTGTAGACCGCCTTGGTCTGCTCCCAAAGCTCGTCCATGCCCTCCTTGCCTGCCCCGGACACGGATTGGTAGGTGGACACGACCACCCGCTTGATCCGCGCCCGGTCATGCAGCGGCTTCAGCGCCACGACCATCTGCGCGGT
>CAZTUG010000082.1:0-14473 GCA_964615955.1 uncultured Roseicyclus sp.
GTTGTGCCCATTGGCGGCGAGTGTCGCCATCCGGACAAGCTCTTGGTTCTCGGGAGTGCCGACGACGAGCTGACGCTGACGCTCTACTGCGTCGCGGTAGCCGTCCATGCGTGGCCAAAGGCCCTATCCGACAGCGCCCACAGCGGCGAGCGAAAGGCCGGTTCCGATTACGGCTCTGCGAGAAATCAAGTCCATGCTACATGCTCCAGATTGGTTAAGTCAGTTTCGTTTGGTAATCCGTCATAATTCTGCCTTGTCCTTCCACGATGACAACGCCGACCTTTCCTGATCTCGCCAGAAGGGCGCTGATCACCGGGGTGTGCAAATGCGCAGGCCGCGCGCGACATTCCGCCAAGACCGGTCAGCAGGGCGCACCGCGCCATCATCGAACGGCCTCGACTGCAAGCTCGGCCAGTGCCGCTTCCAGTGCGGGGACAAGGTTGCGCGAGTCGTCCATGACCCCGACATCGGTGTTGATCTGGAAAGCGACCGTCACGCCGTGATCGGCGTAGTGGCGCAGGCTTGAGACATATCCGGGAATCCAGCCGCCATGGCCATAGACCCGACCAAGCGGCGTATCGGCATAGATCGCAACACCGGCGCCATAGAAGATGCCCGGTACAACGGGTGAGACAGGGACACCATCGAGCAACCGGTCAAGATAGGGCTCTGCCATGGCCATGCCGCCAAAAAGCGCATGGCCCCAGACCGCCAGATCGCGTGAGGTCGAGACGAACCCGGCCCCCGTCCATTCCATCGCCGGATCCCAGAGGATGCGGCCCGCGTCGTCCATGGTCCGCAGCGGCAGACCGAAGGGGTTATCTTCGCCCACATAACCCACTGCCAGTCCGGGCAGGGTGGGCGTGTCCGAGGGGGTCGTGGCCGTCAAGCCGAGAGGGGCCAGGAAACGCTCCGCCACGAGGTCGTAATACGACGCTGCACCGGCTTGCTCGATCACGAGGCCAAGCAGGAGATACCCGGTGTCGGAATAGGCCCATGCCTCTCTGGTCGCAAACAACGGTTTGGTATCGAGGACAAAGGCGATGGCCTTCTCGGGTGTGAATGCAGCACTGCCGCTGGCCATGCGCGCCGCCATCGCGGACTGAAAACCTTGAAGATGCACATGGTCGGGCAGGCCCGACGTGTGGCGCAGCAGGTCGCCCATGGCCATCGTTGCATGGTTCGGCAGTCTCGTGAACCAGTCCCGGTCGCCAAGGTGCCAGGACACAAGGTCGGACCGGGACAGGACGCCATCGCTTTCCAGCGACAACGCCGCCATCGCGGCAAAACTTTTCCCGATGCTCGCGGCCAGCATCCGGCTGTCGGATGTCATCGGCGTGTCGGCCTCCGCGTCGGCAACACCCGTCGCCGCCGCGACGATGCTGCCGTCGGCAAGGGCTATGGCGGCCGTCGCTCCGGGAAAGCCGAAGTCCTGATGAAGCTGTCCAACAGGTCGCTCAGCCGATCTTGCGGCGAAGCGGCGAGCCCCGGACCGGCCAGCGCGAGGGCCAAGGCGACGCAGGATGCAACGAGCGCGCCCTTCATCGTCGTGCCTCGACCGGGATGACGTTCGTCACCGCGCGGTCACGGGTGAACATCTCGGCGCGGTTCAGCCAGACCACCACCGCTGCAACCGCGACGAGAAGCCATGTATCCCAGGGCTGCGCGTCGGGCCAAAACGGGTTGATCAGCTGCCAGTGGAACAGCATCGGCAACAGCAGGCTACCGCGCGCGCTGTTGAAGATTGGCGTCACAAGGATGGCAAGGGTGACGTTGCCGATGAAGAATGGCAGGAAGTTCCATTCTGCAAAGACGACGCCCGCAAGAAAGAAGGCGGGCAGGTGCCAGATGCCCCAAGCGGTCCCGATGAGGGCCTCAGCCCAGAAAGGGGCCATATGGCGCTGCAAAAGAGGCTGTGCGATGCCGCGCCAGCCGAACTCCTCCATCGGGCCGAGAAACAGCATCATGAACATCAGGCTGACCATGGCGCCCACGCCTTCCGGTGGCACCGGCGCAAGGAGCGGCCCGCCCTTGATCAACGATCCGACCACGAAGACGAGCGGGATGCCGATCAGGATGATGGCCCACCAGACCGGGGCGCAACGCCAGTACAAGAGGCGCGAAAAGAAGGCCTGCAACCCTCGCACGCCGCCGAATGCCAACACCAGAAGGATGCCCGCGATCCCTGGCGCCCATGTTGCGAGGAAGTAGAGCGGATGACTACCGCTGATCTCGCCGAAGGTCGCGGACGCCCGCTCTGGAAAGTAGATTTAGCCGCCGATCACGCCCCAGGTGATGCCGAACGTGAGCAGGACGAAGAACACGATCGCGTAGGACGGCAGCTTGTGCATGAGAGGGTCTGCAACGGATGACATCGGCGAAACCTCCGAAAATGAATTTTGAAATGGGATCAGGCGCACCATTGCAGAAATCGCCTGCGCTCTAGCTGATCGGGATCAACCGGGGCGACATCAGGCAGACTGGAAGAGTGTGGATTGGTCCAGGTGCAAAGGTGGCGGCCGCCCGCGGCTTGGCGTTGCCTTCGATAATGTGGCGCGATCAGCAAAGGAATTTGGCCCCAGGGGTTCAGCGTAGGTCTTTCCGACAGGACTTGTTCACGCCGCGCCACCGTCTTCTTCACCGTATCGCGCAGGCCGGGCAAGAGGGGCCCATTCGGCATAGGCACGGCGCCTTGTGCGGCTGCCGAAGACGACAGACTCAGGCCAAGCGTAACAGGTTTTTCAAACTTTTCTTAAACGCTGCCGATCTTGGACAAGTTGCTCAGGTCACCGGCTCAAGCAGTGACCGCTCGCTTTTGGCTACCCACTGCATTCGGGCTCGATCCGGCGACCAGTGTCCGCATCGAATAGATGTATGTCCGCAGCCTCGAACCCGAGCGTGACCACCGCATCCACACCCGGCGGCAATCGTTCCATCGTCTGCACGATCAAGGGCACTCCCGAGAGATCGACATGCCAAAGTCGGAAGCTTCCCAGCTCCTCGGCAAAGCAAAACCTTGCCTTCAATTGCAGGTCGCTCGATCCGAAGTCCGGGCGCAACGCTTCGGGCCGAATACCGATCTGCACGGTGTCCAGCGCAATCGCGTCGATCTGGGAGGGGGTCATGGATATGCTTTGATCACCGGGCAGTCGCAACGCACCCGCAGACCGGTCAAGCCGGGCGCTCAACAGGTTCATCGGAGGTGCCCCGATGAAGCCTGCGACGAAAGCCGACGCAGGATGGGCATAGATTTCAGACGGGGAGCCAACCTGTTCGATCCGCCCTCCATTCATCAGCACCAGCCGGTCGGCAAGTGTCATCGCCTCGATCTGGTCATGGGTGACGAACACGCTCGTCGTGCCAAGCCGGTTGTGCAACTGACGGATTTCCGTGCGCATCTGCACCCGCAGTTTGGCATCGAGGTTCGACAGCGGCTCGTCGAACAGGAAGACCTTGGGCTCGCGGATCATCGCGCGGCCCATGGCAACGCGCTGGCGCTGGCCGCCGGACAATTGCCCCGGCTTGCGGTCCAGCAGATCCTGCAGCCCGATCAGGTTCGCCACCTTCTCGACGCGGGCGCGTCGTTCGGCCTTGGGCACCTTGGCGACGCGCAGGGCGTAACCGATGTTGTCGGCGACGCTCATGTGCGGATAAAGCGCGTAGTTCTGGAAGACCATGGCACAGCCGCGATCGCGCGGCTCAAGGTCGTTGACCACATCGCCGCCGATGGCGATGGTTCCGGCGGTGATCGTTTCAAGCCCCGCGACCATGCGCAGGAGCGTCGATTTCCCGCAACCCGACGGGCCGAGCACCACCAGAAACTCCGCCGCCCCGATGCCGAGTGACAGGCCATGGATCACCGTTTCGGCGCCATAGGATTTCACCACGTCGCGGATCGAAATGTTGGACATCAGGCGGCCCCGCCCTTCTGGTTGTGGCGCAGGCGCAGGCGCAGGCGCAGGGCGGCGTCGGGGCGGTCGGTCGTGAACACCGGCAAGGCGGTGCCAAGCGCCCAGACGATTGCCGCATCCTCGAGCACGCCAAAGGCGCTGGCGCGCAGGTCGGCGGCGCGCAGGTCGCTCAGACGCGTGCCTTCGGCCAATACCTTCCAGTGCGGCGCGATGGCGCCCACGCCCGCTGCGTGCGCCAGCATCGCAAGATCGGTGGGTGACAGCAGACGCGCGATGGGGTCGGCCACCAGCCAGATCACATCGCGCATCGGCAGGGCCTTGCTGGCAACCTCGGCCAGGATCGGCAAATGAAAGCTGGTGATGACCGTGCGGGCGAACAGCCCGTGCCGCGACAAGATCGCCAGCGTCGCATCGGTCAGGCCGGCGTAGGGGATCATTCCCGGGCCCGGCTTGATCTCGCAGCGCAGCACGATCCCGGAGGGAGCCATGATATCCACGCCTTCTTCAAGCGTCAGGATCTGGCCACCTCCGCCAGTGATCTCCAGCTCCTTTAGCTGCGCCAGTGTCCTGTCGGCCAGCGGCCCGGTGCCGTTCGTCATCCGGTCGAGCGTGGTGTCGTGAAAGATCACCGGCACATGGTCTGCTGTCATCTGGACATCGAATTCGATCTGCTCCACCCCCAGCGCGATCGCACCCTGAAAGGCGGTGGCGGAGTTTTCGGGCCAGAGTGCTGCCCCGCCGCGATGGGCGGCGATCTCGGTCATGATAGGTGTCATCTGAAAGATCCCATGGTGATGCCGCGGATCATGTGCCGTTCTGCGAAAAGATAGGCGACAAGCAGCGGCAAGAGCGTGATCATCGTGCCCGCCATGACCAGCGGCCAGTCCGGCGTCGCACCCTCGCCCTCGTCGCGGAGCAGGTAGCGCAGGCCGATCTGGACGGTGCGCATGTCTTCGGAGGATGTGGTGAGCAGCGGCCACACGAACTCGTTCCAGTTGCCCATGAAGGTAAACAGCGCCACCACCGCGATGGCGGGCCAGGACAGCGGCACGATGATCGTCCACAAGATCATCCAGGTTCCCGCGCCATCCATCCGTGCAGCTTCATCGAGGCTGGCCGGGATGCCGCGCATGAACTGGCGCAGGAAGAACACCGAAAAGCCGGAGGCGAGGAATGGCAAGATCAGCGCGACATGGGTATCAAGCATGTGCCAGCGCGCGAAGGTCAGGTAATTGGGGATCAACGTGACATGGGAAGGGATCATCAAGGTGCCGACAATCAGCAGGAACAGAAATTCCCGGCCGCGAAACTCGGCCCTGGCGAAGGCATAGGCGGCCAGCACTGCGGTCAGCGTGTTGCCGATCGTCACGACGCCGGTGACGATCAGCGAGTTCAGGAAATAGCGCGGAAAAGGCACGTTGAACCAGGCACGGGCATAGGCATCCCCGGTCGGTGGCCAGAGCGTGCGGTCGGTCGCGATGACCGAAGACCGGTCCGCGAGGCTGATGGCGAGGATGTTCCAAAGTGGGTAGAGCACGACAAGCGCGAGCAATCCCAGGAAGAGAGCGCGCGCGACGCCTGCGGGCGACCATCCGCGACGCGTCCGCAGGGTTTGCTGCACCCGGGCGTCACCGCTCGGGATGTCAGTCGTAGCCATAATGCACCTTCCGCCCGAGGGTCAGCATCTTGAGCAACGTCAGGGCGATCAGAAAGGCAAAAAGGAACAACGCAATGGCGGACCCCAGTCCGACGTTGCCGCCTTCGAACCCGGTGCGGATCAGGTAGAACAACAGCACTTCGGTGCCACGCGCCGGGCCGCCCTGTGTCATGACCTCGACAAAGGTGTAAACCTGAAAGCCGTTGATCACCGCGAGGATCAACAGAAAGAACGTCGTCGGCATCACCAGCGGAAACGTCACATCGCGAAACCTTTGCCACGGTGTCGCGCCATCCATCCGCGCCGCCTCGTAGACCGTGGCAGGGATTGCCTGGAGCCCGGCGGCATACATCACCACGTTGTAGCCGAACTGCTTCCAGACCTCGACCATAGCCAGTGAGTAGATCGCAAGGTTCGGGTCGATCAGCCAGTTGACGCCCTCAAGCCCCAACGCCCTGAGCCACGTGTTGAAGGTGCCGATCTCGGAATTCATCATCCAGTCGAACACCACGCCGATGGCCACCGCCGACATCACCGTGGGCAGGAAGAAGACCGAGCGCAGAACCCGATTGGGCCGTGTGGGCGGCGCGATCAGCACCGCCACCCCAAGTGCCAGGACCAGCATCGGCGGAATCGACGCGATGGTGAAGAGTGCCGTGATCCGTAGCGCGTTCGAAAACTGCGCACTTTCGAACATGATCCGATAGTTGCGCAGGCCGACGAACTGCGGTTGCGGCATCAGGAAATCCCACCGGTGCAGGCTCAGCCAGACGGAATAGAGGATCGGCCAGTAAACGAATAGCCCCAGCACGATGAGGGCCGGAGCGGCGTAAAGGTATGGCGACAGGCGCTGCATGAGGCCCGGATGCCATAGAAGTATGACACGAACATTTCACGCAGCCTACATCTGCGTGTCACGATGAACGGACCATGATTGGCACAGGTTGCCCGCTGCAGGGCAAGCATTCCGGGGGTCTATCATGAAATTTCTGACGACAAGCGCGGTGGCTCTTTGCCTTGCCGCACCCGCCGCGGCACAGGTCGAGGTCGAATTCTGGCACGCGTTTTCCGGCAACAACGGCGAGGCCGTGGGTGAGCTGGCCGCACAGTTCAACGCCGCGCAGGATGATTATGAAATCGTTCCAGTCTACACCGGCAACTACACCGAGGGCACACAGCGCCTGACGGCTGCCATCGCGGGCAACACCGCGCCCGGTCTCGTGATGCTGGAGATTACCCGCTATGGTTTGTTTGCGGATCGCGGCGCGCTGGCGCCCCTGCAACCCTATCTCGACGCCTCGGGTGACGAACTTGTCGCCCGCATCCGCCCCTTCGCCCTGGAGGCCTCGCGCTACCTGGGCGAAAGCTACGTAATCCCATTCAACGTCTCGACGCCGGTGTTCTATTACAACCGCGATGCGTTCCGTGCCGCGGGGCTTGATCCCGACGCGCCTCCGGCGACCTGGGAGGATTGGCTTGCCGCAGCCCAGGCCCTGACGATCCGCGACGATGCAGGCAACGTGACGCAATGGGGCATGACCACGCCGCCGCAATGGGGCCGGTGGGCGATGACCAACCAGGCGGGCGGAGGTTGGATCGATCCGGCGGACAATGCCGTGCAGATCGACAGCCCTGCATCGATCCGGGCCTATCAGTTCGCCGCCGATCTGGTGAACGTGTACGAGGTTGCTTCGCTCGAAGCCGCTCTGGACGAGGGGGTGGCCGCCGAATACTTCATCTCGGGCCGCGCCGCGATGGAGGTGAATTCCACCGGTGGCCTGACCCGCAAATTGGCGGAAGCCCCGTTCGAACTCGGCGTGGCGCCCTTGCCCTGCGATGTGATCTGCGCCGCCCCCATCGGGGGAGCAACCCTCGGGATCGTCGCCACAGCGCCGCAGGAGGTTCGGGACGGGGCCTGGGCCTTCATCGAATTCGCCACCACGGTCGAAAACAACGCCTTCATCTTTGCCCGTACCGGGTATCTGCCGATCATCGAGGGCGCGATCGATCATCCGCTGGCGCAAGAGGTGATCGATGCCAGCCCGGCCTATCTGGTCGCCAACAGCCAGCTCGAGATCGCGTTCACGCGCGCCCGCCCGCCCGCCATGCCCGCCATCCGCGCCGAGGAACCGGCGGTATGGCAATCCATCGTGCTGCAACAGGAAACCGCCGAAGAGGCGCTGACCGATTTCGCCGCCACGATGCGCGAGATGATCGCGACCAACTGATCTTGCAGCGCACGTCGCCAAGATCGCGGCGTGCGTATTCCATTACCGGACATTGTTCCCGAAAAGGATCCCTCCATGACCAACCGAATTCTTGCAGGCAGCGTTGCTGTCTCCGCCCTTCTTGCCGCGAGCGCGCTTTGGGCGGTCGAGCCCGTCGGCGGCGATGCCTTCAACGTCGAAAGCCCCGTGGACCTTGCCACGCTAACGCCGGAAACCTTTGTCGAAACCCTGCGCCCGATCGCCGCCGGCACCGAGATCGTGTTCTACGACTTCACCGAAAGCTTCGGCCCGCTTTTCGTCGACAACCTGATCCCGGCCTTCACCGCGGCCTATCCCGACATCACGGTCACCCATATCTCCATCGACGGCGCAGCAGGCGTGCAGCAGCTTATCGCCGCCCATGAGGCGGGGCGCGGATCGCCTGCGGATGTGTTCTTCATGCCCAACGGCCAGGTGCGTCTGGCAAACGAGTCCGGCGTGATCGCCAACCTGCCGCTGCACACGATGCTGCCTGCGGCCCCCGATCTTGCGATCGAGCCTTCGACCGTGTCGCGTGGGTATTTCCACGGCGGCGTGGTGGTACCGTTCCACCGCAACCAGACTGCCATCGGCTATGACACCCGCAGCCTTGATGCCGGGGACGTGCCGCAGACCTTCGCCGCCATCCTCGACTGGGCCCGTGCCAACCCCGGGCGCTTCGCGATGACCTCGCCTGCGGGCGGTGGCTCGGGCGGCGGTTTCATGGAAAGCGCCATCATCGGGCTTGCATCCGACGACTGCGTCGCGCAAGCTCGCGATTTCAGCCTGACGCCGGAACAGGCGGTGGAATGGGCGGCTGGCGACTGCCTCGATCCGGTCATGACCTATTTCGACGAGCTGGAAGAGTTCGTCGAGATCACCAACGGCAATACCGACACCCTGAACCTGATCGCCAACGGTGTGGCGAGCATGGGGACCGTGTGGGAAGATCAGACCTTCGATTTCATCGGGCGCGGTCTCTTGCCGCCAACTGTTCGGACCACACTTCTGGAAAGCGGTCAGGTTGGAGATGGCGACGGTATCATGATCCCGTCGGGCACCGACAACATTGCTGCGGCCCTGCTGTTCGTGAACTTCCTGCTGTCGGACGAGGCGCAGGTGATGAAGGTGGGGCTCAACGGCTCGCGGTCGGCGCGCATGGAACTGGACCTGTCCGCCGCGATCGACACCGACATGGCTGACCGCCTGATCCCGACGTCGATCTTCAACGAACGCAGCCTTGGACGTATCGCCGGTGTGGTCAGTTCGGCTGCCACCGACCGCTTCGTGGTGGAAATTCTGCAACAATGATGCGGCAGCGCCGCTATCCCCGCGACCGCGAGGTGTGGGGATGAGCACACTCCATATCGACGGTGTCGCCAAGTCCTTTGGCGGCACCACCGCCCTGCACGAGGTGTCGTTGCACGTTGGTGATGGGGAATTCGTCACGCTTCTGGGGCCGTCTGGCTGCGGCAAGACCACCTTGATGCGGATCATCGCAGGCATCACCCAGCCCGATCGCGGAAGCATCAGGATCGACGACCGTGCGATCCACGCGCTGCCTCCCGAACGACGCAACATCGGGTTGGTGTTCCAGTCCTACGCCCTGTTTCCGCACATGACGGTCGCCGCCAATGTCGGCTTCGGCCTCAAGATGCGCGGCATCCCCCGTGCGCAAGTCGCGGCGCGAGTGGCCGCGGCGCTGGATCTTGTCGATCTGGGCGCGCTGGCCGACCGTCACCCAAGGGCGCTGAGCGGCGGGCAGCAGCAACGCGTGGCCCTGGCGCGTGCGGTGGTGATCGAACCCGATGTGCTCTTGTTCGATGAACCGCTGTCCAACCTCGACGCGAAACTGCGCGATCAGTTGCGAGATGATCTGAAGATCCTGCAACGCCGTCTTGGCATCACCGCGATCTACGTCACCCACGACCAGGCCGAGGCGATGGCGCTGGCTGACCGCATCTTGGTGATGAAGGATGGCCGCATCGTCGAGGAGGGCGCGCCGGTCGCCCTTTATCGCCAGCCGCGCACCAGGTTTGCTGCCGAATTTCTGGGGCAGACCAATGTTATCCCCGTGCACCTCGAGGCAGGCCAGCCACTGATGCCGTGGGACATGGTCGGTTTTGCGCGGACAGGTATCGCTGACAGACACGTATCGCTACGCCCCGAAGATATCGCCATGACACCCGACGCGGAGGGGCCCGGGGAGGTGCGCGGCGTCATCTTTCTGGGTGCCAGCGTGGAATGCCGTGTCGCCATCGGCGGGGTGGAACTGCGCGTCCGCCAGAGCGGCAGCGGTGTCGCCATCCCCGAGATCGGCGCCCCTGTCCGTCTTGCCGCGCGAATAGAACCGCATCCGCTGGCCGAGGGCGTGCATTCGGCATTGTCGGTGGGCGACGCATGATCGGAGGTTTCGCATACCGCGCGGCGGCGGCGATCCTCATCCTGCCTGCGGGGGGCTATCTGGCCTTGTTCTTCGGATTGCCGCTGCTGCTGGCGTTTCTGGGAGGTTTCGGACTGTTCACCCGCGGCGCCGAGACAGGTTTCACGCTGGAGCATTACCGCGTCCTGTTCGGCACGCAAGCCTACCGCGACGGGTTGTGGTTTTCGACCTATCTCGCCATCGTGCCGACGCTGGTCAGCCTGTCGCTGTCGCTGCCGCTGGCCGTGGCGCTGGCCCGGACGCATCCGGGCCAGAAGCTCTTCAACATGCTCTACAAGGTGCCACTGGTGGTGCCCGGTATCGTCGCTGCCTTCATCGTTATGACGATGTTCGACCGGGGCGGGCTTGCCGCGCGCGCGCTGGCACCCATCGGCATCGACCTGCCCAAGCTGGTGCGCGATCAATGGGCCGTGGGCGTCATCATCGCCACCGCGTGGAAGGCGGTGCCCTTCATGACGCTGATCATCGGCGGGTCGCTGGGCGCGATCAACCGCGACATCCTGGCGGCGGCGCGTACGCTGGGGGCGGGGCCTTGGGCGACGTTTGTGCGCATTCAGGTGCCGCTGGCGCTGCCCGGCATCACGGCGGCTTTCCTGTTGACCTTCATCGGCGGGATGGGCGCCTATGCCGTGCCCAACCTGTTGGGGCCGGTCTATCCGCTGCCCCTGTCGGTCCACATGTATGTCAACGCGTTCGAGCGCAACAACTGGGGCCTGGTATCGGCCATGGGAACGGTGCTGAGCCTGATCTCGATCATGGTGCTGCTGGCCTATTACCGGGCCACGCGCAGCATGCGGACAGCCTATGGCGGTGAGGCAAGATGACCGCGACGCTGTCCGCGACGCCAATGCGAGCACCGCGCCAACCATTCCTTTCCAGCGACGGGCGGTGGATCTCGCTAGGGCTGGGGCTGGCTTTCGTAGTGGTGCTCGGCCTGCCGCTGGTGGTTGCCGTCTTGTGGTCGCTGGTCGACCCCCGTGTCGGCTGGTTCGCGCCGGATGTGGTGCCAACCTCGCTCGCGCTTGATCATTGGCACACGGCCCTGCGCAACCCCACGATCCTGAGCGCGTTGGGGTTGTCGGTGGGCATCGGCATCGCGGTGACGATCCTGACCTCGGTCCTGGCGCTGCCAACGGCCTACGCGCTGGCCAAGCTGCCGTTCAAGATGAAGCGCGCCGTGGAACTCTTTGTTCTGGCGCCTCTTATTGTTCCCGGCATCATCGTGGCGGTGGGGGTCGGTGCAATCTTTTTTCGCCTCGATCTGGTCTACACCATCCCCGGCGTGATCCTCGTTCAGACGGTCGGCACGCTGCCGTTCATGATCCGCATCCTTGCGGCCACGATCGAAGCCATTCCGGGCGACCTGATCGCGGCGGCCCGCACGCTGGGGGCCGGGCCATGGTCCATCGCGCGTCATATCGTGATCCCGCTGGCCTGGCCGGGGTTCATCGCGGGTGGGCTTCTTACTTTCGTGTCCTCCTTCGAGGAATTCGAGAAGACCTTCATCATCGGGTCGCCCTTCGTGCAGACGCTACCGGTGATCTTGTGGACCTATCTGGGCGGGCGTGGGATCATCTTTCCCAATGCCGCCGTCGTGACCTTCATCTTGCTGGTGCCGATGTTGATCGTGTTTTTTCTGGCCGGTCGCGTGCTGCGCGACGATGTCCTTGCCTCTGGCATGGGCAAACTCTGAAAGGGTGCGCCATGCACTGGGATTTTGCGACCAACGGCTTCGTCCATCTGTGCGGTCATCGCGGCCACAGCCTTGAAGCGCCTGAGAACACGCTTGCCGCGCTGCGCCTCAACCGCGCGCTTGGGGGGACCACGGCGGAAATCGACATGGTGTTGACCGCGGATGGCGAAATCGTCGTGCTGCACGATCTGAGCGTGGACCGCACCACAAATGGTGGCGGCATCGTCGCCGACATGACGCTGGCGCAGGTGCAGGCGCTGGACGCAGGCGCATGGTTCGGGCCCGGTTTCGCGGGCGAGCGGGTGCCCACACTGGCGGAAACTCTGGCGCTGGCGCAAGAGATCGACCTTGGTCTTGAGGTCGAGATCAAGGAACGCCGCGATCTGCCGCGCTTTGCCAAGGCGCTGGCCGCCCTGCTGGAAGACCCTGCCGCCCGCGCCCGCGTCATGGTCATTTCCTTCGATCATGTCTGCCTGCGTTGGTTCAAGACGCAGATTCCGGACATCCGGACCGGCGGCATCATCCATGCCCGCCACGGCGATCCAGTGGCTGTCGCGGCGGCGGCGGCCCTTGATGAATTGTGCATCGACCTTGCGGTCTGGCACGCCGACGATGCGCAGCGCCTGCACGAGGCGGGCGTGGTCAACCGCTGCCACGCCTATGCGCCCGCAACCATCGAGCGGATGGTGCGCGCTGGCATTGACCCGCAACCCGCCCTGGCCGAGGCGCTTGCGGCGGGCCTGATCGACACGTTGTCGGGTGACGATGTGGCCTGGATCGCGCGGCTGGCGGCCCAAGTGGGGGTCGCTCCCAAGGTGCCCGCATGACCGGCTGGATCCGTCGCCCGGTGCTGGACGTCGTCCCGGCGTTGACCGAGGTGCCCGCCGAGGCCCGCGTCGCCCTGCGCGACGGCCCCGATGATGTAGCCAGCTTTCGCGCCGCCCATGACGGCCTGCCCGCGCTTGCGCAAATCGAGGTCGGGCCTGTGTTGCCTGTGGCGGCAAGTGCCGAGGGGTCGTTGCGCGTTATGGCGTGGAACGTCGAGCGCTTGCGCCACCTGTCGGCCACCGCCCATCTGTTGCGGCGCGAGGCGGCCGATGTCTGCCTCATCACCGAGATCGACAAGGGCATGGCGCGCACTGGCAACACCCATCGCACGGCAGACCTGTCCGCCGCCATCGGGCAGCCCTATGCCTACGCTGCCGAGTTCGTGGAGCTTGACCTTGGCACGGTCGGTGAACGCACGGCCCATGCAGGCGAGGCGAACAGGCAGGGGTTTCACGGCAATGCGGTCCTGTCGCGCTTTTCGCTGCACCGTCCGGTTCTGTTCCGGCTTGAGGCCGAGGGGCACTGGTTCGGCTGGGGCAGGGGAGAACCGCGCGTGGGCGGGCGTATCGCCATCGGCGGGCAGGTGATATTAGACGGGGTCGCCGTCACGCTGATCGGCCTGCATCTTGAAAGCCATTCGGACCCGGCGCACCGCGCGGGGCAGATGGCGCGGCTGATAGAGCTGATCGCGCAATACGACCCGGATGCCCCGGTGCTGATCGGCGGCGATCTCAACACCTCGACCCGGTCCTGGGCCGAGCGATTGGCGGGCGTGCCCGAAGATGCGGAACAGCGGCGCGATGTCATTCCGCACGAGCCGTTGTTCACCGTGATGGCGGCGCATGGGTTCGACTGGGCGGCCTGCAACGTGGCCCTTGTGCCGACGCAGCGCTTTGCCGACCCGGAGGCCGAGGCGGCGCGGGGCAGGTTCCCGGGCAAGATCGACTGGCTGATGACCCGGGGCCTCGTCGCCTCTGATCCGGCGATCATCCCGGCGGTCGGGGCTGACGGCATGATTCTGTCCGACCATGACGCAGTTGCCGTGACAATCACGCTGCCGCGCAGGTGACAGCCCCGCACGACCGGCTGATCAAACGCACCCGATCACGACAAGGTCCATGTCGCCCATGCACAGGTCGCGCAATTCACCGGGCTCTGATACGCCATTCCGGGATCCGAAAGTGTCACAGTGACCGACCGCATCGCTGCGGTGATGGCCAAGGTCACCGAAGGCTCCTAGGTCAGACTTGGCAAATAAGCGCAGGATGTACCGGCAATCGACGTCGAGATCGGTCCATTCGGCGCGGCAGATCTCGTCGAACCGCATGGTCGTGGCCACCGCGAATTTTGCGATCCGGGTCATCAGCACGGTCAGGCGCTGGTTGGTATCGAAGCAGCGGAACAGGCGGTTCAACTCGTCCGTGGTGGGGCGGCAGATCCAGATCTCAAAGTTTCCGCAACCGCCTTTACTGGAGATTGCTCTTCAGCGGCGACCGCGCGAGCAAGCTCTGTTTTTTTGACGGTGACTCGTCCAGCGCCTTACACAGGATCTCGGCCTCCCGTCACTTGCGGCCAAGCTGGCGTTCGAGCTCGTGGATACAGTCCTCCATTTGGCGGACAACCTTGTTGCTGGTGACGTCTGAGCTACTCCCCATCGGCTGGACAGGATCTGGCGTTAATTAAGCTACTCTTTGG
>CAZTUG010000083.1:0-3264 GCA_964615955.1 uncultured Roseicyclus sp.
GAAGGCCACGCGGATCGTCTCGCCCGCCGGGACGGAGGTAAGGATCCGCTCGGGTGCTGCGCCGGTTGCGGCACCGGAAACCGCTTCGCGCAGCGGCACGAGAACCGCGTTGGTCTCGCCCGATGGGCCTTCGCGAGTGTAGACGAAGAACTGCTCGTCCGACGAAATCGCGCGGTTGGCGGTTGTGACGGTGGTCGGGTTGAACCGCAGGATCTCGCGTTGGGCGGCAATATCGTAGAGCCGATCCGCCGTGCCGTCGGCCGTGGTCGCGATGAGAAAGCCGCCGCCAGTGGAAAAATCCATCCGGATCACCGGGTCCGGGATGCCGCGCGCCAGATGCGCACGATAGGCGCCGGTGTCGCGGTCGAACAGCGCAATCCCACCGCTGCTGTCGACCAGTGCAAGGCTGCGATTGTCCCACGAGAATCGCGGCAGAAGGGACAGGGTGCCATTGGGTGCTTGCAGGGTGGCGGACGGTGTCCAGAGGGTGCCACCGGTCGCGCCATCGATCGGGGCTTGGGGCGTGCCTTGGACGATCGCGGCCTCGGCCCGGGCGAGGGCTGCGCGCAGGGTTGAATTCTCGGCCTCCAGCTCGGCGATGCGGTCGCGCAGGCGTTCGATCTCTCCGGCATTGGCGTCGCGGCTTGGGAGGGTGAGCGCGGTGGCGATCTGGGCTTGCAGGCGGGTGCGTTCGGCCTCGGACGCGATCAGCGCGTCTTCCAGCGTCTGCAACTCGGCTTGCAGGGCGGCAAGATCGCTGTTGCCCTCCAACGCCTGTTGCAATTGCCGTTCCAATGCGCTGGCGCGCGTCGTGACGGCATAAAGCGCGGCTTCCGCTTCGGTCAGGTCGCTTTCCACCTGCATCAGCATGTCGGCACGGGCGCTGGCGGTTTCCAGGGCGGCGGTCGCCTCGGCCAGTTGCGCCTCCAGCGCGGTGGTGCGGGCACCTGCCTCGGTCGCTGCGGCCTCCAACTCGGCGATCCGGGCCGCGGCGGCGACGCCGTCGCGGGTCAGCAGGCGCGCGCGCGCTTCGGCGGCGTCGCGGTCGGCGCGTGCTTCTTCCAGTGCCGCCTGGGTCGCGGCGAGATCGGCCAGATCGGCCTCCAGCGCGGCGACCTGCGCGGCGGCGGCGTCGCGCGCGCTTTGCGCGGCTTCAAGCTCTGCCATGGTGGCGGCCATGTCGCCATCGGCGGCCCGCAGCGCGGCGAGGGTGGTCTCGGCCTCGGCCAGCGTCCCGCGCAGGGTGCCAAGCTCTGCCTCGGCGGCGGCGCGGGCGGCTTCGGCCATTGCCAGGCTGTCCTCCAACTGGCCCATGCGTTCCATCATGGTATCCATCCCGGGCGACAGCCACGCGGGCTGCATGGCCCAGACGGCGGCGGCGACCCCGCCCATGAGGGCCACGCCAAGGGCCGCGCCAATGGGAGCGCCGGGCACGAAGCGGCTGCGCGCGGGCCGGGTGGGGACCGATGGGCTCGTGACGGGCGCAGCCGCGGCAGGCGCCACCAACGTCGTGGGCGCATCGGCCAGCGCCGCAAGCCAGACGCTTGCCTTGGCGGGGCGTTGCTCGGGCGCCATGCGCAGGGCGCGGTCGATCAGGTGCAGCAGGCGGGTGTCGTGGTCGGGACAGGCCTCGGCAATGGGCTGGTAGGGGTCGGGCTTGCCCGTCGCAAGCGCGCTGGCGCGTTCATCGGCGGGAACCGGGGCCTTGCCGGTAATGACATGGTGCAGCGTCGCGGCCAGTGCGTAGAGGTCCGAATGCGGCCCCTGCGCCGCGCCCGAAACGTAGAATTCGTGGGGGCTGTAGCCATCTGTCACGACACGGAAGGTGCCCGCCATGCGCGATCTCGCCTGCGTCTCCGCCCGGGCCGCGCCGAAATCGATCAGCATCGGCACGCCGAAGCGGTCGATGCGGATGTTCTGGGGCTTGATATCGCGGTGCAACACGCCCTGGCCGTGGACGTAGTCGAGCGCGCCCAGAATGTCGCGCGCCAGTTCCAGCACGCGCGGCGGGGAGATGCCGCCCTCGGCGGCCACGATCTCTTCATGCAGGTCGCGGCCATGGATGAAATCCATCGCCATGTAGGCGGTGCCGTTTTCCTCGAAGAGGGTCTGGACATGGACCACGTTGGGATGGCGCAGCGCGGCCAGCATTCGCGCCTCGCGCAGGAATTGGGCGCGTGCGGTTTCAAAATGTTCCGAGGTGCCGGCGGACGTGGCCGACACGGCGTGGGTCGCCGCCTGCCGCTGCGCGAGGCCGAGGGGAAAGCATTCCTTGACCGCCACGTCGCGCCCCAGCGTATCGCGTGCGAGATAGGTGATGCCGAACCCGCCAGAGGCGATCAGGCGGACGATTTCATACTGGCCGCCCAGAAGCATCCAGCCGGCGGGCAGTTCCCCGGCGGGCAATTGGTGGGTGACGGCATCGGGGCCGCGCGGATTGGGCGTGTCATTGGCCATGTCGACTGCATCCTTGCGCGGGAGTGATGACCTGTAAACGGCTGTTTTCCCGTAGGTGCGCCTTGTGGCGCCCGGTGCACCCGGAATGTGCGGGATCGTGTGAATCCGCTTGCATTCGGGAGCGCCGTCGGACAGGTCACGTTCCATGTCGCTGAGCTTTTCCCAGAAGGCCGCTGGAGCCTGGGCGCTTGTCACCGGTCGCTACGATCACCGGATCGACACCGATCTGGAACGCTGGCAGGGGCGGCTGTTCCTGACGCTTTACGACCATGGATGGCTGCGCCGCGCCTGGCGCAACGAGGGGCGGATCGCCGAGGGCTTGTATCGCGCGAACCAGCCCGATGCGACGCGTCTGGCCGAGTGGAAGGCGCGCGGCATCGTCGATGTCCTCAGCCTGCGTCCCGCCCGTGGCATCGTGCAGGCCTTCGAGACGGAGGCCTGTGACGCCCTTGGCCTGCGCCTGCTCAACGCGCCCTTGCCGACGCGTGTGCCGCCGCAGGCCAGATCGCTGTTGAGACTGATCGACCAGTTCGACGCGTTGCGCCGCCCGGCGCTGATCCATTGCAAGTCCGGAGCGGACCGGACCGGCCTTGCGGCGGCGATCTGGGCGATTCATGTGGAAGGCAAGTCCGTGCAGGAGGCGCGGCGTGCATTGAGCCTGCGTCATTTGCACTTGAAATGGTCCAAGACCGGAGTGCTGGACCGGGTTCTGGATCTCTACGAAGACCGGATCGAGGCGCAAGGACCGATCGCGATCCGGGACTGGATCGCCACCGAATACGACAGCGCGGCGTTGCTGTAGCCCGC
>CAZTUG010000083.1:3364-14288 GCA_964615955.1 uncultured Roseicyclus sp.
GTGCCTTGGTTCGCGCCATCCGGCGCGGGGGAGGGGGTGTCAGTTCAGCCAGGTCTCGACTTCAAGCGAGGCCGTGCAGGACGAACCGTCGACAGTGCCGATCCAGACATCGATGCGCCCCTCGATGGCCCGGGGGCCGGTCAGGTTCAGGATCGGGAAGGTGTCGCCGTTGCCGTCATTGTCGAAATGCCACGCCGTGTCATGGGTGTTGACCAGCAGCGTGGTGTCGCAATCCGCCGCGACCACTTCCAGTTCCAGCCGCCGGAATTGCGCCATCTCGCTGAGCAACAGCGAATAGTTCGGGACGGCGTTGGCGAAGCCGATCGTGCCCGCAGGCAGATCAGTGCAGCCGGAAAGCGCGGTGGTGCCGCCCGCCGTCGTGGTCAGGGTTTGCGGGCTATAGATGTCGGTTCCGGTATAGGCGACCTCGGGGCCCGCGACGGTCCAGGTCGGGCAGTTGCCCGCGACGGCGGGTGTGTTCGGGCCGGGATTGGGCACGGTATTGGCCGCGAGCATCACCTCGATCTGGGCGCGGGCGGCGCGCAGTTCGAGTGCCAGTCGATCGGCTTCTGCCTCGGCCGCGGCCAGGTTGGCGGCCATGCGTTGCAGGTCCGACTGGGCGCGCTCCGCGTCGCGCCGCGCGGCATCGCGGGCCGAGAGGGCGGCGTCGCGGGCGGCCAGCGCGGCATCGCGTTCCAACGCCAGGGCGCCACTATCCGAGCCTGCCTCGGCGGCGGCGATTTCGGCGATCCGGGTCTCCAGAGCCTGCAATTCGGCCTCCAGCGCGTCCGCCCTGGCGATCGCGTCGTCGCGGGCCGCTTCGGCTTCGCCACGGGCCGAGACCAGGGTCTCGATCTCGGGGTCTGCGCCCGCCGGAATGGCGGCTGCGGCTGCGGCTGCGGCTGCGTTGGCCTCTTCCAGCGCGGCTTCCAGTTCTGTGACGCGAGCCTCCAGTTGCCGTTGAGCCTCCAGAGCGCCGTCCTGATCGGTCAGCGCCTGGTTCAACTGGTTGCGCAGCACGGTGGTCGCTTCGCCATCTGCGCCCCCTGCCTCGCGCAGCTGCGCGCGCAGATCGGTGACGGTGGCACCCAGTTCACGCACGCGGGCCTGCGCCAGATCGCGGGCGGCGGTGACGGAGCCGACCTGCGTTTCCAAGTCGGCGGCGGTGCCTGACAATTCGGCCAGATCGGCCTCCATCGCGCGCATGGAGGCTTCCGCCTCCTGCAACTGGCGACGGATCTCGGCTTCGGTGTCAGCGGTTCCTCCGCCCAGAAAGCCGGGTGCGAAGGCGACGGCCCCACCACCGAGAAGGGCGAGGACAAGGCCACCGGCGGCGGCGCCTTTCCAGAACCCGGCGCGCGACGGCGCGGCGACGGTGGCCGGGGCCGGGGGCGGCACGGCAGCGGCGGCGGCGGCAGGTGCCACTGCGGGGTCCACGATCCGGGTGGCGGCATCGGGGATCGCCGCAAGCCATGCGGCCGCGTCCTTCGGGCGATCCTTCAGCGGGCGCGCCATGGCGCGGTCGATCAGCCCCAGAAGACGTGGATCGTGGCCGGGGAAGCGGCCTGCGATCGGCGCATAGGGATCATCCTCGCCGTTGGAGACCTTCTGCGCCCGTTCGTCCGCGGGCACCGGGGCCGCGCCGGTGATGCAGTGGTAGAGCGACGCTGCAAGCGAATAGAGATCCGAAGCCGGGCCTTGCTCGGTGCCCGCAACATAGAATTCGTTCGGGCTGTAGCCGTCCGAGACCACGCGGAAGGTGCCCGCCGCGCGGGAGCGGTTCTTCGTCTCCTGCCGCGCGGCGCCGAAATCGATGATGACGGGCGTGCCGAGCGGGTCGATGCGGATGTTCGCGGGCTTGATGTCGCGGTGCAGCAGACGTTCCTTGCCGCGATCAGGGGCATCGCGGTGCAGGTAGTCGAGCGCGCCCAGGAGGCTGCGGGTCAGCTCCATGATATAGGCGGGCGTCAGCGTTTCGGGGGCGTGGTCGATCACGTCCTGCAGGTCGCGCCCCTCGATATAGTCCATCGCCATGTAGGCGGTGCCGTTCTCCTCGAACAGGGTCTGGACATGGACGATGTTGGGATGGCGCAACGCGGCAAGCGTCCGCGCCTCGCGCAGGAAGAGGTTGCGCGCCGTCTCGAACGGCTCGGAGGTGGAGGCGCTGGCGGCCGATACGGTGAAATCGCCCGCACGCAGGGCCAGACCCGCCGGGAAACATTCCTTGATTGCCACCTTGCGGTCGAGGTTGTCGCGCGCCTCGTATGTGATGCCGAAACCGCCTGCCGCAATCCGCGCCGTCACGCGATACATGCCCGACGACAGGCTTGCCCCGATCGGCAATTCCCCGGCGGGACCGTCGGGCAACAGCTTCGTCTTGCCGGGATCGTCACTCATGGGGCGTGAGGCCTTTTGGTGCAGGGCCCCGGATGGCGGGGCGGTCAAGGGGAAGATGTCTCGCTTTGCGTCGAATATGCAGAAACTTGGAGCAAATTGTAAACGTCCGGTTTCCCTTACGCAAATGCTGTCCGTCCCTCTCCGACCCGTGATCGGATGCGGGAACGGGTCCGCAATCCGGCGCGGGATCGGGCGCAAGCCGGGCCGGGCGGCCGGTCGATCCGCGGGCTGGGACCCATCCCGCCCCGTCCCGGCCTGTCCCCCCTTGCGCCGCTGCCCCGCCGACCATAGAAGGGCCACGATTTTCAATGCCGCTTGAGCCCAGCGCCCAACGGGCGGCATCCGTGCCGCAAGCCTATCCGAAACGAGGAAACCATGCAGATCACCGAGACCTTGGCCGAGGGCCTGAAGCGCGAATACCAGATCACCATCACCGCGTCCGACCTTGAATCCCGCGTCAGCGCCAAGCTGCTGGAAGCGCAGCCGGAAGTCGAGATGAAGGGGTTCCGCAAGGGCAAGGTCCCGATGGCGCTGCTGAAGAAGCAGTTCGGTCCCCGGATCATGGGCGAGGCGATGCAGGAATCGGTCGATCAGGCGATGCAGGGTCATCTGGACGAAACCGGCGACCGCCCCGCGATGCAGCCTGACGTCAAGATGACCAACGAGGACTGGAAGGAAGGCGATGACGTCGTCGTCTCGATGTCCTACGAGAAACTGCCGGCGATCCCGGATGTCGATTACAAGTCGATCACGCTGGAGAAGCTGGTGGTCAAGCCCGCCGATGCCGAGATCGACGAGGCACTGAAGAACCTGGCTGCCAACGCGCAGAACTTCGACACCAAGAAGGGCAAGGCCGCCGATGGCGACCAGGTCGTGTTCGATTTCGTCGGCACCGTGGACGGTGAAGCCTTCGAAGGCGGCTCGGCCGAGGATTTCCCGCTGGTCCTGGGCTCGGGCCAGTTCATCCCCGGCTTCGAGGAGCAGATGGTGGGCGTGAAGGCCAAGGACACCAAGGACGTGGAGGTGACGTTCCCCGAGGATTACCAGGCCGAACATCTGGCCGGGAAGGCCGCCGTCTTCGCGTGCACCATCAAGGACGTGAAAAAGCCCGTCCCCGCCGAGATCGACGACGAGTTGGCGAAGAAATTCGGCGCCGAGGATCTGGACGCCCTGAAGGGCCAGATCACCGAGCGGCTGAAGTCCGAGTATTCCGGCGCCGCGCGCGCGGTGATGAAGCGCAGCCTGCTGGATCAACTCGACAAGGTCGTCGAATTCGACCTGCCGCCATCGCTGGTGCAGGCCGAAGCCGACCAGATCGCGCATCAGTTGTGGCACGAGGAAAACCCCGACGTCCAGGGCCATGACCATCCGAAGATCGACACGACGGACGAACATATGAAGCTGGCGGTGCGCCGGGTAAAGCTGGGTCTGCTGCTGGCAGAGCTTGGGCAGAAGAACGATGTGCAGGTCTCGGATGCCGAGATGACGCAGGCGATCATGACCCAGGCCCGCCAGTATCCGGGCCAGGAACGCGCCTTCTTCGAGTTCATTCAGAAGAATCAGCAGGCGCAGCAACAACTGCGCGCGCCCCTGTTCGAGGACAAGGTCGTGGACTTCATCGGCGAGATGGCCAAGGTGACCGAGAAAGAGGTCTCCAAGGACGAACTGAAGGCCGCCGTCGACAAGCTCGACGAGGAATAGGCGAGCGGGAATCGCCCCTCTCAAACGCTTTCAAGGTATCAAGGCGGTCCTCCGGGGCCGCCTTTTTTCATTGGCCCAACCAGTATTTGTTATCGGATAACGCGGCCCCGCGTTTGAATAACAGGGTCGAGGCCCCGCATAGTCCGTTCATCGCCGGTTTTCGGCATGACCAACGCACCACGCATTTTTGCAACCCCGCTTTTACGAAAGCTTACTTTTGACCCACCGATTTCAACCCAAAGGCCCATTCCCATGTTCAAACTCCCCATCGCAGCAGCGA
The DNA here is from genome assembly GCA_964615955.1 of uncultured Roseicyclus sp. Lineage (GTDB taxonomy): Bacteria > Pseudomonadota > Alphaproteobacteria > Rhodobacterales > Rhodobacteraceae > Gymnodinialimonas. The sequence goes on from CAZTUG010000083.1 coordinate 7,743, forward strand.
TCGGACTGACGGCGGCGATCTCGACCGCTTCCGCCGATCAGATCCTGCTTCCCGCCCCGCTCCATGTTCCCGCGATCTCTGCCCATGGCCCCGCTATCGGCGGCTTCGGCACCTCGACCTATGACAGCCCGTCGTTCGGTCGGCTGGTCGAGATGTGCGCCCGCATGGGCTTCGATTGTGCCGCCCCGGCAGAGGACCGCCCGAGCGCCCTGTTCGATCTGCACGGCCTGTCCGAGGCGGCCCGGGCCGACGCGGAAAAGCGCATGGCGCTTTACGCCGAGCAATGGGCCGAACTGGCGGAAGACAGCATCGCGCCGGCCCATTCCCTGCACACGCCGGCCTGGCCGAACCCCCATGGTATCTACGGCTACGGCGCCCCCCGCGTCACGCCTTACGCCCATGGCGGGATCTTCGGTTTCGGCCACCGCGCGCCCGTGGTGCCCGGTATCCGGGTGCTGCCCGGCCATCGCTTCCCCTACGCTCCGCTGGCCCATGGCACGATCCGGAACAACCCCGTGTTCCCCTGGCCTTCCCTCTGACCCCGCCCCTGTCCTGTCCCGCCACCCCGGCGGGGCGGGGCGCATTTCCCCTCCCATCAATTCGAGTAGTCATATCATGAAACATTCTCTCCCCCTCCTGGCCGTATTGGCCGCAACCATGACCACACCCCTGCTGGCGCAGGACATGTCGTCTTTCCTCAACCCCCGTGCCATGGCGGCCCAGTTCGGGCTGTCCGTGCCACCCGCAGGCGCCCATTCCCCGCGGCAGATCGCGCGTGGAGCGGAGGCCTCCGCGATCCTGCGCACCATGACCGCCGGACAGCCGCAGGGTGTGATCGAAACGGCCACATATATCGCCGTCTCGCCGCGCCCGGTGATGCGTCCGCGCCTGCACGATCTGTCCGCGCTGCCCCATGTTGGCGCCGATGCGGCGGGCCTCATCGACGAGATGGTCGTCGCCGGCCCCCTTGGCGGCAATACGGCGGTCGTGACCGGTGCCAATACCGCCGTGATCTCGGGCGCGGATACCGCGATCATCCGGTCGTCGGGCGCGACCTCCGCCACGGTCTTGCAAGGTGACAGTCCGCGCCTCACCCTGTGGCAGCGCATCTTCGGCCTGTGATCGCCTTGGAATGGCCCCAAAGTTCGGCTTTGGGGCCATTCGAGGTTCACCGAAATGGAAAGTCGACCTGAAAAAAGAGCTTTGGAGGAACGCCCCGACTTCGGTAACGTCGGAGGTGAAATTCAAGGGTCAGGGTTTCCGCACTAGGCGGAGGTCGGTTTTTCGATACCGTGACCGAACGCGTCTTTACGGGTGCGCAGGGAGCCCTTCTCCTGCGCTCAAACAGGAAGGAAAATTCCAAAATGCGTCTTATGACAGCAAGCACTGTTGCACTTTTTGCAATGGGCGGGGCCGCCATGGCCTGCCCGAATTATGCACTGTCGCAATCCGGCTTCAACTTCGACGGTTTCCAGTTGAATGCCGGGCAGAACCTGAACGTGCAGGCGGGCGGCGACTTCACGCTGGATCAGTGCGGCCTTGGCGTTCTGGGCTATGGCCAGTTCCGGTCGGCCCCCGACATCACCCTGAACCTGACGGGAATGGCGGGACGTCCGCTGGATCTGTTCACCAACTCCAGTTGCGATCCCGCGCTTCTGGTCAACGACGCCTCCGGTCAGTGGCATTTCAACGACGACCGCAATGGGCTTCAGCCCGGTCTGACCCTTCCGGCGGGTGCTGCCGATGGCCGCGTCGACATCTGGGTCGGCACGTTCTCGGGTGGCGGTTGCCCGGCGGTTCTGACCGTTCAGGCGCTTGGAGGTGGCCCGACCCCCGTGCCGCAGCCCGTGCCGCAGCCTGTGCCGGTGCCGCAGCCGGTTCCGGTTCCGGCCCCGCAGGCTGTCGCGGGTTGCCCGACCTGGGAGGTCGCCGGTCCGGCCCTGTCCTTTGACGCAAGCGAGATCCTGCAACCGCTGAGCTACGTGGCGCAGGCCGATGGAACCACGCAGGTTTCCACCTGTCCCGGCGTCGATGGCGGTGGCCGGGCAAGCCAGGTGCCGCAGTTCTCGATCACGCTGTCGGGCATGGAAGGCCACAACCTTCTGCTGCGCGCCAATACGGAGTGTGATTCCACCCTGCTGGTCAATGGCGCGGATACCACCTGGTATTACAACGACGACGGCCAGGGAAACCTGCAGCCCGAGTTGAACATCACCGATCAGGCCGCTTTGAACGGCCGGGTCGATGTCTGGGTCGGCACATTCAGCGCGCCGTCCTGCTCGGGGACGTTCACCTTGCAGGCAATTCCGGTTGTCGTGGTGGCGCCGCAGCCTGTGCCCCAACCTGTGCCCCAACCTGTCCCGGTTCCGGCGCCTGCGCCTGCTCCCGCACCGGCTCCGGCACCTGCGCCGACGCCTGGCGGGCCGGTTGTGACGCCGACGGGCGGTTGCCCGACGACAACGCTTCAGGGCACGCCGATCACGACCACGGGACAGGAGCTTTACAGCCCCGACACCTATATCGTGCAGGCAGGCGGCGTGACGGCGCTTGGCAGTTGCTCGGGCATTCCCGGCACGGGCGTGATCAACGCGGCCCCGTCCTATACCTTCTTCCTGTCGGGAATGGAGACCTATGGCCGGCTGGAGCTTCAGGTTGAAAGCTCGTGCGACACGACGCTTCTGGTCAGCGATGCCCAGGGCAACTGGCACTTCGACGACGACAGCGGCGGCGCCTTGCAGCCGGAGCTGAACCTGACGGACACCGCTGCCCTCAACGGCCGGGTGGATGTCTGGGTCGGCACCTTCGGGGCGGACATCGCCTGCCAGGCAGAAATCGAAATGGAGACCTGGAACTTCTGATCCGGGACCAGCCGAACAGACCGGGGGGCGGGGTTGCAACAGGGTAACCGGTCCGTGACCCACCCCCCGACACCGGTAAGGAATCCCGCTCTTTCTGTCCCGGCAAAAAAAGGCGATCTTGTCCTCACAGCCCGATTGATGCGGGCAAGATCAAACGAAGACAACGACTTAGACCAACCCAAACACCAACACCCCCCTTCCAAGAACAAGAATTTACGGAGAACACGTCATGAACAAGATCATCGTCGCCGCATTCGCTCTGATGGCTACCGCCGGTATCGCGGCCGCTTGCCCCGCATGGGAAAACGCGGGCGTTCAGTCCGGCTACACGACCGGGCAGGACCTTTATTCGCCCAACAGCTACAACGTGACCGCAGGCGGCAACCAGTCGCTGCGCAACTGTGGCTGGAACCATACCGGCTGGGTCATTTCGCGCCCCGATTTCGAGTTCCGGATCGACGGGTTGGAGCAGTATGGCCGCCTCGAGATCCGCGCCATCGGCAACCCGGGCTGCGACACGGTTCTGCTGGTCAACGATGCCTCGGGCACCTGGTATTTCGACGATGACAGCTATGGTTACCCGAACCCGGCGATCAACCTCTATGGCGCACGGTCCGGCACTTATGACATCTGGGTCGGCACGTTCGGCGGCGGCACGTGCGGTGCGCAGCTGCAGATGGAGACCTGGTACAACTGATCCGGCAGAGCCCGGAACGGCACACGGCCCGCCAGCGATGGCGGGCCGTTTTCGTTCGTCTCGGGTAGATCAATGGTAGATCAATTGGCCATCACGCCCGAAACCGCGATCACTCGCCCCGGGTCAGGCGGACGACCGGCGAATCCTCGGTGTCGAGAACCAGCAACACCGCGCCGTCATCGTCCACCGCCACGTCGCGCACCCGGCCGATGCCTTCGAGCAGACGCTCCTCTCCGGTGACGATATCGCCGTCAATGTCGAGACGCACGAGCGCCGAGGCGACCAGCCCGCTGACGAGGATGTCGCCCTGCCACTCGGGGAACATCGCGCCGTCATAGAATTCCATCCCGCCCGGTGCGATGACCGGATCCCAGTAATAGCGCGGTTCGGTGAAGAGCGGCGCGTGGCGCTGGAAGCCGCTGCCGACCGGTGTGCCGCTGTAGTTGATGCCGTAGGTGACGACGGGCCAGCCGTAATTCGCGCCCGCCGCCACGAGGTTCACTTCGTCCCCGCCGGCGGGGCCGTGTTCGATCACCCACAGATCGCCGGTTTGCGCATTGACGGCCGCGCCCTGCACGTTGCGGTGGCCGGTCGAGAAGATCTCGGGCAAAGCGGCCTGGGTTTCGAGGAAGGGATTGTCGGCGGGCACGGAGCCGTCGGGCATGAGGCGGATCACCTTGCCGTAATGGCCCGCGAGCACCTGCGCCATGAAGCGCTCGGCTTCGGAGGAATGCTCGCCGGTGGTGATGTAGATATGATCCTCGGTGGGCACGACGCGGCTGCCGTAATGCATCGGCGTGGCCGAGGGCGGGCTTTGCACGAAGATATCCTCCACCTCCGACAGGCCGGTCATGTCGTCGGACAGCACCGCGCGGGCCGCCGCAGTGGACGACAGGCCGTCGCCCATCGGCTTGGCATAGGTGAGGTAGAGCACGCGGCTATCTGCGAAATCGGGGGCCAGCGCGATGTCGAGCAGGCCACCCTGACGTTCGGCAAACACTTCGGGCACGCCGGAAATCGGATCGGACAAGGTGCCGTCGGTGCCCATGTGGTGCAGGTCGCCGCCACGTTCGGTCACGAGATAGCCGCCCCCGTCGGGCAGGGCGGTGATGGCCCAGGGATGGACGAGGCCGCCGCCGATATCCTCGCGCATGATCACGAAATCGGACAATTGCGCCGGAGCCTCGGTCTGCTCGGCAAAGGCGGGCTCGGCTTCGGGCAGGTTCGCGGCCCCGTCCGGCCAAGGCGCGGGCTGGGCCGTGGCGGCGGTGGCGGAGAGGAGGGAGAGGATCGCGGTCGTGCGGGAGAAATGGCGATAGGTCATTCGGTCGGGACTCCTGTGGTCGCGCGGTTGGTCGCGCAGTCATCGTTGCAGGATCAACGCGCGGTTCCGGGGGGAGTTCCGCCGGAAACGCGAAACGGCCATGTGCGGGTGCACATGGCCGTTCGGGTTCTGGTTCGGGCGGTCGGATCGGCGCCGGGGGGTGCGGCGGGGGGTGCGGCGGGGGTGCGCCGGGGGTGCGGCGGGCGATCCGGGCGCAATCAATCCTCGTCCACGATGTCCGGCTTGTCGCCTTCGCCCGCGTGCATCGGGCGGTCGTCGTCCATGTCGTCCATGCCGGCGGCACCCAGATCGTCGAAGAGTTCGGAGATCTCGAATTCGGCCTGCGCCTCTTCCTCGGCGGCAAGCTCCTGGATCGATTTGCCAGCCGCCTGCAACTCGGCCTCTTCGGGCGAGCGGGCGATGTTCAGCCGGATCTCGACCTCGACCTCGGGATGCAGGATGACCTTGACGGCATGGATGCCCAGATCCTTGATCGGCGCCAGCAGGGCGACCTGCTTGCGATCGACGGTGAAGCCTTCGGCGGTGGCCGCCTCGGCCGCGTCGCGGATCGTGACGGAGCCGTAAAGCGCACCGGCATCGGAGGCGGAGCGGATGATGATGAATTGCTGGCCTGCCAGCTTCTCGCCCATCTTCTCGGCCTCGGCCTTCGTTTCCAGATTGGTCGCTTCAAGCTGCGCCTTCTGGTTTTCGAACGTCTTGAGGTTCACGTCATTGGCGCGGAGCGCCTTTTTCTGCGGCAAGAGGAAGTTGCGCGCGTAGCCGTCCTTTACGGAGACCACTTCGCCCATCTGTCCGAGCTTTGCCACACGTTGAAGAAGGATAACGTCCATGGTGTCGTCTCCTTATTTCACGGCGTAGGGCAGCAGGGCGAGGAACCGGGCACGCTTGATCGCCTTGGCGAGCGCGCGCTGGTTCTTGGCACCGACTGCGGTGATGCGGGAGGGGACGATCTTGCCCCGCTCGGACACGTAGCGTTGAAGGGTGCGCGTGTCCTTGTAGTCGATCGTCGATGCGCCTTCCCCTTCGAAGGGGTCGGACTTGCGGCGACGGAAAAACGGTTTGGTGGCCATCTGGATATCCTTTCGTGGGGGTCAGCCCGGTAAGATCAACGCCGCTCGCGGCGGGGTTCACGCTCGTCGCGCTTCTGCATCTGGACCGAGGGGCCCTCTTCATGGGCGTCGACCTTGATGGTCAGGACGCGCATGACGTCGTCGTGCAGGCGCATCAGGCGTTCCATTTCCTGCACGGCGGCCGAGGGCGCGTCGGTGCGCAGGAAGGAGTAATGCCCCTTGCGGTTCTTGTTGATCTTGTAGGCCATGGTCTTGACACCCCAGTATTCGGTGTCGACCACGCTGCCGCCATTGTCGGTAAGGATGGCGCCGAAATGCTCGTTCAGGGCTTCGGCCTGCGTGTTGGACAAGTCCTGACGCGCAATGATCACATGCTCGTAGAGAGCCATGTCTGCTCCAGTTCATTCATACGGGCGCATTTCAAAGGCCGGGCAGTGAGTTCCTTGTCCCCCGGCCACGAGGGATCACGCCGATCAAGGTCTTTCGACAAGGAATGCGCGCTCATAGTCGCAACGTGGGCTGTTGTCCAGCCTTGTGGCGCGATCTTGCGGGGCAGGGGGGGTGACAGGGGGGGCG
>CAZTUG010000084.1:0-14056 GCA_964615955.1 uncultured Roseicyclus sp.
GGCACCCGGCCGTTCATGGCGATGGCGTTGTGCATGTCGTATTCGAACCGGCGCATCGCATCGACCATGTAGTAGTGGTGGAAGCGCTCGGTCTTGTTCGGGGCAGTTTCGACGAATTTGGTGTGCATGGCGGGGACCCTTCTGATGCCGTCCGGCGCCCAGTCTCGCGCAAATTTCCTAAAATTGGGTGTACTGCACCCGTATGCACAGGGTGTGCACAGGGTGTGTACGGGGATCACAGGCTCCGGCGCGGCGTCCCGGGGGCCGCGTTCCGGCCACGGGGAAACTTACGGAAAATCCCCATGGACAGCTCACGCGCAGCGGTCCTACCCTCCGCGCCACGATCCCTTTTGCCCCCGGAGGCACCGAATGTTCGTCCGTTCCCTTTTCATCGCTGCCCTCGCGCTCGCGCCGTTCGGCGCACAGGCGCAGGATTATACACTGGCTCCCACCTTCGGGGTCATCTCGCTGGCATCGAATTTCCTGCCGGATCCGAACTGGATCTCCGTGCTTGCGGGCGGCAATAACCGGGTCGAATTTCCCGATGTCCTCACCGGCAACCGCTGCGTCGGCTACTTCGCCGACGCGCCCGACATGCGGGTCCATTTTGCCACCGCCGATTTCGGCTATCCCCTGTCGTTCTACGTCGACAGCCGCGAGGATACCGTGCTGCTCGTCAACACGCCCGACGGGCAATGGCATTGCAACGACGACGCCTTGCGCCTCAATCCGGCGATCACCTTCGACACGCCCCTGGCCGGCCAGTACGACATCTGGGTCGGCACCTATAGCCCCACCAACGGCACCTACCCGCCGGCCGTCCTGTCCGTCACCGAGCTGGAACCGTTCTCCGGCGCGTTCGAGCGCGCCTTCTTCGGCGAGGATGATCGCGTCGTGCTCGATCCCACCCAGGCGCCATGGAACATGATCGGCTTCGTCGATCTGTCAGATGCCAGCTGCACCGGCACGCTGGTCGGGCCGTCGACGGTGCTGACGGCGGCCCATTGCATCGCCTCGGACGGCATGATCGAACGCCAGCCCGTTGAATTCCTTGCGGGTTATGACCGTGGCCGTTCGGTCGCGCGGTCGGGTGTGACGGGCTTCCACGTGCCGCAGCGCTGGCTGTCGGGCGAGCAGGAAGGCACCGATTTCGCCTTCATCTTCCTCGCAGAACCGCTCGGCAACCAGTTGGGATTCATGGACCTGGGCGGGCTTTCCCCGCAGGAACTTGCGGGCCTGCAGACCGGCATCGGGCCGGACATCCTGCAGGCGGGCTACAGCTTCGACCAGCAGGGCGTGCTGACCGGCAACCTGTCCTGCCCCTTCGTGGAGCTTGGGGGGCAGAACACCTTCATCCACGAATGCGACACGTTGCAGGGCGATTCAGGCTCGCCGTTGTTCATCCAGGATGGCGCGGGCTACCGGATCATCGCGGTCGAAAGCCGCACCGACGGCCGCCCGAACGAGCCGTATGACCGCAACGTCGCAATGTATGCGGAAGAGGTCGCCGCCGAATTCGCGCGGCTGGTGCCCAACACGACCACAGTGGCGCCCACCCGCGACATCAAGTGAGACGCACAGGGCGGGGGAAAGCCCCGCCCGCCGGACTCACTGACCTGCGTAGATCTCCGCCACGCGCGTCACCGCTGCCTCGGGCGACATCTCCTCGCTTTCGCCGGTGCGGCGGCTGGTCAATTCAACCACGCCATTGGCCAAACCGCGCGGCCCCACGGTGATCCGCCACGGCAGGCCGATCAGGTCCATGGTGGCGAACTTGCCGCCCGCCCGTTCGTCCCGGTCATCGTAAAGCGGCTCCAGCCCCTTGGCTTCCAGCGCCGAATACAATGCCTCGCAGGCCGCATCGGCCGCCGCATCGCCCTGCTTGAGGTTCACGATCCCGCAATGGAACGGCGTCACGCCCTCGGGCCAGATGATGCCCTTGTCATCATGGGACGCCTCGATGATCGCCCCCAGCAGGCGGCTGACGCCGATCCCGTGCGATCCCATGTGAAGCGGCACCCGCTCGCCACTGTCGGATTGTACGTAAGCCCCCAACTTCTCGGAATATTCAGTGCCGAAATAGAAGATCTGCCCCACCTCGATGCCGCGTGCGGTGCGCTGGCGCGCTTCGGGGATCTGCGCGAACACCTCCGCATCATGGGTCTCGTCCGTGCGGGCATAGCGCGAGGTGAACTCCTTCAGCACCGCCTCGCACTGGTCCACATCGTCATAGTCGATGTCGCGCGCACCGAAGCTCAGATCGGTGATCTCGGCATCGTAGAAGACCTCGCTCTCGCCGGTCTCGGCCAGCACCAGGAACTCGTGGGTGTAGTCGCCGCCGATCGGCCCTGAATCCGCGCGCATCGGGATCGCCTGCAATCCCATCCGCTCGTAGGTGCGCAGGTAGCTGACGAGATGGCGGTTATAGGCGTGCAGCGCGGCCTCTTTCGACACATCGAAATTGTAGCCGTCCTTCATCAGGAACTCGCGCCCGCGCATGACACCGAAGCGCGGCCGCATCTCGTCGCGGAACTTCCACTGGATGTGGTAGAGCGTCAGCGGCAGCGCCTTGTAGGAGGTGACGAAGTTGGCGACGATATCGGTGATCATCTCCTCGTTCGTGGGGCCATAGAGCATCTCGCGGTCGTGGCGGTCCTTCAGGCGCAGCATCTCGGGGCCATAGGCGTCGTAGCGGCCGGATTTCTGCCACAGCTCCGCCGATTGCAGGGTCGGCATCAGCATCGGGATATGACCTGCACGGATCTGTTCCTCGTGCACGATCTGCTCGATCCGGCACAGCACCTTGTACCCCAAGGGCAACCACGAATAGATCCCTGCGCTTTGCTGCTTGATCATGCCCGCACGCAGCATCAACCGGTGGCTGACGATCTGCGCCTCGGACGGGGTTTCTTTCAGGACGGGAAGGAAATAGCGGCTGAGGCGCATGGTGGCGGAACCCTTGGGAGACGTTGGTCCCATGACCTCTACGCGATTGGAAAATGGCTCACAAGCAGTGGCTCAATTCCCGCCGCCCGAGGTGTCGCCAGCCCTTGCTCCACGCCCGTTACCGGTGGGCGTCACCGGTGGCGTCACCGGGCGGTCGATGCCCCAGCCCCCTGCCGGTGTCTGGTAGACGCCCGCATCCGCCAGAGGTGCCATGGCAAGTGCGATCAGCAGTCCAAGGGTTGCAGCAAGATGCAAGCGTCCAACGGCTGTCACAAGGTCACTCCGACACGATGTCATGGGGCGCGGAGATGTCGTCCATCGCGTCCGGCACGGCAGTGACCGACTGATGGGCGGGAGCGAAGACGGGATAGGACAGGTCTGCGGCGTCCGAGGCCCGGGTGCCGAAGAACAGGGCGGCAATCGCACCGAGCACCAGCAGGACAAGGGTGACGGACATGAGATTCATGAGGGACATGGGGCAACTCCTTCTCTCCGATGTGCCGACCTTAGGCGCGCATTGCAGTCGGCAAAAGGCAGGCAATCCGTACCTGCACGCGGCCTTTGCGGACGGGGCCACATGGAAACGCACACGAAAAAGCGGCCCCACGAGGAGGCCGCAAAGTCAAGGAACAAGGGAGGGTGGGTGCAGCGGAACCAGGGACAAGCCCGCCGCACCCTCAGGGACATATCACATCAGAACGCTCCTCCGGAGACGGGGGCAGCGATCATGACAGAGAACACCACGAGGATCAGCAAGACGGCAGAGCAGGCGATGTAATTCAGGGCAGTCATGGTCAGGTCTCCGGCGAAATGGACTTTCCGCGATGGTCCGAAACTAGGCCATCGCCGACGTGCAGGCTATTGCGGGATTCCCTACCCGCCGGTTAAGGCTCGGCTCCGGGTATCACTTCGTTCAAACGCAAATCGGTGCGGATCGGTTCCATGCCGTGGGCCGTTTCGTCTCGACCAGCCTGTCAGGTCCCCAAGCCGCGCACGATCGCCTCCACCCCCATCGCGCCTGCCAACGCGCCGAAGCGTGCCTGCGCCACTTCTCCGAACAGGTCGCGGCCCTCGTCCGAGGTCAGCGTCAGGATCAGTTCGCCCCGCTTGGGTCTGTATTGCAGGCTTCCATGATCCACCGGATTGGCGACGGCGAACATCGCCCCGAAGCGCATGGCGCGACCGATGATCTCGGCCTCCAGCACCCGCGCTTCGGGCAGAAGCTCCAGCAGATCGGCATTGAAGCCGGTGCCTTCGCGGTTCGACTTGTAGCGGTGCAGCAGCGCCAGACCCAGATACACACGCTCTGCATGGGTCAGGCCGCCAAGGTTGGCGCGGGTGGCGTTGTCGAAACAGACCTCGGCACGGTAGTCGGGATGGGCGCGCCAGCTGACATCGTGGAGCAGGCAAGCGGCACGTATCAGGCGTTGCTTGTCGATCCGGGCAGTGGAGAACAGCGGCGTGATGAACTTGTAGAGCGCGCGCCCGAATCCCGGTTGCCGGGCCGAGGAAGCCTCCGCATGTCGGGCCGCTTCGATCAGCGGATCGCGGGTGCGCAAGGCGGGCGACATCTGGTCGTAAAGCAATCCCTCGCGGATGCCATAGCTGCTGATCGCGACTTCCTTCGGCCCCATTTGCCGTACCAACTCCTTCAGCACCAACGAGGCCAGCGGCACCAGCCGCATCCGCTCGGCCGAGGTGCCGGTGACCGCCCGCAGCGCGTCCAAGTCGGAGGCCCCGATATGCTTGATCGTCGCCATGATCGCGCGGGGCGTCATACGGTATTCGTGCAGCACATGCAGCGGGTACTCGCGCCGCAACATGTCGATCCGCGCGATCGCGCGCCACGATCCGCCGACCAGAAACAGGCGCTTGGGATGGGTCGGAAAATCCGCCAAAAGATCCGCCACCCTGTCCTTGATATGTGCGCGGATCGCCTTCTTTCCGCCCTTGATCCCCATCAGCTTCAGCGGTCCCAGATCCGAGGTCCGCTTGACCCCAACGACCCCGTCCCCCTTCAATTCGGCCAGTTCCATCGACGACCCGCCGATGTCGCAGATCAACCCCTCCGCTCCCGGCCACCCCAACAACACGCCCTGCGCCGAAAGCCGCGCCTCTTGTGCGCCGTCGAGGACGCGGATCTTCAGCCCCGCCTCGCGCAGCACATCCGCCTGAAACTCCGGCCCGTCTTCGGCGTCGCGCACCGCCGCTGTGGCGACAGTCAGCAGCGGGCGAACGTCCATCGCCTTGGTCAGTGCCGCGAAACGCTTCAACGCCTTGAGCGCGCGCACCCGTCCGTCGGGGTTCAGTCGTCCGGTCTCGGCGAAGCCCACGCCGAGACCGCACAAGATCTTTTCGTTGAAGTAATAGGCGGGCGAACGGGCTGCGCCATCGAACACCACGAACCGGACCGAGTTCGACCCGATGTCGATCACACCCACCCGCGCCAGCGACCGCGCCTCGGGTCCATCAAAGAGCGGCATGCCGAACGGGCCCCAGTCCGGGTGCATCTCGTTCATGTCTGATTGCTCCCCGACACTCATCCTTGACGGTTGTGACACGGCCACGCTCGGGGGGTCAATCGCGGCCAGCGCAAAGACATCTAGTCGTCACTGTGAGTCAGTTCCGGCACGTCCCTCGCCCCCGCCGATCCACGCCCGCTCAGTGACGGGTTCTCCATGAAAAAGCGATGGCAGTTGAACGGGTTGTCGATCTCCGACAGGTCCGGTCGCAAATAGGTGCCATCGGCCTGCAACACCCAGGATTGTGCCTCGTCGGCAAGGTTCGCCGCCATGATCTGACTGACGATCTGCGCCTTCACCGTTGGGTTGGTGCATTCCACCAGAGTCTCCACCCGACGCACGAGGTTGCGGCCCATCCAGTCGGCGCTGCTGATATGCACCCGCGCCTTGCGGGACGGCAGCCCGTGACCATTGCCGAAACAGACAATGCGGCTGTGTTCCAGGTAGCGCCCGACAATCGACTTGACGCGGATATTCTCGCTGAACCCCTCGATCCCGGGACGCAATCCGCAAATGCCCCGGATCACGAGATCGATCTTCACCCCCGCCTGGCTCGCCTCGTAAAGCGCGTCGATCACGTCCGGGTCGACGATGGAGTTGAGCTTGGCCCAGATCGCCGCAGGTTTGCCCGCCCGTGCATGGGCGGCCTCTGCGGCGATGCCCTCCAGCAGGCGCGGCTTCAGCGACAGCGGCGAGATGGCAAGGTTTTCCAGCCCTTCGGGCTCTGCATATCCGCCGATGTAATTGAACACCTTGGTGGCATCGCGTCCCAGCGCGGCGTCACAGGTGAACAGGCTCAGGTCGGTATAGATGCGCGCCGTTATCGGGTGGTAATTTCCGGTGCCGTAGTGGGTGTAGGTCACCAGCTTCGCGCCCTCGCGCCGCACCACGGTGCTGATCTTCGCGTGAGTCTTGTAGTTGATGAAACCATAAACCACATGGGCTCCGGCGCGTTCGAGCTTGCGTGACTGCCGGATATTCGCGGCCTCGTCGAAGCGTGCCTTCAATTCGACCAGGGCGGTGACGGATTTCCCGTTTTCCGCCGCCTCGCACAGTGCCTCCACGATGGGCGATTCGTAGGACGTCCGGTAGAGTGTCTGCTTGATCGCCACCACGTTGGGATCGCGCGCCGCCTGTGCAAGGAAGCGGATCACCATGTCGAAGGTCTCGTAGGGATGGTGCAGCAACATGTCCTTTTGCGAGATCGCGGCGAACATGTCGCCATCGTGGTCCTGCACACGTTCCGGCACGCGGGGCGTGAAACTGCGCCACTGCAGGTCCGTGCGATTGTCCAGCACCAGCGCCTTGAGGGAGACGAGGCCAATCATGCCGTCGACCTCCACCACTTCTTCGCGGGTGACTTGCAATTGCTCGATGATCTCGCGCGCCAGTTTCTCGGGCGCTGCGGCGCTGATCTGCAGGCGCACAACCTCGCCCCGTCGGCGGCGTTTGAGCGCGGTCTCGAATTCGCGGACAAGATCCTCGGCTTCTTCCTCAACCTCGAGGTCGCTGTCACGCAAGACGCGGAACATGCAGGATCCGGTGGTCTTGTAGCCTGGAAACAGCGCGCCGATATTGAGCATCACCAATTCCTCCAGGGGCAGGAACCGCTGATGCTTGTCGTCCGCCGGCAGCGCCAGGAAGCGGTCGATCTGGCCGGGGATCGGCAACAGCGCCTGCAACACGCGCCCGTCCCTTTCGCGCTTGAGCTGCAGCGCCAGCGCTATGCCCTCGCTCGGGATGAACGGGAAGGGATGCGCCGGGTCGATGGCCAGCGGCGACAGGACCGGGAACACCTGGTCGAGGAACACATCCCCGAGGTAGTCGCGATCGGCATCCGACAGGGCAGCGCGCGGCACCACGCTGATGCCTTCGGCTTCCATCTCGGCACGCAGTGTCACCCAGGTGGCCTGCTGCGCCTGCATCAATTCGCGCGCATCGGCGTTTATCAGCTTCAACTGCTCGGCCGGACTGCGCCCATCGGCGGCGGGCGTTGTATTGCCATCGGCGGCCAGCTCGCGCAGACCCGCGACGCGGACCGTATAGAACTCGTCGAGGTTGCCCGCGCTGATCGAGATGAAGCGCACCCGCTCCAGCAGCGGGACACGCGGATTAACCGCTTCCTCCAGCACGCGCCAGTTGAAGGCGAGCCAGCTCAGCTCGCGGTTGAAGAACCGTTTCGGTCCATCGGTTTCGGCCTTCGGCAGGCTGACCGGGGCCGGACATGGTGCGTTGAGGAAATCTGCGAAGCTCATGGTGTGGGCCTATCGGGGTGACATGACACTAGGATGACGGATCGGCGGCTTCAGCCGCAAGGGCCAGTGCGATCCGGGCATGGGCGAGCGTCGGTTTGCGCTGATCGCACAGTGACAGGGAATCGACACGCGCGATGAAGGCATCGGCGGCGGCGAAGGACCGCTCCAGCCGGGGCGCCGCGAAGCCGAGGATCGCAGGCGTCAGCGCCAATTGCCGGTCCACCGCGCGTTTCATCATCACCGCTTGCAGCAGCGCGTCGTCGGGCGGGTCGAGCCGCGCGATCCCCGCCTGCCCCATGCGGCTTGCCAGGTCCGGCAAGTCCATGCCCCAGCGGCTCGGTGCCTCCCGCGCGGTCAGCAACAAGGGCGCGCCGGTTTGCAGCAGGGCGTTGTGCAGGTGGAACAGTGCCTCCTCCCGGGCCGGGTGACCCGCCACGCTGTCGGCGTCCTCCACGACCACGGCAGGCGCAAAGGCCAAGGCTTCCAGGGACTTGGCATCCAGATCCGCCGCCGCGACCAACCGGGCACCCGTCATGTCGGCCCAGACATGGGCGAGATGCGTCTTCCCTGCTCCTTCGGGCCCGGTCAGGATCAACTTGCCGAACGCCCAGTCGCACCAGCCGTCGATCTGCGCCAGCGCGCCTGCATTGGCCGTAGAGACGAAGAAATCGTCACGCCCCAGCGCAGGCCTGAGCGGAAGGTCGAGGGTCAGTTGCCGGGCCATCAGGTCGGGTCGGTCTCGGTGTCGAGGATGCGCCCATCGGCTTCGGCCTGCTTGGCCTCGTCGCTCAGCGCCTCGATGCCGCGATAGAGCATTCCTTGCTGGTATTTCTCGACCGCGTAGCGAACCAGCACGCCGATCGCGGCGGCGACGGGGACAGCGACCAGAAGCCCCACGAACCCGAAAACGGCGCCGAAGGCCGACAGCGCGAAGATCAGCGTCACCGGGTGCAGCCCGACGGAGGAACCGACAAGCTTCGGCGTCAGGATGTTGCCCTCGACCATCTGGCCAGCCTGGAAGATTGCGGCGACGGCAAGGATCCACCACCACTCGCCCCAGAACTGGACCAGTGCCAGACCGATGGCAAGAGCGCCGCCGACAAGCGCGCCGACATAGGGGATGAAGGTCAGCAGGCCCGCGATCAGGCCCACGACGAGGCCGAATTGCAAGCCGATCACCATCAAGGCCATGGCGTAGAAGGTTCCAAGGATCAGGCAGACCGTGCCTTGTCCACGCACGAAACTGGCCAGCGTCCGGTCGATGCGCGTCGCCAACATTCGGACCGTGGGGGCATGGTCGCGCGGCAGCAGGTCATCGATGCGTGCGATCATCCGGTCCCAATCCAGCAGCAGGTAGAAGGCCACCACCGGAACGACCACAAGAAAGACCAGCACGTTGACGACACCAGCAGCCGAGGACAAGGCGGTCTGCAAGAGCTCTGCTCCGCGCGACTGTATCGTCTCGCCGAGGCTGACCAGCGATTGCTGCACGGGGGAGCCTTCGTCGAAGGCCTCCGGGAAACGCTCCACCAAGAAGAGACGCAAGTTCTCGAAGATGCCCGGCGCGGCCGCGATCAGGCCGGAGGTCTGCTGGATCAGGACCGGCACCACGATCAGCCCGGCCAGCAACACCGCGAGGATCAGGATGACAAAGATGATCGCTGTGGACACAGAGCGTGACAGGCCCAAGCGCTCCAGCCGGTCGGCGACCGGGTCGAGGAAATAGGCGATGGCGCCGCCGACCAGGAAGGGCAGGATCACATCCGCGAGCACCCAGAGCAGCAGCAGGAATACCACCGCCGCGACGGACCAATAGATCAATTGTTGACGAACCGGCAGAGCCATGGACGCACCTTCTTTTGTCACGGGTCTTTGATGCGGGACTTGGGCAGGCGGTGCAAGGGGCATAGGGTGCAGGGGGGCCAGCCCGCCGTCCGTTCCGGACTCCCCCCGGAGGTTTGTCGCCAAGATGAATGCGGGGGGCGCAGGATCAGAGTGTGTCGAGCAAGGCGCCATGGACCTTTGCCATGGCCTGCGGGTGGGTGATCGGAAGCATTTTGCGCCGCCCCCGGCGGCGTGAACTGGCGCGCATGTGGCAGGCGGACAGCGAGGCTCCCATTCACCTCGAGGCTCCCATTCACCTCGGCGATCACGGGCGGCGCGTCTTGTCCGGCCAGCACAAGCGTTGGCGCAGGCAGGCAGTACAGCCGGTTCTGAAGGTTCACCTTGTCCGCGACGAGCGCCGCTTGGGTTGCATGCGAAATCCAGATGCAGTCGGTGATGTCGGCCTGTCGCGGCGGTGACAGGTCGCCGAAGGGTTGGGCACCCCACGGATCCAGGAAGACCCGTACGGCGCCGGAGGGATCGTTGCCGGCCATCGCCCAGGGCAGCGGCGTGAAGGCCGCGTCATGGGCGGCACGTCCGGGGCCGGTTGCGGCGCAGGCTCGGGGCCGCACCCGAAGCACCTGACGGTCATCGACGTCCGGCGAGATGTCTATCGAGGTCGTCGATCCGGTCCTGGCCCCAGAAATGCTCCGTCCCGTCCACGATGTAGAACGGCGCACCGAAGGCTCCGGCGGCGACGGCATCTTCAAGGTTGCGGGCATATTGCTCGGCCCCCGCCAGCAGTCCCTTGTCGGCCAGCGCGGGATCGAACCCGGCCTCGGCAAGGGCCGCGCGGATCACGTCATCCTCGGCGATGTTCTTTTCCTCGGCCCAACAGGCGCGAGTAACGGCATGGACCAACGCCCCCAGATCGCCGTCGCCGGATTTGGATGCGGCGATGATGGCGTAGGACGACGGTGCCGGATTGGTCGGCCAGTAGGCCGGGGCGAGGTTCAGTTTCATCCCCAGCGTGTCGGCCTGCCGCCGAAGATCCTGCAGACGATAGGCCTTGCGGCTCTCGTGCCGCTCGGCCGGCTTGACCCCGCCGGTGCGCCCGAACAGGGCGATCACGTCGAGCGGCTTGTAGGCGATGCTGGCCCCATGGCGCGCCGCCACCGCCTCCATCCGGGTGCCTGCAAGATAGGAATAGGGCGAGACGGTTGCGAAGTAGTAGTCGATATGCGCCATGTCAGTTCCCTTTCAGCGGTTATGGACCCTTTTGGCTTTGCGGGACGGTGGGCCGGGTGTTAGGGGGTGTCAATGTCAGGATCGGCCGCCCATAGGGACAGGGCAAGGCCCGCAACCCAAGGGACGTCTGCCAATGCCTTCACAGGATCCGAAACTGATTTCCGGCAATGCGAACAGGCGTTTGGCGGAAGGGATCGCACGGCGCATGTCGATGCATCGCGGCATGCAGGTGGGCCTTGTGGACGCCCGCGTCGAGCGATTCAACGATGGCGAGATCTTTGTCGAAGTCTATGAAAATGTCCGGGGTGAGGACATGTTCGTCGTCCAGCCAACATCCAAACCCGCCAACGACAACCTGATGGAACTGCTCATCATGGCGGATGCGCTGCGCCGGTCTTCGGCCAGTCGCATCACCGCCGTGATCCCCTATTTCGGCTATGCAAGGCAGGATCGGCGCACCAAGGCGCGCACGCCGATCTCTGCCAAGCTGGTGTCGAACCTGATCACCGAAGGCGGAATCGAGCGGGTGCTGACCATGGACCTGCATGCGGCGCAGATCCAAGGCTTCTTCGATATTCCTGTCGACAACCTCTATGCCTCGCCAATCTTCGCGCTGGATATCCTGCACCAGTTCAACGGTGACATGGACGACGTCATGATCGTCTCGCCCGATGTTGGCGGCGTGGCGCGGGCGCGTGAACTGGCGACCCGGATCGGCGCGCCGCTGGCCATCGTGGACAAGCGCCGCGAGAAGGCGGGAGAAGTTTCGGGGATGACCGTCATCGGCGACGTGTCGGGCAAGAAGTGCATCATTATCGACGATATCTGCGACACCGCCGGAACGTTGTGCAAGGCAGCCGAGGTCCTGATGGAAGCGGGCGCGCAGGAGGTGCATTCCTATATCACCCACGGTGTCATGTCCGGCCCCGCGGTCGAACGGATCGACGGGTCGGTAATGAAATCGCTGGTCCTGACCGACACGATCGAGGCGACAGAGGAGGTGCGCGGCTGCGCCAAAATCCGTATCGTGCCGACGGCACCGATGTTCGCGCAATCCATCATGAACATCTGGAACGGCACCTCGGTGTCGTCCCTGTTCGACACCAAGACGCTGGGGCCGATCTATGAAGGGCTTTACCCGAACGGCATGTGGGGGCGTTGACCTGAGCCCCTTATCACAGTGATAATCGGCCTTAACATACTGATTCAAAATAGTAATATTGAATTTGTTAACCGAATATCAAGGATTTCGGAGACCCTCCGCCGCACCTTCCAAGCCCTGGGCGTCGGACAGGGACAGGCTACGCGCGCGGCACATCCGCAAGGACCACATGATCCGCGATCGTGCCCTTGCCCCGCATCAGTCGGTCACGTTGGGCCGGAACCGCCCTGGCATGGGCCTGACACGATCCCTCTCACCTCACTCCAGGTCCCAGGCGTCGTCATCCGCCACCTCGCCCACCGCCATCCAGTCCGCGCGGATACGCGCGACCTTGCTGTCGCCCCAGGTCCGGAACACGAGGTTGAACCCCTTGCGGGTGATCTTCTCGGCCCGCAGATCGGCGCGCTGGTTGGTGTCGCCGCCCGTATCCCACATCGAGATGCCGACATGGACCATCGGGGCCTTCAGGAAGGCATCCTCGAACTGAACCTTGGCCATGGACTCGCGCGGGCCATCGCCGGACCACATCGGCCCGTTATTGGCGAAGTCCGAGAACAAGACGATCGACCCCTGGTCGACCGCGAAAAGGTTGTTTCTGAATCGTTTCATGCGGTCGAATTCGTTACCTGACCCCTGTCTACGACCATTAAGCCGGCCTTGTTGAACAAAAACAGCGGCTCTGTCGGTTTATTGAGGGGGCACACACGCAACCCTGCCCCCGGCGGGTCACGCGGGGGCGGCTTCGCGCAAATCCACGCGGACGGTCAACGCCCGACGATGGAGTCCAGCGCTGCGGTCAGATCGGCGTGATACTTCGCTGCGGCATCGGCCGACCCTTCGGTCGCGGCGGCGCGTTTGGCGTCCGAAGCCGAGATCAGTTCCTCGACCACGTCGCCGGTCACTTCGTCCAGCGGCATGGCACGTTCGGCCAGGATCGTGGTCGACGGCCCGGCGATGTCGGCAAAGCCGCCGCTCACGAAATAGGAGGCGTCGCCGGAAGGGCCCGACACCTTCAGCACGCCGGGGCGCAGCGTCGTGATCAGCGGCGCATGATCCGGCATGGCGGTCAGGTCGCCATCCGCGCCGGGGATCTGCACTTCCGTCACTTCCAGCGACGCGAGGCGACGCTCGGGCGAGACCAGATCGAATTGCATGGTTGCCATGGTGGCCTCCGGTTGGTGACTGGATGGCGGGGTGAACCCCGCCCTACGGACAGATTGCGGGCGTAGGGCGGGGTTTCACCCCGCCGCTTGCTTTCATTTACGCGGCGTCGGCGGCCATGCGCTCGGCCTTGGCGACCACGTCCTCGATGCCGCCGACCATGTAGAACGCGCCTTCGGGCAGGTGATCGTATTCGCCCGCCACCACGGCCTTGAACGAGGCGATGGTCACATCCAGCGACACCTGCACCCCGTCAGAGCCGGTGAAGACCTTGGCCACGTCGAAGGGCTGTGACAGGAAGCGCTGGATCTTGCGGGCGCGCGACACGGTCAGCTTGTCGTCTTCCGACAGTTCGTCCATGCCCAGAATGGCGATGATGTCCTGCAACGACTTGTAGCGCTGCAAGATACCCTGCACATCGCGGGCGACCCGGTAATGCTCTTCGCCCACGATCTGCGGGTCCATCAGCCGCGAGGTGGAGTCCAGCGGGTCCACGGCGGGATAGATGCCAAGTTCCGAAATCGCACGCGACAGAACCGTGGTTGCGTCGAGGTGGGCGAAGGTGGTTGCCGGCGCGGGGTCGGTGAGGTCGTCTGCGGGAACGTAGACGGCCTGGATCGAGGTGATCGAGCCGGCCTTGGTCGATGTGATCCGCTCCTGCATCTGGCCCATGTCGGTGGCCAGCGTCGGCTGATAGCCCACGGCCGAGGGGATCCGGCCCAGAAGCGCCGACACTTCGGAACCTGCCTGCGTGAAGCGGAAGATGTTGTCGACGAAGAACAGAACGTCGGTGCCCGAGGCATCGCGGAACTGTTCGGCCAGGGTCAGGCCGGTCAGCGCGACACGCGCGCGCGCGCCCGGCGGCTCGTTCATCTGGCCGTAAACCAGCGCCACCTGGCTTTCCGACAGGTTGTCGGGCTTGATGACGTTGGATTCGA
>CAZTUG010000085.1:0-13965 GCA_964615955.1 uncultured Roseicyclus sp.
GTGGTCGTGGTCGCGACATGGGCGTGCGGAAAGGGCGACGGATAATGGCCCGAGGCCACGAGGCCCGCGAAATGCGCCATGTCCACCAGCAGATACGCACCCACGCTGTCCGCGATTTCGCGCATGCGGGCGAAGTCGATGATGCGCGGAATGGCCGAGCCGCCGCCGATCAGCATCTTGGGCCTGTGGGTTACCGCCAGGTCCGCGATCTGGTCGTAATCGATCTCCATGTCCTGTTGGCGCACGCCATACTGGATGGCGTTGAACCATTTGCCGGACTGGTTCGGCTTGGCGCCATGGGTCAGGTGGCCACCGGCGTCGAGGCTCATGCCAAGGATCGTGTCACCGGGTTGCAGCAGGGCGGTGAACACGCCCTGGTTGGCCTGACTGCCCGAATTGGGCTGCACATTGGCAAAGCCGCAGCCGAACAATTGCCGGGCGCGGTCGATGGCCAGATCCTCGGCGATATCGACGAACTGGCAGCCGCCGTAATAGCGCCGCCCCGGATAGCCTTCGGCGTATTTGTTCGTCATCACCCCGCCCTGGGCCTCCATCACGGCGGCGGAGACGATGTTCTCGGACGCGATCAACTCGATCTCGTCGCGCTGGCGGCCAAGCTCGGACCGGGTCGCGGCAAAGATCTCCGGGTCGCGGGTTTCGAGGCTTTCCGTGAAGAAACCTTCATCGCGGTGAGGGGCGTTCATGGGGGCTCTCCTTGGCGTGGCTCTGGTGCAGTAGGGGGTGCATGTAGGCCAGATCGCGCTTTCGGGAAAGGGGCCAAAGCGAAGCAGAGGCGCGGTTTTGCGACCTCGCGCAGGCAGGAGGTTTCCTGTGCGGCATTGTGTTTCCTATGGGCACGGGCAATGGTCGCGCCTGGGTGGAGTTGACCAGGAGGTGGCGGCCATGCCGGCGGCACGCAACATCGCATTCCTCGCATCGCCGACGGCCTTGGCGCAGGACGCCAAGGTGCGCCTTGGCGCGCGCTATGGCGATTTCGCGCCGGAAGATGCCGATGTGATCGTGGCCCTTGGCGGCGATGGCTTCATGCTGGCGACGCTGCATGGCACCCAGGACCTGCCCGCACCGGTCTACGGGATGAACCGCGGAACCGTCGGCTTCTTGATGAACGAATATGCGGAGGACGCGCTGGTGGAGCGGCTGGAGGCGGCGGAGGAGGCGGTGATCAATCCGTTGCACATGACCGCCAGAAGCGTCGATGGCACCGTGACGGAGGCGCTTGCGATCAACGAGGTCAGCCTGCTGCGTGCGGGCCCGCAGGCCGCGAAACTGCGGATTTTCGTCGATGGCAAGTTGCGGATGCCGGAACTGGTGTGCGACGGCGCGCTGGTCTGCACGCCGGCCGGATCGACGGCCTACAACTATTCGGCCCATGGCCCGATCCTGCCCATCGGCTCGGATGTGCTGGCGGTGACGGCGGTGGCGGCGTTCCGCCCCCGGCGCTGGCGCGGCGCGCTGTTGCCGAAGAAGGCGCTGGTCCGGATCGAGGTGATGGACCCCGACAAGCGCCCGGTGATGGCCGATGCCGACAGCCGGTCGGCTCAGGCGGTAGCGGAGGTGGAGATCCGGTCCGCGCCCCAGGTGGAACATCACATCCTGTTCGATCCCGGTCACGGATTGGAGGAACGGTTGCTGAACGAGCAATTCCAGTAGGATCAATTCCGGCAGGATCGGGCCGACGCCGCTTGGCCCGGCCCCGCGAGTGCTGATAGGGATGGTTTAACGTTAAACGAACTTGGTGGGTGGGACATGAACGACGAGAAGCAAGACGGGTTGCGCGAGGCGGCGCTGCATTACCACGAATTCCCGCGCCCCGGAAAGCTGGAGATCCGCGCGACCAAGCCGCTGGCCAATGGCCGCGATCTGTCGCGCGCCTACAGTCCGGGCGTGGCCGAAGCCTGTCTCGAGATCAAGGCCAACCCGACCGATGCCGCCCGCTACACCGCGCGCGGCAACCTCGTGGCGGTTGTCACCAATGGCAGCGCTGTCCTTGGGCTTGGCAATATCGGCGCACTGGCCTCCAAGCCGGTCATGGAGGGCAAGGCCGTCCTGTTCAAGAAATTCGCCAATATCGACTGCTTCGACATCGAGTTGAATGAATCCGATCCGGTGAAGCTGGCCGACATCGTCTGCGCGCTGGAGCCGACCTTCGGGGCCATCAACCTCGAGGACATCAAGTCGCCGGATTGTTTCATCGTCGAACAATTGTGCCGCGAGCGGATGGGTATTCCCGTCTTCCATGACGACCAGCATGGCACAGCCATCGTGGTGGGTGCGGCCGCGACAAATGCCTTGCGGGTGGCCGGAAAACGGTTCGAGGATATCAAGGTGGTGTCCACCGGCGGCGGGGCGGCGGGGATCGCGTGTCTGAACATGCTGCTGAAGCTGGGCGTGCAGCGCGAGAATGTGTGGCTATGCGATATCGACGGGTTGGTGTTCGAGGGGCGCGGCAATTCCACCACGCAAAAGGATGCCTTTGCCCAGGGGACGCGCGCGGCAGGCGTTGGCGACGTGATCGACGGCGCGGATCTGTTCCTCGGGCTGTCGGCCCCCGGTGTCCTGACGCCCGAGATGGTGGCGCGGATGGCCACGCGTCCGGTCATCTTCGCGCTGGCCAATCCGACGCCCGAGATCCTGCCCGATGTGGCGCGCGCGGTGTCGCCCGATGCGATCATCGCCACGGGGCGCAGCGATTTCCCGAACCAGGTCAACAACGTGCTGTGTTTCCCGTTCATCTTTCGCGGCGCGCTGGATGTGGGCGCCACCGAGATCAACGACGCCATGCAGATCGCCTGTATCGAAGGCATCGCGGCGCTGGCGCGCGCCACGACCAGTGCCGAGGCCGCCGCCGCCTACCAGGGCGAGCAGATGACTTTCGGCGCCGATTACCTGATCCCGAAGCCCTTCGATCCGCGCCTGATGGCCGTGGTGGCGGGGGCCGTGGCGGAAGCGGCGATGGCGTCGGGCGTGGCGACGCGGCCGCTGGAGGATGTCGCGGCCTACCGCGCCCGTCTGAACCAGTCGGTGTTCCGCTCTGCCTTCATCATGCGGCGGGTCTTCGACGCCGCCGCCACCGCCGAGCGCAAGATCGTGTTCGCCGAAGGAGAGGACGAGCGCGTGTTGCGCGCCGCGCAGGCCGTGATCCAGGAAACCACCGACAAGCCGATCCTGATCGGCCGTCCCGACGTGATCGAGGCGCGGATCGACCGGGCCGGGCTGGTGATCCGGCCGGGGCGGGATTTCGACCTGGTGAACCCCGAGAACGATCCGCGCTACCGCGACTATTGGGAAACCTATCACGCGGTGATGGCCCGCAAGGGTGTGTCGCCGGACCTGGCACGCGCGATCATGCGCACCAACACCACAGCCATCGGCGCAGTCATGGTCCATCGCGGCGAGGCCGACAGCCTGATCTGCGGCACCTTCGGGCAATATCTGTGGCATCTGAACTACATCATGCAGATTCTGGGCAGCGACGGGCTGCATCCCGTCGGCGCGCTGAGCCTGATGATCCTTGAAGACGGCCCGCTGTTCATTGCCGATACGCAGGTTCATCCCGAGCCGTCGCCGGAACGGATCGCGGAGACGGCGATCGCCTGCGCGCGCCATATCCGGCGCTTCGGGGTGGCGCCCAAGGTGGCGATGTGTTCGGGCAGTCAGTTCGGCAATCTCGACAGCGACAGCGGGCGCCGGATGCGCGCGGCGATCGAGATCCTCGACGCGGTCCCGCGCGATTTCGTCTACGAGGGCGAGATGCATGTCGACAGCGCGCTGGACCCCGAGCTGCGGGCCCGCGTGTTCCCGAACTGCCGGCTCGACGGCAGCGCGAATGCGCTGGTCTTTGCGTCCACCGATGCGGCGGGCGCCACGCGCAATATCCTGAAGTCCAAGGCCAACGCGCTGGAGGTCGGTCCGATCCTGATGGGCATGGGCAACCGGGCCCATATCGTGACCCCGTCGATCACGGCGCGCGGCTTGCTGAACATCTCGGCGCTGGCGGGCACGCCGGTGAGCCACTACAGCTGATGGCCTCGGGCTTTTGAGGGGCGGGGAGGGACATGGATGTGAGCGACATCCGGTGTGATCTTCGGCGGCTCCACGTGGCGTCCTGCCTACCATGGGCGTGGCAGGAACGGAACTGTCCGCCGGAACTCGCCGCGCCGCATGGAAGTGCCCGTGGCGATCTGCTAAAGGAACCTTGGTGCCCTCAACCGCTGGTATCGCCATGAATGTCGAGCCTGACCCCCCCGTGTCGACCGGAACCAGCAGTCGAGCCGATGACAGTGCATCGGAGGTGTTGCAGCAATTGTCCCATGATATCCGCTCGGCCATGTCGGACGTGCTGGGCGGGTTACGGCTGATCGACACGCCGCGGCTCGATCCGCACACCCAGACCCAGATCGACCGCGTCCGCGCCGCCGCCGACACGCTGGCGGCGCTGGTGGACGGCGTTCTGCTGACGGCTGCGGGCGAAACGCTGATCAAGGACCAGAATGCCGAGGTCGTGTTTGCCCAATGGCTCAGTGCGCTGAACCGGCGCTGGACCGGCCCCGCGGCGGAACGGGGATGCCTGTTCAGCATCCGCTGCGTCGGGGCATTGCCCGCACGGCTGGTTGCGTCGCCGCTCGATCTGGACCGGATCATCGGCAATCTTGTCGCAAATGCGCTGATCCATGCGCCCGGAGGCGACGTGCGGGTGGATGTGACGGCAAACCCCGATGGCGGGGTGTCCCTGTGTGTCTGCGATGCCGGCGCGGGCTTCGCGGAGGCGATCATGGCGGGGTCAAGCGGCGATGCCCGGACCGGGCGGATCCGGGGCAGCGGACTTGGCCTGAACATCGCGCGTCACCTGAGCGTCGCGCTGGAGGCCCGGCTGCACCTGTTCAACGATCCCGATACCGGAGGCGGCCGGGCCCGGCTGGACATGCCCGCGTCTCGGGTCGACTGGACCGGCGAAGGCCAACGGCAATGCGATCCGCCCGACCTGGCAGGGTTGCGCATCCTCGTGGCCGAGGACAACCTGACGAACCAGACCATCCTGCGCCAGATGCTGGAAAAGATGAACGCCGATGCGGTCTTCGTGGCCGACGGCCTTTCGGCGCTGGATGCGCTGCTGCGCGAGACCTTCGATATCGGACTGATCGACATCGAGATGCCGAAGATGTCGGGCCTGGAAGTGATGGAGCAGGTCCGCGCCACCCCCGGCCCGCTGTCGCGCACGCCCTTGGTTGCCATCACCGCCTATGTCCTGCGCGACAACCGGGAGGCGATCTATGCCGCCGGCGCGGATGGGATCATCGGCAAGCCCATCGCCTCGGGCGAGGCTTTCGGCCGGACCATCCTGCGCCATGTCGGGCGGCCGAGCGATCTTCCGGCGCCCGAGGACATCCTGTCCGGGTCCGGCCTGCTCGAGAAGATGGACATCGCCCGCTTCTACCGGCTGCTTCAGGCGGCGGGCGAGGACGGGCGTGACGAGTTGCTGGACCGGCTGGTCGAGGATCTGGGGTCGGTCCAACGGATTCTCGAACAGGCGATCGCCACCGGCAATGCCGTCGATATCCGGTCCCAGACCCATATCCTGATCGCGATTTCCGGGGCGGTCGGCGCGGATCGCCTGTGCCAGATGGCCGAGGTGCTCAACATCGCGGCCAAGCGGCGTGACACGGCGGAGTTGCCGCCGGTCCATGCGCCGTTGCAGGCGGACCTGTCGGACCTGATTGCCCTGATCGACGGGATACGCGCAGGTCTGGAATAGCCCGCGCCATGCCTTGCGCTTGGCCCGGTGAGTGCGCAGACTGGCGCGCGTGACCTTCCAGCAAGGATGAAGCTTCGATGACCGACCCCGCCTTGATCGAGCTTGCCGCCAAGGTGCGGCTCAACGCCCATGTGCCGTATTCGCGCTTCAAGGTGGGCTGTGCCCTGCGTTCGGTCGAGGGGCATGTGCATCTTGGCTGCAATGTCGAGAATGTCGCCTATCCCGAGGGCACCTGCGCCGAGGCGGGCGCGATCGCGGCGATGATCGCGGCGGGCGATACGCGCATCGCCGCGGTGGCCGTGATCGCCGACAGCCCCGATCCGGTGCCGCCCTGCGGCGGGTGCCGCCAGAAGCTGGCCGAATTCGCCGAAGGCGATGTGGCCGTGACGATGGCCACCACCGATGGCGCGTCCCTGACGATGACAGTCGCCGCACTTCTGCCAGGCCGGTTCACCGCCGCGCACATGGCCAGACAGACCTGATCGCGGTTCCATGAGCGACGCACGCACCATCTTGCTGAAGCTCCGGGACGGAACCCCGCTGACGGAGGCGGAGATCTTCTGGTTCGCGGAGGGGCTGGCCACCGGCGCTGTCAGCGATGCACAGGCCGGGGCCTTCGCCATGGCCGTGTGCCATCGGGGATTGGGCGAGCAGGGCCGGGTCCATCTGACCAATGCGATGCGGGCGTCGGGGCGCAGCCTGCGATGGGATCTGGACGGACCGGTGGTGGACAAGCATTCCACCGGCGGGGTGGGCGATTGCGTGTCGCTGCTGCTGGCGCCCGCGCTGGCGGCGTGCGGGGCCTTCGTGCCGATGATCTCGGGGCGTGGGCTTGGCCATACCGGCGGCACGTTGGACAAGCTGGAGGCGATCCCCGGCTACAACACGCAGGTCGCCCCGGACGATCTGCAGGAGATCGTGGCCGATATCGGTTGCGCCATCGTCGGAGCGGGGGCCGATCTGGCGCCCGCCGACAGGCGGCTCTACGCGATCCGGGACGTGACGGGAACGGTGGCCTCCATCGACCTGATCACGGCCTCGATCCTGTCCAAGAAGCTGTCGGCGGGGCTGGAGGCGCTGATCCTCGACGTCAAGTTGGGCTCGGGCGCGTTCATGGCGTCCGATGCCGAGACGCTGGCGCTGGCCAATGTGCTGGTCGCCACGGCGCAGGGTGCGGGTTGCATGACCACGGCGCTGGTGACGGACATGAACCAGCCGCTGGCACGCGCGGCGGGCAACGCGCTGGAGGTGATCGAGGTGATGGAGGTGCTGACCGGCGCGGCGCGCGACACGGCGCTGGCGCGGCTGACCATCGCGCTGGGTGGCGAGGTTCTGGCGCTGGGCGGGCTGGCCGCCGATGCCGCCGATGGCGAGGGGCGGATCGCGACCGTGCTGTCGGGCGGAGAGGCCGCCGAGATCTTCGGCGAGATGGTGGCAGAATTGGGCGGCCCGGCCGATTTCGTGGATCGCTGGCCCGACCGCCTGCCCGCCGCCCCGGTGATGATCGACATCCATCCCGGCGAAGCGGGGTTCATCACCGCCATCGACACCCGCGCGCTGGGCGAGGTCGTGGTGGCGCTGGGTGGGGGGCGCATCCGGCAGGAGGATCGCGTGGACCCGGCAGTGGGTCTGTCCGAGATCGCACGGATCGGGATGCGGGTGGATGGTGCGACGCCCTTGGCGCGCATCCATGCCGGAAGCGAGGACCGGGGGCGCGCCGTCGCCGCGCGGCTGCGCCGGGCTTTCTCCATCGCCGGGCGCCCCGTGGATGCGCCGCCCTTGATCCACGAAAGGATCGCCTGACATGCCGCGCGCTTTCCTTGTGGTGATGGATTCCGTGGGCTGCGGCGGCGCGCCCGATGCGGCGGCGTTCTTCAATGGCGATCTGCCCGATACCGGTGCCAATACGCTGGGCCATATCGCGCTGGCCTGCGCGCGCGGGCAGGCCGAAGCGGGGCGCAGCGGCGGTTTGCGGTTGCCGCATCTGGACGCGCTTGGGCTGGGTGCGGCGATCCGCGACGCGTCCGGTGCGCGGGCCGAAGGGCTCGATGCGTTGCCCGAGGGGCTGTGGGGGGCCGCGCAGGAGGTCAGTCGCGGCAAGGACACGCCCTCGGGGCATTGGGAACTGGCAGGCCTGCCGGTGCCATGGGACTGGACCTACTTTTCCGACAAGACCGACAGTTTCCCGCCCGACGTGATCGCGCAGGTCCGCGCCCTTGCGGGCACCGACGGCATTCTCGGCAACGCGCATGCCAGCGGAACGGAGATCATCGCCCGCCTTGGCGAAGAGCATCAGCGGACCGGCTGGCCGATCTGCTACACCTCGGCCGACAGCGTCTTCCAGATCGCGGCCCATGAGGAAAGCTTCGGGCTCGACCGGCTTCTGGCCCTGTGCGCGGCGCTGGCTCCGACGCTTCACGCCATGCGCGTGGGACGGGTGATCGCGCGGCCCTTCACCGGCGCGCCGGGGGCCTACCAGCGCACCGCCAACCGCCACGATTACGCGATGGAGCCGCCGGGGCCGACGGTGCTGGACTGGGCCGCGACGGCCGGGCGCGACACGTGGACCATCGGCAAGATCCGCGACATCTTCGCCGGGCGCGGGGTGCGCCATGTGCTGACGGGCCCGGACCGCGACCTGATGGGCTACCTGTCGCAATGTGTCGAAAGCGCCGCCAACGGCAGCCTGACCTTCGCCAATTTCGTCGAGTTCGACAGCCTCTATGGCCACCGCCGCGACGTCTCGGGCTATGCGCGCCACCTCGAATGGTTCGACGCCGCGATCGGGCCGGTCCTGGCCGCGCTGCGCCCGGATGACCTGATGATCCTGACCGCCGACCACGGCAACGATCCCACATGGCCCGGCACCGATCACACCCGCGAACGGGTGCCGATCCTTGCCAAGGGGCCGTATTCCGGGCATCTGGGCATCCGCGCCTTCGCCGATGTGGGCGCGTCCATTGCCGCCCATCTGGGCTTGGCCGATCGTGGTGCGGGAGAGAGTTTCCTGTGAAGGACATCAAGAAGATCGAGCTGCACCTGCATCTGGAGGGCGCGGCCCCGCCCGCCTTCATCCGGGGATTGGCGCAGGAGAAGAGGGCCGATATCAGCGGTATCTTCACCGAGGATGGCGGCTATGCCTACCGCGATTTCAACCATTTCCTCGACGTCTACGAGGCCGCGACCTCGGTGCTGACCGGCCCGCGCGAATTCGCCCGACTGACCCGCGCCGTGCTGGAACAAAGCGCCGCCGACGGCGTGATCTACACCGAGGCGTTCCTGTCGCCGGATTTCTGCGGCGGGGGCGATGTGTCGGCATGGCGCGACTATCTGCATGCGATGCAGGAGGCAGCGCTCGAAGCCGAACGCGATCTTGGCATCACCATGCGCGGTATCGTCACCTGCATCCGCCATTTCGGCCCCGCCAAGGCGCGCGACACCGCCCGGTGCGCGGCGGAGACGGCGGGCGATTTCATCACCGGCTTCGGCATGGGAGGCGCGGAGGACGTGCTGTCGCCCGCCGATTTCAAATGGGCCTTCGATTGCGCGCGTGAGGCGGGGTTGCAGATTACCACCCATGCGGGCGAATGGGGCGGGGCCGCATCCGTGCGGGACAGCATCGAGGCGCTGGACCCGGTGCGCATCGGCCATGGCGTGCAGGCCATCGACGACCCGGACCTGTGCGACCTGATCGCCGAGCGTGGCATCGTGCTGGAAGTCTGCCCGGGGTCCAACGTGTTCCTCGGTGTCTATCCGACATGGGCGGACCACCCGATCGAGCGGCTTCGCGCGCGCGGCGTGAAAGTCACCGTCTCCACCGATGATCCGCCCTTCTTCCGAACCACCATGACTCGTGAATACGAGGGCCTTGCCAGGACGTTCGGTTATGACGCCGAGATATTCGCCGAGCTGAACGCCACGGCCATTGATGCCGCGTTCTGCGATGCCGACACAAAAGCCCGCCTTGAGGAGCGATTGAGCCAATGACCCAGCATCTCACCATCGTGGATCACCCGCTGGTCCAGCACAAGCTGACGCTGATGCGCGACAAGGGCTGTTCGACCATGTCTTTCCGGCAGCTTCTGCGCGAAATCAGCCACTTGCTGGCCTATGAGGTGACGCGCAACCTGCCGATGACGACGGTGCGCGTGGAAACCCCGCTGGAGCCGATGGATGCCCCCGCGATCGAGGGCAAGAAACTGGCGCTGGTGTCGATCCTGCGCGCGGGCAACGGGTTGCTGGACGGGATCCTGGAGCTGATCCCGAATGCGCGGGTGGGCTTCGTCGGCCTCTACCGCGACCCCGAGACGCTGCAGCCGGTCCAGTATTACTACAAGGTGCCCGACGCGATGGAGGACCGCCTGACCATCGTGGTGGACCCGATGCTGGCCACCGGCAATTCGTCGGCGGCGGCGGTGGACCTGCTGAAGGAGGGCGGCGCGCGCAATATCAGGTTCCTGTGCCTGCTTGCGGCACCGGAAGGTGTGGCGCGAATGAAGGCGGCCCATCCCGACGTGCCGATCGTCACCGCGGCGCTGGACAGCCATCTGAACGCGCATGGCTATATCGTGCCGGGACTGGGAGATGCGGGCGACCGCATGTTCGGCACGAAATAATCGTTTGCTCGCCTTTACTTGGCGCTGCGATTCGCTCAAGTTATGCGCAAGCGATAATCTTGGGGGGTTTCGCATGACGAAGACGCTATGGCTTCGCGCTGCCGTATGGGGCCTGTCCGCAGGGCTGGCAATCGGAAGCGCTTCATCTGCACAAGGTATTCCGGCGGAACTGCCGCCATCCAGCTACTCGGGCGACCAGTATGTCGACAGCCGGGGCTGTGTCTTCGTGCGCGTCGGGTTCGGAACTGCGACGGAGTGGGTGCCTCGGGTCGGGCGCGACCGTCAGGTGATCTGCGGCTTCACGCCGACGGGCGGCGGAGGTCAGGCGGCGCCGGATCTTGCGGCGGCCGCCGGTGTGACCGTGATCGGCGGGCCGGGTCCGGCCGAGGCCCCCGCGCCCGCTGCGGCGGCGGCTCCCGTGGCAGCCGTCGCGCCGCAGGGGCGCGTGCCTGCCGCCCCGGCCCCGGCCCCCCCGGCCCCGGTCGGCGTGGTGGCCCCGGCGCCTGTGATCTCGGGATGTCCGAACCTTCCGGCAGCGCAGCGCCCCTATTTCGTCGGATCGGATGTGCGTTGTGGTCCGCAGGCGATTCACCCCGGCGACCAGCGTCCGATCGGCCCGCAATCCGGCGGCGGCGGCACGGTTCCGGTTACCGGAACGCCGCGCAGCTTCGCGTTGAGCGCGCCGCCCTCCGGATACCGACTGGCCTGGGATGACGGACGCCTGAACCCCTATCGCGGTCTGGGCACGCCGCAGGGCGAACAGCAGATGGCGCAGGTCTGGACCAACACCGTGCCACGCCGGGCCGCACCGATCGTGCTGGGAACCCGGGCCGCGCCGGCGGATCAGCGCTATGCCCTTGGCGATGGAGACGGAAATCCGCAAGTCGGTGGGGCGCCCGGGGCCGTCGGCGCAGGCGACCGGGTTCCCCGCGCCCGGGTTCCGGCAGCCGAGACGCCCGCCGCGCCCGCAAACGAAGTGCGTGTGGGTGCGGGCCATCGCCACGTTCTTGCGGGAACCTTCGCCGGACAGGCGGATGCGGCGGCGGCCTATAACCGGCTGGCCTCGGCCGGGCTTCCGGCCCGGATCGGTCAGGTCCGGCAGCAGGGCGCGACGATGTTCGTGGTGATGGCCGGTCCCTATGGCGACCCGCAGAGCCTTGGCCGTGCGGTCCTGCAGGCGCGCAACGCCGGGTTTGCCGGAGCGACGACCCGGAACTAGAGCATGCCGCGTTCATTCGCAGTCGCGCGACGTGCTCTGACCGTTTGATACCGCACGTCCGGGACGCGCAAGACCGGTTCCCACTTTTGCGCGACGTGCTCTGACCTTTCGATTGCGCACCTCCGGGACGCGCAAGACCGGTGCCCACTTTTGCGCGACGTGCTCTGGCGGCTGACATGGGCGATGGGTCAGCCCGTGCAGATTTCCTGCAGGCTGACCCAATCCGCGTCGTTCAGGACCGGTTCGGCCGCCTGCCCGCGCATCGGATCGGCTTCGATCAGGTGCAGCACCGTTTCGCCCGAGACATCGCGCGCGAAGGCATAGGGCTGGGACGAGATCTGAGCGCGCGCGAACTGTTCGAGCAGAGCCTGGCTTGGCACCGCCAGCGCTTCGCGCGACAGAAGCCGCGCGGCATGGGCGTGGATCGGTTCGGGCGCGACTTCCCCGGTCGTGAGCAGGTGGAAGGTCACGCCGAGTCCGGCCTCGGTGAGGAACACCTCCACCGGGTCATGGGTGTCGCGGCGCACCCGCTCGGCCAGCAGGTAGCCGGCGATGACATCGGGCGTTTCGAAATCCTCGGCCAGCGCGGCAGAGGCGGCAACGATGTTGCCGGGCAGGCTGATCGTATCGGGGATGGTTGCGGGGAAGATGACCAGTTGCGGCGGACCATCGCCCCCGAAGGTCCGCGCCGAGAGCCGCACCAGCGCCGTGCGTCCGCCCGGCCCGTTGCAGGGGCGACCGACGAGTGTGGTCATTCGAAGCAGCAATTGCTCGCCGATCTCGAGGCGTTTGGCCTCGGGCAACAGGGATACCGTCTGGCGGATCAGCGCACCCGGCAGCCAGAAAACGGCCAGAACGCCGATGGCCGCGGCGATTCCACCCGACAGCGCCATGCGCAGCCGACCGGGGCGCGGCCTTGTGCGCGAGATGGCGATGCGGATCCGTTCGATCCCCTCGACCATGTCGGGATCGGAGATCTCCAGCAGCTCCTCGCTGTCGTCGCCGGGGGTGTAGAGGGCAGGGGCCTTGCCGGGATTCACCCGTTCCACCGCCGGTAGCGACCAATGTCCCAGCGCCTGGCCCGCCGCCGACGACAGCACGAGTGTCGCCTTGCCAAGCGACACGATCACTTCGCGCCGCTGATCCTCGGCCCGCTCGCGCCAGAGGCCGATGGCCTCCAGCCGCCGATATTCGGCAAGCGCCGTCATGGGGGGTATCCGTGCCTGTGGACTGCGTTCTTGTGTGTGTCGAAGGTAGCGCAAGGGCGGGGAACGCTCAACTCAAAGCTGAAACCGGGCACGGGCGTCAGGGAATCGCCTGCGCCTGTCCGCGCAATTCGAACTTCTGGATCTTGCCGGTGGACGTCTTGGGCAATTCCCCGAACACCACGCGCTTGGGCGTCTTGAACCCGGCCAGCCGTTCGCGGGCAAAGGCGATGATCTCGGCCGCTTCGACCCTGGCCCCGTCCTTCAGTTCCACGAAGGCGCAGGGCACCTCGCCCCATGTCTCGTCGGGCTTGGCCACCACGGCGCAGAGCAGAACCGCGGGGTGGCGCATCAGCACCCCCTCCACCTCGACCGAGGACACGTTCTCGCCGCCCGAGATGATGATGTCCTTGGCTCGGTCCGAGATCTGGATGTAGCCGTCGGGATGCTGGACCGCGATATCGCCGGTGTGGAAATAGCCGCCCGCGAAGGCCTCGGCCGTGGCGTCCGGGTTCTTGTAGTATCCTTTCATGGTGGAATTGCCGCGCATCATGATCTCGCCCGTTGCCGTGCCGTCCATCGGGATCTGGGCCATGGTATCGGGGTCCATCACGGTGATGTGGTCCATGTTGGGGAAAGCGACGCCCTGCCGCGCCTTGATCTCGGCGCGCGCGTCGCCCTCCAGATCGCCCCAGATGTGGTCCTGCCAGGTGCATTCGGTGGCGGGGCCATACACCTCCGTCAGCCCGTAGACCTGCGTGACGTGGAAGCCCATCGTTTCGATCGCCGCCAAGGTCGCTGCGGCGGGCGGCGCGCCTGCGGTGAAGACCTCGACCGTCTGCGGAAACTTCCGCCGGTCGGCCGGTTTCGCGTTTACCAGCATGTTCAGCACGATGGGCGCACCGCCGAAATGCGTCACGCCTTCATCGGCGATGGCGTCGTAGATCGCCTTGGCGGTGATGTCGCGGCAGCACACGGTGGTGCCGCCAAGCGCGGGCATCGTCCAGACATGGCACCAGTTGTTGCAATGGAACAGGGGCACGATGGTCAGGTATCTGGGATAGAGCACCATCCGCCAAGAGATCGGCGTGCCGAGCGTGATCAGGTAGGCGCCCCGGTGGTGATAGACCACGCCCTTTGGCCGCCCGGTGG
>CAZTUG010000086.1:0-13369 GCA_964615955.1 uncultured Roseicyclus sp.
AAACGTCGCTTCTTCGGCAATATCGTGGGCCATGCCAAGGGGGTCACCGACCCCGGATCGCTATCGTCGTGGACGGCGGAAGCCTTCGACCAAAGCCTCGACTGGGCCCGGATCAAGCAGTTCCGATCATGGTGGGACGGTCCCGTCATCCTCAAGGGAATTCTCGACGAAGATGATGCGAAACAGGCACTTAGCGTCGGAGCCGATGCCATCGTCGTGTCCAACCATGGCGGGCGGCAACTCGATGGCGCGCTGTCCTCCATCCGCATGCTGCCCCGCATCATGGACGCTGTCGGCGACAAGATCGAGGTGCATCTCGACAGCGGCATCCGCTCGGGTCAGGACGTGCTGAAAGCACTGGCTCTGGGCGCGACGGGCACGATGATCGGGCGGGCCTATGTCTACGGCCTCGGCGCGATGGGTCAGGCGGGGGTGACGAAAGCGCTGGAGGTCATCCACAAGGAACTCGACACCTCCATGGCGCTCTGCGGTGAACGAAAGGTGGCTGATCTGGGCCGCCACAACCTTTTGATGTCAAAGGACTTTCAGACCGATTGGGCATAGCGCGCGCGGTGGGCGCGCAGGTGGAATGCAAGCAACGGCGCGATCAATGCCACGAACGCCACCGCCACGAAGGCCATCCGCAATCCGAACGCGCCCGACAGGAACCCCATCAAGGACGGCGCCAGAACGAAGCCCATGAAGCCGATCACGGCCGCCCGCGCAACGGCGGCCGTTCGGTGTTCGGGGCGCACCATCTTGCCCACGATGGCAAGCCCGACCGGCCCCACGGCGGCGATCCCCAACCCCATGCAGCCGAAACCAACATAGGCGACCGACGGCGTCGGTGCGGCGGCTGCGATCACTGCGCCCGCACTGGCCATCGCGGTCCCGATCCCGATGATCGCATATTCCGAGAACCGTTCGGTCAGCGCCTGTCCGGAAAAGCGCCCGATGGCCATGGTCAGCCCCAGGATCGCTGGCCCCAGCGCACCCTCGGCGGCGCGTCCGCCAAGCGTTCGCTCCACATGCAGCGCCGACCAGGCTTCGACCGTCGCTTCGACGAAGAAGGCGATCAGCACGATGACACCGCACACGATTACCGTGGGCCAAGGGAAACGGTTGGCCCGGCGCAGGGCGTCGTCCACCGGCTCGACATCCATGCGCAGGACCGTCGACATCGCGACAAGGGCCAATGCCACCACCGAAAAGATTGTCACCGGGCCGAAACCCACCTCCCGCCCCAGCCCGGTCAGAACGGCGCTGATCGCATAAGCGACTGAGAACATTGCATGATTGGCATTCATCAACGACCGGCCGTTGCGCGCCTCAAGCTCGGACACGCGGGCATTCATCACCACGTCCAGCATACCGGAACAATACCCGGCCAGCACCATCGCGAAGAAGAAGGCCAGCGGCGTCGCCGCCAGCGCCGGCCCCAGCGCCACGGCCGCGAAGCAGAGCCCCGCCAAGGGCATCGACCACGCCCCGAAGCGGCGGTCGAAGATCGGCGCCAACCACATCGTCGTGACCAGTCCGATGGAAGTTCCCAGAAGGATCAGGCCGAACAGCGTGTCATCCGCGCCAATCCCCGCCTTCAGCACCGGCACCTGCGCGGCGAAACTGCCCCAGAATGTCCCCACGATCATGAAGGCGACAAGCGGTCGGCGGGACAAGGCAAGGGCGGTCAGGACGGACATGGGCAGGCCCATCGCACGACCCGGCCTGCCCGACAAGAGGGGGCTTTTCAATTCCCCCCCGCTCGCCTATACGCGCGGCTTCAGTCGCGCTCGACCTGTGCGGCTGGCTTGCAAACAGTGGCGCACCGACACCCTTGGAGGCGGCGCATAACTTAGGAGAATAGCTATGGCTGGTAAGACACCTGATCTTATCGCTGAGGCACGGACGGGGACAGGCAAGGGGGCCGCCCGTCAAGCACGCCGTGACGGCATGGTGCCCGGTATCGTGTATGGCGGCGGCGCTGACCCGCTGGCAATCCAGATCCCCTTCAATGTCCTGCTCAAGAACCTCAAGAACGGTCGCTTCCTGTCGACCCTGTTCAACCTCAAGGTCGAGGGCGAGGAAGACGTTCGCGTGATCTGCCGCAGCGTGCAGCGCGACGTCGTGAAGGATCTGCCGACCCATGTCGATCTGATGCGTCTGCGCCGGACGTCGAAGGTCTCGCTCTTCATTCCGGTGGAAATCGTCGGGGAAGAGGTATCGCCGGGCCTCAAGAAGGGCGGCACGCTGACGCTGGTGCGCCCCGAGGTGGAACTGCGTGTGACGGCGGGCGACATTCCCGACCACATCACCATCGACGTGAGCGAGGCGCAGATCGGTGACACCATCACCATCAGTTCCGTGGCCCTGCCCGCTGGCGCGACGGCCACGATCGACCGCGATTTCACGATCGCGACGCTCTCGGCGCCGTCGGCCCTGCTCTCTGCGGGCAGTGACGACGATGACGCCGATGCTGACGCAGAAGTGGTCGCAGCCGAGGATTGATCCATCCTCTGCCACATGAACGAAATGCCGCCTGACATCGTCCGGCGGCATTTTTCGTGTGTGCCAGCCCATATGTCGGAAATGCGCTGCAACGCCGCCACAGGGGGCGCCCATCGCCCGCAGGCGGTTTCAGTGGCCCTCGGCCCAGACCTTGCGAAACCCAAGGATCTTGCCGCGCGACGTGACCGGATCATAGGTCATGTCCATCGCGCTCATCTGGTCGATGATGTGCTTGACGACATCAGCACCGTATTGCCTGGGGTGGATTTCCATCACGCAAAAGCGGAGCGGGCATTTCCACGGGCGATCGAAATAGGCGGCCTCGGCCCCTTCGACGTCCATCAGGACCACATGGGGCCGATGCGCGCGGAGCAGGTCATGGAACCCGATGAGCGGCACCTCCACCTGCCGCCCGCCCTTCGCGCCCAGACGCGAGCCGGTAAAGCCGGCCGCGATGTGGAATTGCGCCGCCTCCCCCTCGGCCGCATGACCCACGACGGCCCCGTGCATCAGGCTGACATCGGACACCCCGTTGCGGGCGTGGTTGGCGCGGATCACCGGCAGCAGGTCTGGATTGGCTTCTATCGAGAACACGTTCTCCGGCTGGGTCCGCAGCGCCGCCAGCGTGCCGACATAGCCAAGGCCCGCGCCAAGCTCCAACACGCGCAAGCCGGGCCGCACGCAGCGATCGACCGCCCGCGCCTCGTCCGCCTCGTAGCTGCCGTCGGCCAGTTTCTCGATGATCGCATCATTGGCAAGCCCCGGCGGCAACCCGAGTTCGACCCCGTTGAGCCGGTAGACCATGTCAGGGGCGCTGGAGTGGGTCATGTCGTCCATGTCGCGGGCGGTAAGAGGGAATTCGGGCGAAGTGACGGCGCCTAAGCCGCCTCCAACGGATACGCCCCGGTCGAGATCAGGATCTTCCCGCTGCTCATGGCCGCGGCATAGGCGTCGGGGGCCTGCGCCCCGGCGTCCAGCGGCACCACGCGCGCCACTTTGGTTTCCGCGAATCCGCCTTGCAAGCCCTTCGTCACCTCGCGCGCCATCAGCAGCATCTTTGGCGCTGATTTGCCTGCAAGCCATCTGGACAACCAGAACCCCCGCACCGTCAGTCCCTTGAAGATCATGCCGCCGGGATGGATCGTCGCGGGCTGACCGGACAAACCGCCATAGACGAGAATCTGCCCGCCATCACGCAGTGCCTGACCCAGACGGAAGGTCGTCTGGCCACCCACGGCATCGAACGCCATCCGGCACCGCAAGTCCTTGCACAGCGCGGCCAGCTTTGCATCGAAGTCCGGCGCGGTCTCGTTCAGCACGAAGCGCGCACCCTCGTCCTGCAACGCGGCAACCTGCTCGTCCCGCCGGACGATGTTGATGATCTTGACCCCCTGCTCTTTCGCGCGCCGACGGATCATCGCCCCCAATGCGCCCCCCGCAGCGGTAGAGATGGCCGACCATTGCCGGGCGCGCCGAACCTCGCTGACCAAGGCGATCGCCGTCAGCGGGTTCACGAAGGATCCCGCCGCGGCACCCAGCGGCAGGTCCTGCGGCAACGGTATCACGCGCCCGGCCTTCACCGCCGCATATTCCGCCCAAAGCCCCTGCTTGTCCGCCGCCAGCGCCACCTTGCGGCCCATCAGGAACCGCCCGAAAAGCCCGCTTCCCGCCGCGACCACCTGGCCCGAGCCTTCCAGCCCCGGCACCAGCGGATAGGGCCAGCCAAGCCCGTACTCGCCCGCAAGCATCGCCAGATCGGACGGGTTGATGGGTGACGCCGCTATGCGCACCAGAACCTCCCCCGGTCCGGGGCGGGGGCGCGGGATCTCTTCCAACCGCAAGTCCTCTCCCGGACCGTGCAGGACCAGCGCGCGCATCGTCTCCGGCGGATCATCCATGGCTTTCCCCTTCCCCGCCAAACCTGCCATGCCTCCGCGCGCCTTGGCAAACGCCGATTGGACCCATATCAGGTAGCTCATACCTCGGATCCAGGTGAAGGCAGGAGACAGCAGCCATGCAGCTATGGGTGGGTTTGGGCAATCCCGGCGCGAAATACACCACCAATCGCCACAACATCGGCTGGATGGCGGTGGAACGGATCGCGCAGGATCACGGCTTCAGCCCGTGGCGCGCGAAATTTCAGGGCACAATCTGCGACGGCACGCTTGGTGGCGAAAAGATCATCCTGCTGCGCCCCGAGACCTTCATGAACCTCTCCGGCCAATCGGTTGGCGAGGCGATGCGCTTCTACAAGCTCGACAGCACCGATGTCACCGTCTGGCATGACGAGATCGACCTTGCCCCCGCCAAGGTCCGTGTGAAGGCCGGTGGCGGGCATGCGGGACACAATGGCTTGCGCTCGATCCATCAGCATGTCGGCCCGCATTACGACCGCGTGCGGATGGGCGTCGGGCACCCCGGCCACAAGGATCGCGTGCCGGGCTACGTGCTCAGCGATTTCTCCAAGTCCGAGGCGGATTGGCTCGACGATGTGCTGCGCGGCGTGTCCGACGGTGCGGTGCATCTGGCGCAGGGCGACAGCGGCAAGTTCCTCAATGCCGTAGCGCTGCGGGTCGCTCCGCCCCGGTCCTCCTCCTCCGCCCCGAAGGCAAGTGCTGCCCCTCAGCCCGATTCGGACCGGACGCCAAACCCGGCTACCGAGCCAGCGCCGGATCCCAAGCCGGACACCCGCACGGCCCTGCAGCGTCTGGCGGACAGGTTCCGGTGAGCGACCGCTTGCGCGCCGCCTTTGCCCGGCAGGGCGAGGTCGGCGCTGCCCTTGGCTCGCCCTTCATGGCGCGGCTGATGCCGCTGATCGGCGCGCGGATCGATGCCTCCACCGCCATCGGCGCCAGATGCCTTGCGTGGGAAGGCGACGTCAGCGCCGCAGCGCAATCGGTCCCCTTGCGGCTGGCGGGCGCCTTGCACGGCTTGGTGCTGGACGGCAGCGATGCGGGCCTTGTCGCGGCCTATCCGCCGCATTCGGTACCGGATGAGACGCTTTGGGCGGCCGTATCCGTCGCGCTGAAGACGCATGAGAGGCGCATCATGACGTGGCTCGACCGTGCCCCCCAGACAAACGAAGTGCGCCGCGCGGCAGCCGTGATCGCAGGCATCTGGTGGGCGTTGGAACGTGTCGGGCAGCACCCGGTTGTCCTTTCGGAACTGGGTGCCAGCGCCGGCCTCAACCTGTCCCTGGATCGCTTGGCCATGACGGTGGGTCGGGGGCGGCACGGCGCGCTGGACAGCCCGGTTCAGCTTGCGCCCGAATGGCGCGGACCGAAGCCAAAGGCGCATCCCATTTCCGTCGCGGACCGAGCCGGGGTGGACCGCGCGCCACTGAACCCGCGCCACCCCGAAGATGCCCTGCGCCTGCAAGCCTACATCTGGCCCGACCAGCCCGAGCGCATGGCCCGCACGCGCGCTGCCATCGCCCTGACGGATACGACCGTGGACGCAGGCGATGCTGCACCATGGCTCGCTCGACGACTGGCGCAACCATGGCGGGGTCTGCATGTGGTCTACACCACGATCGCGGCGCAGTATTTTCCGGATGCGACCCGTGATGCCCTCGCCTCGACCCTGTCCGCCACCGGGTCCAGAGCGACGCGCGAGACGCCGTTGCTTCATCTCGCGATGGAGGCGGATGATGCCAGCCCCGGCGCAGGCCTTGCAGCCATGCTCTGGGCAGGATCGGCGCCCGTCACTCGCACCCTTGCCCGCGTCGATTTCCATGGCGCATGGATCGATTGGCGCAATGGCCCTTCTTCCACCGTCGACTTTCAGGTAGGCACGTGAGGATCAAACCCGACGACCGCGCACAGAGGAGCCGGATCATGGCTATCAGGAAAGACCCCTCCCTCAACGTTTTCGACGAGGCGCTGGCCATCTGCTCGACCGATCCCACCACAGGCTTCTTCCGGGACGGTTCCTGCGAAACCTGCGCCGAGGATCGCGGTTCGCACACCATATGCTGCGTGATGACAGCGGAATTCCTCGCTTTCTCCAAGTATGTCGGCAACGACCTCAGCACCCCACGCCCGGAATTCGGCTTCGCAGGGCTGAAACCGGGCGATGCTTGGTGCGTCTGCGCATCGCGCTGGATGCAGGCGGCAGAGGACGGCGCGGCTCCGATGGTCAACCTCCACGCCACCCACAAGCGCGCGCTGGACATCGTGCCGCTTGGCTTGCTTGAAGACCACGCACTGGACTCGGGCGATTAGAGCGTGTCGCGTTCAGTCGCAGTCACGCGACCCGCTCTGACCGTTTGATACCGCACGTCCAAGACGCGCAAAACCGTTCCCCACTTATGCGCAACGTGTTCTAGCGACTGCCGTTGCCACCGCGGATCAGGATCGGGAAATCGTCCAAGGCATTGTAATTGATATCAAGCGTTCACCATAGTTGATGTGAAGTGTCGGTCGAAATTCGAAGTCGGTCAGGACACCGCCAAAGATGTCATAGAGCCTTGCGCCTGGAAGAAAGGTGCAGACCGCGCCTCCACAAACCTGACAACTGAACTTGCCACCCTCCGGATGGCCAGAAATCGAGAATCGGTGAAGTTTCTCTTTGCCGTTCAGGACCTCCACGCGGTCCTCAGGCCACAGGATACATGCGGTGACCGGTTGACCGGACCAACGTCGGCAACTCGTGCAATGGCAGAAACACTGGATTGCCGGATCGCCCATCGCGACGAGTGTCACAGTCCCGCAGCAACACGCCGCGTGATGTTCCAAACGCCAATCCTCCCGAGCGTGCAAGGCCACATCAGATGTCTACCATAGATCGGAGCAATTTGCGGACTTGGTTTGAACGGGTTCGACGTGGCGAGTATTTGTGGCAGCGCGCACCCGAGAGTTCCGGCCGGGGCCGCACCCTGCGTCATCGCGCCGATGTCACGACGGCGTCTTGCCAGCCCGCATGGGCGGCCGCTCCGGTCAAGTGCTTGGTCGGGCGGGGCATCGGGCATTGTCGACGGGCGCCGAACCTGCCCCGCGCCTCAGGCCCCGACCATGTCCCAGCCCAAGGCGCGCGCGACCGTGAAGATGTCCTTGTCGCCGCGCCCGCACATGTTCATGCAGATGATGTGATCGCGCGGCAGGTCGCCCGCGATCTTGGCCACATGGGCCAGGGCATGCGACGGCTCCAGCGCCGGAATGATCCCCTCGGTCTCACACGATAGCTGGAAGGCATCCAAGGCCTCGCGGTCAGTGATGGACACATATTGCGCCCGCCCGATGTCGTGCAGCCACGCGTGTTCCGGCCCGATCCCGGGATAGTCGAGACCGGCCGAAATTGAATGCCCCTCCAGGATCTGCCCGTCCTCGTCTTGCAGCAGGTAGGTCCGGTTGCCATGCAACACGCCCGGTCGGCCACCGGTCAGGGACGCGCAATGCTCCATCTTCGCATTGACACCCTTGCCCCCGGCTTCGACCCCGATGATCGCGACGTCCGTGTCGTCGAGGAACGGATAGAACAACCCCATCGCATTGGATCCGCCGCCAATGGCGGCAATCAGCGTGTCGGGCAGACGCCCCTCTGCGGCCATCATCTGTTCTTTCGCTTCCTTGCCGATGATCGCCTGGAAATCGCGCACCATCGCCGGATAGGGGTGCGGGCCAGCCACTGTGCCGATGCAATAGAACGTGTCGCGCACATTCGTTACCCAATCGCGCAACGCGTCGTTCATCGCATCCTTCAAGGTGCCGCGTCCGCTGGTCACCGGCACCACTTCGGCCCCCAGAAGCTTCATCCGAAACACGTTGGGCGCCTGCCGCTCCACATCCGTGGCCCCCATGTAGACGACGCATTTCAGCCCGAACTTGGCGCAGACCGTCGCTGTCGCCACACCATGCTGGCCCGCACCCGTCTCCGCGATGATCCGCGTCTTGCCCATGCGCCGCGCCAGGATGATCTGCCCCAGCACATTGTTGATCTTGTGCGCGCCGGTATGGTTCAATTCGTCCCGCTTGAGGTAGATCTTCGCGCCTCCAAGCCGCTCCGTCAGCCGCTCGGCAAGATAGAGCGGGCTGGGACGGCCCACATAGTTGGTCCAGAGGTCCTGCATCTCGGCCCAGAAACTCTCATCGGTCTTGGCGTGCTCATATTGTTGCTCCAATTCGAGGATCAACGGCATCAGCGTCTCGGACACGAAGCGCCCGCCAAAATCACCGAACCGGCCCTTCTCGTCGGGGCCCGTCATGAAGCTGTTGAGAATATCGTCCGGCATGCCTTCGCTCCTGTCTATCGGGACCTTCGCCCTTTCATCTTTCCAGAAATACTCTGGGGGGTTCGGGGGGCAAAGCCCCCCGCCCGGTCGACGCGCGCAGCGCGGCGACATCCATCACGGGCGCAACGCCATCGCGAAAGCGGCCATCCTTCCGGCATCCTTCACGCCCGGCGCGCTTTCCACCGCCGAGCTCAAATCCACTTGCCGGGCGCCGGTCAGTCGCACCGCCTCGGCGACATTGTCCTGCGTCAGGCCACCGGCCAGCATCCACGGCACCGTCCAGTACTTTCGGCCCGCCAGAAGCCCCCAGTCGAAGGCCATGCCGTTGCCACCGGGCCGGTCGGCCCCTTCTGGTTTCCTTGCGTCGATCAGCAACTGATCGGCCACGGTTGCATAGAGGTCTATTGCGGCAAGGTCCGCTTTGCCAGCCACGCCGATGGCTTTCATCACCGGCAAACCATACCGCGCCCGAAGCTCGGCCACGCGCTCGGGGCTCTCCTCGCCATGAAGCTGCAACATGTCCAAGGGCACCCGGTCCACGATGACGTCCAGCGTCGTGTCATCGGCATCCACCACCAGTGCCACCTTCGCCACCCCGGCGGGCACCTCAAGGGCAAGGGCACGGGCCTGCTCGACGGACACGTTGCGCGGGGACTTCGCGAAGAAGACGAACCCGACATAGCGCGCGCCCGCCGCGACCGCGGCCGCCACATCTTCGGATCGGCTCAGCCCGCAGAACTTGATGGCGATCTCGGCCATGGGCTAACGGGCGGGTCCGGCGTCATCCAGAAGCGCCAGGATCTCGTCCTGGTTGTCGCTGGAGCGCCCCTTGGCTGCGGCCACCTCTTGGCGCAAGCGCGTCGCTTCGCGGCGCTGGGTCTTGGCTTCTGCCCGGTGGCGATGTTCGCGTAGCCATTCCCAGAAGAAGCCGACCACGATCCCGACCAGAAGCGCGCCGACCACGACGAAGAACAGCGAAATCGTGTAGGCGTTGTTCAGCCCGAACGCCGTCGCCATGCCGTCGGGCAGCAGGTGCAACGTCACTGGATCATTATTGGCGAAGAACAACAGCACAAGGGCCATCGCCACCAGCGCCAGAAACAGGATCTTGAAAAACCGAAGAACTTTCATCGTTCCCTCCCGAGACCGTCCGGCCCCTGCGGGAGCGCCCGCCGATGACCGTCAAACCTAGCTGTCGTGACCATTCAGCCTGTCGCGTAGCAGCTTCCCGGACTTGAAGAAAGGCACATGCTTTTCCTCGACCGAAACGCTTTCGCCTGTCCGCGGGTTTCGACCGATCCGCGCATCGCGCTGCTTCACCGAGAACGCGCCGAACCCACGTAATTCAACGCGGTTTCCCGTTGCGAGGGCGTCGATGATCTCTTCGAAGATCGCGTTGACGATCCGTTCGACAT
The DNA here is from genome assembly GCA_964615955.1 of uncultured Roseicyclus sp. GTDB lineage: Bacteria > Pseudomonadota > Alphaproteobacteria > Rhodobacterales > Rhodobacteraceae > Gymnodinialimonas. Next base: position 10,150 of record CAZTUG010000086.1, read on the forward strand.
CGCGCTGGTAGAGATGCGGATTCTCGTCGGACAGCTTCTGAATCAGTTCGGAGCGTATCATAGATCATCCCCATCCATCGTGAGTGGCACGGCAGCATCGTTGTCGGTCACACTATAGGCAGAACACGCCCGAGTGAACACTCCAAAGCCACCGATTTCGGGTCTCTGGGGTGGCCAAAGGCCTGTTTCAATGCAAGATTTCGGGTTGTCGGCGGGCGCGAACGTGTTCCGGGGCCGTTTCCGCACCGCAGCGAGATCACCCGATTCGCGAGAATTGGCGGGCCCAGAAGGACTCGAACCCTCAACCTGCCGATTAGAAGTCGGCTGCTCTATCCGGTTGAGCTATGGGCCCGCATGGATGCAGGTCTTAGCGGCTTGGGCGCGGGGCGTCCATCGCCAGAAGGGCGCGCACAACCCGTGCACACCCTGTACACAGCCTGTGCATACGCCCGTGCCGCACCGGTCACAGGTCGCGCCGCAGGAAGGCGCTCAGCGGGTCGGGGGCATAGCCGGGCAGGACGCCGCAAGAGCGGTAGCCCAACCGCTCGTAGAGCGCGCGGGCCGCCTCGAACCCCGTCAGCCGGTCGGAGCCGGTTTCCAGCACCATCGCCGCGTAGCCCATCTGCCGGGCCTCTGCCTCCAGATGCTCCATCATCCGGCGCGCCAGACCCCGGCCCCGCGCGGCAGCAAGCACATGGACCGACTTGACCTCGACCAGACCATCGCCCAGCGGCTTGAGCGCGCCGCATCCCAGCGCCGTGTCGCCGTCGTAGATCGCCCAGAACAAGAGGTCGGGTTGCGCGGCCATCTGCTCCACGTCCATGGCATGGATCGAGGCGGCGGGCGTGGTGGCGGCGGAATGCGCGAGATGGGCCGCGATGATCGCGGCGATATCGGGGGCGGAGGGATCGGCGCGGCGGATCGAGAGGGTCTGCATGGCCATCGACCTGCGCCTCAATGGGTCCAGGCACCCCTGCGGTTGGTGGCGAAATTCTCGCCATAGCCACCGGCGCGGATGTTGGGCTTGCGGGTCTTGGGCTGCGTCACGATGGCGTCGATGCCGTGATCCTTGGCGTAGTCCTTCGCCGCCTCCAGACTGTCGAACCGCAGATGCACCTGGCTGTCCATGTCCGACGAAGAGGTCCAGCCCATCAACGGGTCGATGCGGCGCGCCTTGGCCGGATCGAATTCCAACACCCAGTCGCGGGTCTTGGCCGTGCCCGAGGACATGGCGGATTTCGCGGGCTTGTAGATGCGGGCGGACATGGGTGGCGGCCTCCGAGGTCGTTCGAGCGCCAGTTATGGGAAAACGGCGGCGGCTTGGCAACGGGGAAAGGCGTCGCAGGATCGGGAAGCGATCCGGTTGCCGGGCGGTGCGGCCATCGCCGCAGCCGCAGCACCGCCACGCGACAGAAATGTATATACATTGTATAGTTCATAGCGTAACATAATCCGATACTGAAGGAACCCGCGGTTTGGCGAAATCCGAGAAACCCAAGAAACGGCAGAAGGACGGCCAGCTTGTCATTCGCATATCGAAGGACGAGCGGGAGAAATTCGTCGACTTGTGCGACGCGCTCGACACCAGTGCCGCCCGGGAAATCCGGCGGTTCATCCGCGAGTTCCTCAACCATCACGGGTCCGGTTGACCGGACCGATCAAGAGAGAGGATCGAAAACCATGGCCAGGAAATCCAGGATCAAGGCGCTGAAAACCGAAGTGAAGCATCGCAAGGCGAAGGTTGCGCGCCAGCAAAAGAAACTGAAGGCGGCAAAATCCGCTCTGAAGAAGGCGGCATGAGCCGAACGCCGGAGAGCGAGAAGAGAACATGACCAAACTTACAGACATTCCGGGCATTGGTCCGGCCCTGGCAGCCCGGCTTGAAGCGGTCGGCATTGCCGACCCCGCTGCGCTGATCGGCGCGGATATGGACATGCTGACGGGTATTCCGGGCGTCACGGCGACCCGCGTGGCCGTTTGGAAGGCCGCCGCCACGGGCGGCCCGGCCACAGTCCCAACCCGCCGCCCGCGCAAGGTGGCGGCGGACCGCGCCGTGTCGCCCGCTTCGCCGGAGCCGGAGGATGCAGCGCCCGTGGATGCCGCGACGCCGCGCGATGGGGAGCTTTCCGCCCCCGCCGCCATCCCCGTCTTGGCGGAGGTCGCCGGGGCCGACAATGCCGCCGCGACAGCGCCATCGAAGAAGAAGGCCGCGAAGGCAAAGGCCGACAAGAAGAAGTCAGACAAGAAGAAGGCCGACAAGGCGAAGGCCGCCAAGAAGGCCACCGGCAAGAAGACGGCGGACAAGAAGGCCGCCGACAAGAAGGCCGCTGCAAAAAAGAAGGCTGGCAAGAAGAAGGCCGACAAGAAAGCCGCGGCCAAGAAGACGTCCAAGCGCAAGAAGTAGCCTTCGCGCCCGCCCCCGCCGGTCTGCGCAATGGGGATGGCTGTTGTCCGAACCGCCCGGAGGCTTCGTGCCTGCGGGCGGTCTGCGTCTGGAGGCGGGTTGCGTTTGCGCGACAGGATACGGGACCGCCTGACGACACCCGCCCCCCATCAACAGTCCCGGGCACAAAAAAACCGCCTGCGGCGCGCTTGCCGGGCGGAGGGGGGAGAAACTGGTTGCCAGCCCGGGCCGAGGGAGCGAGGGGTGGGTGGGTTCGGCCTGGGCCGGCAACCGCTTCTGCTGCTTGCCTGATCGGTCTACGCCTTGATCGCGGCCGAGGCAAAGGAATAGACCATCAAAATCCCCTTATTTCCTTAACAATTCGGTGCATGTTCCTTGCACATGGGTTAATCCTGCCCCGACCCCGGCCCCGGTGCTGCCTGCCGCTCTGCTGACAGCGTCCTGTCACCAACTGACAGCAGCCCCCCTTGCAGCGGACGCCGAAGGCTCCATTCTATGGACTGCGCCAGAGGATCCGTTCGACATGCACAACAACTCTCCCACCCAGATGCCCGTGACGGGCCGCGATGTCGCCACCGCGCCGCTTGGAGGCGCGGGCGATGCCCTGCGCGCCCATCTGAAGATGGAGGGTGGCCGACGCTTCGTGATGCATTCCGAGTTCGAGCCGGCAGGCGACCAGCCCAAGGCGATCAAGGAGTTGTCCCAGGGCGTGCGCGACGGCGAACAGGACCAGGTGCTTCTGGGCGCGACCGGCACCGGCAAGACCTTCACCATGGCCAAGGTGATCGAGGAAACCCAGCGCCCCGCGATCATCCT
>CAZTUG010000087.1:0-13266 GCA_964615955.1 uncultured Roseicyclus sp.
CGGACCGCGACCGGCCGTCAGCACGGGACCGCCGGCTGTTGTAGCGCCAACACTGTATCGGAACGGGTCACCGTGCGCCCAGAGTGGCGGAGAGACAGGGATTCGAACCCTGGGAACCCTTTCGAGCTCAACGGTTTTCGAAACCGTCCCGTTCGACCACTCCGGCACCTCTCCGTGACTGGTGGATTGATCGTGGGGCGCGGCATACCGGCAAGTGGTTGGCCGCGCAAGGGGCGATGCGTGGCAGTCGCGATCCGGGCGCGGAGACATCGGCGCGGCCCGCGCGGACGCCGTTGATGCGTTGCCCGGAAGCAGTTGACAAACCAGTCGCCATGGACGATACGGCGCGCTCTGGCGGGCTTCGACCCGGCGGAGCCATGACATGACGCCCGACAGGGCGCGCTGTCCGAGGCGGAGACAGGCTGCGATGCCGCTCCGACAACGCCGCGATCGCGGGGCCACAGGGCGCGTAGACAAAGGAAACGACAATGTTCGCTGTCATCAAGACAGGCGGCAAGCAATACAAGGTTCACGCCGGCGACAAGCTGCGTGTCGAATTGCTTGCGGCAGAGGCCGGTGAGACCGTCCAGTTCAACGATATCCTGATGCTTGGGGGCGAAACCGCCACCATCGGCGCCCCGCTGGTTTCGGGCGCGGCCGTGCAGGCCAACGTGATCGAACAGGTGAAGGGCGAGAAGCTCATTCACTTCGTGAAGCGCCGCCGCAAGCATTCGTCCCAGCGCACCAAAGGTCACCGTCAGAAGCTGACGCTGATCGAGGTGACGGACATCCTCGCCTCGGGCGGCGACAAGACCGGTGTGAAAGCCGCGATGGGGGCCGGTTCCGCCCCGAAATCCGCGGCACCCGCCGCACCGGTGAAGAAGGCCTCCGCCCCCAAAGCCAAGGCGGCGAATGCAGCCGCAACGCCCGCCGCCGAAGCGCCCCAGGGTACCCGGCCTGCCAACCTCCTGACGGAGGCCCGTGGCGGTCAGCCCGACGACCTGAAGAAGATTTCGGGCGTCGGCCCGAAGCTGGAAGGCCTGCTGCACGAGAACGGCGTTTTCCATTTCGACCAGATCATGGCATGGGGACCGGAAGAGATCGCCTACATGGACGACAAGCTGTCGTTCAAGGGCCGCATCGAGCGCGACAACTGGATCGAGCAAGCCACCGCGTTTGCCGCTGAACAGGAGTAACAGACCATGGCACACAAAAAAGCAGGTGGTAGCTCTCGCAACGGCCGCGACAGCGCGGGCCGCCGTCTTGGCATCAAGAAGTTCGGTGGCGAGGCCGTGGTTCCGGGCCACATCATCGCCCGCCAGCGCGGTAACAAGTGGTGGCCGGGCGAAGGCGTCGGCGAAGGCAAGGATCACACGATCTTCGCGACCGAAGAGGGCCAGGTGACCTTCCGCAAGGGCTTCAAGGGCCGCACCTTCATTTCCGTGCTTCCGGCCGCCGAGGCCGCCGAGTAAGCGCCCGTCCCAAGGGTTCGACATTCGAGGGGCCGGCGTTTTCGCCGGCCCCTCGCATTTTGTTCGCCCTGACGTGCGATTTGGAACCCGGTTCGCCCTGACGTGCGATTTGGCATCCTGTTCGCGCATTTGTGTAAATTCGCAATTGGTTCATCGTCTTGTGCCAGAAGGCGCCTGCGCCTACCTAAAAGGAAGAGGGTGGCGAGAGGATCGGTTCGGAGGAGGACCGGGATATGAAGCAGGACACGATACGCCCCCAGGCGGTGATCGAGGCGCCGCGCATGGTCTTGCGGCCGCTGCGCACCTCCGATGCGGGCCGATTGCAGATGTATCACGCCGACAAGCGCGTCGCGGGCATGACCACCTCCATCCCCCATCCGCTGCCGCCCGGTGCGGCCGAGAACTATATCGGGAACTTCCTCAAGCCCGGCCGGGCCTGTCAGGCATGGGTGATGGACGCGACCGCCTTTGGCGGGTCCGAGTTCCTCGGCCTCATCACGCTCGACCAGATGGATCGCAACCAGTCCGAGATCGGTTACTGGGTCGCGCCCGCCCTGTGGAACACCGGCTTCGCGTCCGAAGCGGTGCAGGCGCTGGTCGATGCGAACCCGATGGACAACCAGACGATCTTCGCCTCCGTGTTCCAGGACAATCCCGGCTCGGCCCGGGTGCTGACCAACGCGGGCTTCGATTACCTCGGCGATGCGGAGGCGTTTTCCGTCGCGCGCGGGGCGAAGGTGGCCACATGGACTTACCTCAAGCGTTTGGCGTAAGAGACACATGGCCGGAGCGAGGGGCCAGCCCCTCGCGCTCCCCGGAGTATTTTTGGATAGATGAAGGGGGCGCGACAGCGGTCGCGGTGAGCCATGAAATTCCTTGATCTGGCGAAGGTCTACATCCGCTCGGGCGGCGGTGGCGGCGGCGCGGTGTCGTTCCGGCGGGAAAAGTTCCAGGAATATGGCGGCCCAGATGGTGGCGATGGTGGACGCGGCGGCGATGTCTGGGTGGAGGTCGTGGACGGGCTGAACACGCTGATCGATTTCCGCTACCAGCAGCACTTCTTCGCCAAGAGCGGCCAACCCGGCATGGGCAAGCAGCGCACCGGCAAGGATGGCGACGACATCGTGCTGCGCGTGCCCGCCGGGACCGAGATCCTGGAAGAGGATCAGGAAACGCTGATCGCCGATCTCGACATGCTGGGGCAGCGCCTCTGCATCGCCAAGGGCGGCAATGGCGGCTTCGGCAACCTGCATTTCAAATCCGCCACCAACCAGGCCCCGCGCCGCGCCAATCCGGGGCAGGAAGGGGTGGAGCGCACGATCTGGCTGCGCCTGAAGCTGATTGCCGATGTGGGGCTTCTGGGCCTGCCCAATGCGGGCAAGTCGACCTTTCTTGCCGCGACCTCGAACGCGCGGCCCAAGATCGCGGATTACCCGTTCACCACGTTGCACCCCAATCTCGGCGTCGTCGGTGTCGACGGGGCCGAGTTCGTCGTGGCCGACATTCCCGGACTGATCGAGGGCGCCAGCGAGGGCAGGGGCCTTGGCGACCTGTTCCTTGGCCATGTGGAGCGCTGTGCGGCGCTCTTGCACCTGATCGACGGCACTGCGCAGGATGTGGCGGCGGATTACAGGACCATCATCACGGAGCTGGAGGCCTACGGGGGAGAGCTTGCCGACAAGCCCCGCATCACCGTGCTCAACAAGATCGACGCCCTGAGCGCGGAAGAGATCGCCGAGAAGCGCGCCGCGCTGGAAGCCGTGGCCGGCCCGGTGATGGAGATGTCCGGCGTTGCCCGCACCGGCCTGCTGGAGGTGCTGCGCGTGTTGCGCGCCCGCGTCGATGCCGACCGCCGTGCCGCCCGCGATGCGGTCGAGGAGCCGGACGAATGGCGACCCTGACCTCCGGCATGGACGCGCGCTCCACGGCTCCGCGCCTTGCCGGGGCCGGGCGCGTCGTCGTCAAGATCGGATCTTCCCTTCTGGTGGACAGCACAACCGGCGCGTTGCGTGCCGAATGGCTGCACGGTCTGGCGCAGGACGTGGCGGCCCTGAAGCAGGCCGGAACCGACGTCATCCTGGTCTCGTCCGGGGCCATCGCGCTTGGGCGCGGCGCGCTCGACCTCGGCCATGGCAGGTTGTCGCTGGACGAAAGCCAGGCCGCCGCCGCCGTCGGCCAGATCCGGCTGGCCCGTGCCTACGAGGAGGTGCTGGCGCCCCATGGCCTGACCTCCGCGCAAATCCTGCTGACGCTGGACGACAGCGCGGATCGCCGCCGCTACCTCAACACCCGCGCCACCTTCGCGGCCTTGCTGGCACGCGGCGCGGTGCCCATCGTGAACGAGAATGACACCATCGCCACCGACGAGATCCGCTATGGCGACAATGATCGTCTTGCCGCCCATGTCGCCGTGATGTCGGGGGCCGATATCTGCGTCCTGCTCAGCGATGTGGACGGATTCTACACCGCCAACCCCAATACCGACCCCGCCGCGCGCCATTTCGCGCAGCTCGATGCCATCACGGCCGAGATCGAGGCCATGGCGGGCGATGCCGGATCCGGCCTGTCGAAGGGCGGCATGAAGACCAAGCTGCTGGCCGCGCGCACCGCAACCGCGGCGGGCTGCGCCATGGCGATCACGCAAGGGGCCGTGCCCCGGCCATTGCAAGCGCTCGATCACGGCGCGCGGGCCACGTGGTTCACCGCCAAGCTGACGCCGCAACAGGCCCGCAAGGCGTGGATCGGTGCCATGAAGCCGAAGGGCACGTTGCGCCTCGATGCCGGGGCGGCGGCGGCGCTGACGCGCGGCTCCTCGCTGCTGCCCGCAGGCATCACCACCGTCACCGGCCGTTTCGGGCGCGGCGATCCCCTGCGCCTGGAAGGCCCTGACGGCACGGCGCTCGGCATCGGCCTCAGCCGCTATACCGGGGAGGAGGCGCGGGCGATCGCGGGCCATCGCTCCGACGCGATCGAGGGGATCCTGGGCTATCCGGGCCGCGCCGCGCTGGTGCATCGTGACGACATGGCGCTCTGACGCCTGCCCCTGCCGACCCCGCCTCTTCCGTGCGCCGCGATCTTTCGGTAAACGCAACGCACATGCCTGTTGCCCCGCCGACCGGAGCCGTCCGATGAATGACCTGACCCAGACCATTCCCGCCCTCATGGCCGAGATCGGCGCCCGCGCGAAGGCGGCGGCGGCCGAACTGGCCTTCGCGGCGCCCGAGGCGAAGACCCGCGCGCTCCATGCGGCCGCCGATGCTGTCATCGACCGCGCGCCCGAGATCATCGCCGCCAATGTCGAGGATATGGCATATGGCCGCGACAAGGGCCTGTCGCCCGCCCTGCTGGACCGATTGATGCTGAACGCGGACCGGATCGCCGCCATCGTGGACGGCCTGCGCGCCGTGGCGGATCAGGCCGATCCCGTCGGGCAGGTGATGACCGAATGGGACCGGCCCTCGGGCCTGCACATCCAGCGGGTGCGCACGCCTCTGGGCGTGATCGGCGTGATCTACGAATCGCGCCCGAATGTCACCGCCGATGCCGGGGCGCTGTGCCTGAAGTCCGGCAATGCCGTGATCCTGCGGGGCGGTTCGGAAAGCTTCCATTCCTCGGGCCTCCTCGTCCAGTGCCTCAAGGCGGGCTTGCAGGCGGCGGGCCTGCCGGAGGACGCCGTCCAGCGTGTGCCGACCCGCGACCGGGCAGCCGTCAGCGAGATGCTGACCATGACCGACAGCATCGACGTCATCGTCCCGCGGGGCGGCAAGGGGCTGGTCGGGTTGGTCCAGCGCGAGGCGCGCGTGCCGGTCTTCGCGCATCTCGAAGGCATCTGCCACATCTACCTCGATGCCAGCGCCGACGCACAGAAGGCGCTGAAGGTCGTGCTGAACGCCAAGACCCGGCGCACCGGTATCTGCGGCTCGGCCGAATGCCTGCTGATCCACCGCGACATCGCCGACACCATAGGGCAGGGCGTGGTGCGCGCGTTGCTCGATGCTGGCGTGGACGTGCGTGGCGATGCGCGGCTCCAGACGATCGAAGGGGTCACGCCGGCGCAGGACGCGGATTGGGGCCGCGAGTTTCTCGACATGATCATCGCCGCCCGCGTGGTCGACGATATCGACGGCGCGCTGGCCCATATCCGGACGTTCGGCTCCAACCACACGGATGCCATCATCGCCGAGGACGAGGCGGCGGCGCAGCGCTTTTTCCAGCGCCTCGACTCCGCGATCCTGATGTGGAACGCCTCGACCCAGTTCGCCGATGGCGGGGAATTCGGGATGGGGGCCGAGATCGGGATCGCCACCGGCAAATTGCATGCGCGCGGTCCGGTGGGGGCCGAGCAACTGACCTCGTTCAAGTATCTCGTGACGGGCGACGGAACCGTGCGCCCTTGAGGTCAGAGGCCAAATTGCCCGGACCCCGGCCCTTGCCCGGCCCTTGCCCGGCCCGTGCCCGGCCCGTGCCCGGCCCTTGCCCGGCCTCACGGCACGCGGCCACGCCGATCGACAGGCCGAAGGGTCGCACCGGCCTCCGGTCCGCCGCGCTGGATATCCATGAACCGGGGCATCGGCGGCTTCTTCGCGGGCCGGGACGGGATGGGCCGACCCGCTGTCGGATCGGGGAAACGGTTGGGTTTCGGCCGCGTCGAAGGCCTGCCGTGGCAGTGATCCCACGCCGGCACGGCCGTCGATGACACGCTGCATCCGCGTCTGCCGGTTGCCGGATTCGGGGTCCGGGGCCGCGAAGATGACCCGGCTTTCCGGTCCGCGCCGGTGTAGCGGGGCACGCGTGGCGGCCGGGCGATGCAAGCCCGTGAAGGCGTCAATGAACCCGATGGCGACATATCGAACGCGCGATCCGTGTGCCGCGCGCACGGCCCGCATTGACGCCGATGCGCCGTTTGCTAGGAGAGGGCGTCACACCGCTTTCAGGGATCCCCACACCATGACCGACCGCCTCAATCGCCCGACCACGCTTGTCCGCCGCGCGGCGCTCCGCGAGGGCGTCAGCCGCCCGGTCGTGACGCCGATCCACCCTTCGGTGGTCTATGCCTCGCCGTCGATCGAGATGCTGCATTCCCAGTACGAGGGCCGCGCGCAGGGCTATACCTATGCCCGCGAAGGCCACCCCAACGCAGAGCTTCTGGCCCGCAAGATCGACATGCTGGAGGCGGCGGAGGGCGGCATGATCCTCGGCTCGGGCATGGCGGCGGTCTCCGCCACGATCATGGGACTGCTGGGGGCGGGCGACCATATCGTCGGCGGCAACCAGCTTTACGGGCGCTCCCTGCGGCTGATGCACCAGGATCTCGCGCGCTTCGGCATCGCCACCAGCGTCGCCGATCCCACCGATGTGGCCGCGATGCGCGCCGCGATCCGGCCGGAAACGAAGATGATCCTTGTCGAGGTGATCTCCAACCCGACCCTGCGTGTGGCCGACATGGCGGGCATCGTGGCACTGGCGCAGGAGGCGGGCGTCATGCTTGCCGTCGACAACACCTTCACCACGCCGATGGCCTATCGCCCGCTGGTCGAGGGCGCGGATTTCGTGATCCATTCCGTGACCAAGCTTCTCGCCGGGCACTCCGATGTCACGCTGGGATATGTCGCGGCGCGCGATCCGGCCCGGATGAAGGCGATCTACGATTTCGCCGTCACCGTCGGCATGACGCCGGCACCGCAGGACTGTTGGCTGGCGGAGCGGGGGCTTTATACCTTCCCGCTGCGCTTCCACGCCGCCCAGGCCAATGCGGCGACGCTGGCCGATTGGCTGGCCGCGCACCCCAAGGTGGGTCGCGTGCTCTACCCCGGTCGCACCGATCATCCGGACCATCGACAGATCGCGGCCACGCTTGGTGGCGTTTTCGGCAACATGCTGAGCTTCGAGTTGGCCGACACGACCGAGGCCGCCGCCGATCGTCTCGTGCAGGGCGCCCCCGATCTGCCGTTCGCGCCGACGCTTGGCGATGTGGGCACCACGCTCAGCCACCCGGCGTCGTCCTCCCACCGTGGCCTGACGCGGGAAGGGCGCGCGGCGCTTGGCATTTCGGACGGCTTCTTCCGGGTCTCCGTCGGGATCGAGGATCCGGCCCTGCTGATCGCGGATTTCGAGGCCGGCCTGGCGGAGGTCTAGCGCGTGTCGCGTTCAGTCGCCGTCCCGTGGCCCGCTCTGATCTTTTGAGTGCGCCTGTCCGAGACGCGCAAGACCGGTCCCCATTCCGGCGCGCCCGGTTCATACCAGGTGCAGAACCGATCCCGCTCCCAGCGCGATGACATCGACATTCAGGGCTCCGGCGACGGCCTGCATCTCGGCCCGGATCAGGGCAAGATGCGGCACCGGGACGGCAAGAACCAGGTAGCGCCCGGCGTAACCGGCCTCGCGAAGGGTGGTCAGAAGGTCCATCGAATCGAACCCCGGCCGAACCAGCGGCGACAGGACCAGCGAGGGCGCCTGCGCGCCGCGCAGATCGGCTCGGCGAAGTTGTGAAAACCGCGTGCTGCGCAGGCTCGCGCCCGGGGCGCGGACATGCCGGGGCAGGGCGTTCACCTCGTTGCGCGACAGGGCGACGGTCAGGATCTGGGCGGTGGGGGGTGGCGCCAGCAGGTTGACCAGCGCGGGCCAAAGAAGCGCGTCGGGCATGGGGCGGGATGGCAGATCAGGTGTCATGGTGGGCCATTGTACGTCACGCCGTGATACTGGTCTCTCGGTCGCGGCACGGCCCCGTCGCACACCCCGTTCGGCGCTCGCGCACAGCCGTTCCGCGCCCTTCGAGGATACCCGAAACCCGCATGATTTCAAATGAAACCTTTGCGACCTTGCCTGTCACACATCCGTTGCCACCATGTGCAGAATCGGCGCATGGGCAATGTTTGCTGCCCCCGAACTGCAACTGACAGGACCGCAGATGGTCGAAGACGTGATCCAGACCGTGATCGAGGCCGTGCCGGACCCGATGCTCCATATCGCGGCGGACGGCACCATCCAGCACGCCAATACCGCCGCCACGACGCTGCTGGGGGCGTGGATCGTCGGGCGCAGCCACGATGCGGCGCTGCGCCAGCCGGCGCTGGTCAGCCGGATCGACGCAGTGTTCCGGGGCGAGCCCCATGCCGATGCGCGGATCGAACGCTCGGAACAGGCGGGCGTGACGCAATACAAGGTCCGCATCACGGCGTTGCTGTTGTATGGCCAGCGCACGATGATCCTGCATTTCACCGATATCACCCATCTGCGCGAGGCCGAGGAGATGCGCCGCGATTTCGTCGCCAATGTCAGCCACGAATTGCGCACGCCCCTGACGGCGGTGCTGGGCTTCATCGAAACCCTGCGCGGCCCGGCCCGCAATGATCCGGTGGCGCAGGAGCGGTTCCTCGCCATCATGGAGGACGAGGCGCGGCGGATGAACCGCCTCGTGTCGGATCTCCTGTCGCTCAGCCGCGTGGAACAGCAAGAACGCATGCGCCCCAGCGAACAGATCGACCTCGAGGCGCTTCTGGGCAGCGTCCTCGCCGCCCTGCGCCCGGGGGCCGAGGATCGCGGCAACACGCTGACGCTGGTCCGCGACGACAGCGTGAAGGAACTGCCCTCCCTGATCCAGGGCGACCGCGACCAGGTGATGCAGGTGTTCCTGAACCTGACGGAGAACGCGCTGAAATATGGCGGGCCCGACAAGCCGGTGACCCTGCGCCTGAGCCGGGGCGAGGGCAGGGGGCTCTTGCGCGGTCCGATCCTCGATGTCGACGTGATCGACCAGGGCGAAGGCATCGACAGTCTGCACCTGCCCCGCCTGACCGAGCGATTTTACCGCGTCGACACCCACCGCTCCCGCGAGATGGGGGGAACCGGGCTGGGATTGGCGATCGTGAAGCATATCGTGAACCGCCATCGCGGGCGCTTGCGCATCACCTCGGAAAAGGGCCGCGGCTCGACCTTTTCCGTGCAATTTCCGGCCGTCTGAAACCGCGCCACCGGTCCGGTCCGGCCCCGTTCCCCGACGCCATCCCCGACGCTATCCCCGACGCTATCCGCGACGCCATCCGCGACGCCATCCGCGACTGTCATAAAACCGTTACCCATACGTCACAAAAGCATTGCGAACGGAGCCTACCTGTCGCTCCGAGCGGACAGTGGTTGAGAGCGCTGTGCGTGATGTCTGAAAACAAACTGGAGAGAGTCTCTTATGTCTTTCGCAAAACTAAGCGTTTCGGTTCTGGCACTGGCTGCCGTTTCCGCGACGGCTGCCCTTGCCCAGGGCCGCGAGGAGATCCGCGTCGTCGGGTCTTCCACCGTGTTCCCCTACAGCCAGGCCGCTGCCGAGCAGTTCGCCAACAACACCGGCGCTCCGTCGCCCATCATCGAATCGACCGGCACCGGCGGCGGCATGCAGATCTTCTGCGGCGGCGTTGGCGTGGCCCATGCCGACATGACCGGCGCATCGCGCGCCATGAAGCAGTCGGAATTCGATCTCTGCGCCGAAAACGGCGTGACCGAGATCACCGAAGCCCAGATCGGCTCCGACGGTCTGTCCATCGCGATCTCCGTCGAGAACGAGTTCGCATGGGATCTGACGCTGACCGAAATCTACCTCGCGCTTGGCGCACAGGTTCCCGTGAACGGCGAATGGGTCGACAATCCCTACACCACATGGGACGAGATCAACCCCGACTTCCCCGCGACCGAGATCCTGGTCCTCGGGCCGCCGCCGACCTCCGGCACCCGTGACGCTTTCGTCGAACTGGCCATGCACGCCGGTTGTGAGGAACTGCCCTACGTGGCGGATGGCGGTTTCGACGGTGACTGGGTCGAAGAAAACTGCTCGCGCATGCGCACCGACGGTCCGTTCATCGAAGCCGGTGAAAACGACAACCTGATCGTGCAGCGCCTGAACTCCGACGCAAACGCCATGGGCATCTTCGGCTACTCGTTCCTGTACGAGAACCTCGATACCCTCAAGGCCGTGACGGTCAATGGCGTCGCCCCCGAGGCCGCGACCATCGCATCGGGCGAATACCCGATCTCGCGTCCGCTGTTCTTCTACATCAAGAACGCGCATGTCGGTGTGATCCCGAACCTGGCCGAGTTCATCGAAGAGTATCTCTCCGAAGAATCGATCGGACCGGGCGGTTACCAGGCCGAGCGTGGCATGGTTCCGCTGCCCGACGCCCTGCGTGCCGAAGTTCAGGCATCCGTTGCGGCCCTGACCCCGATGGCGCGCCCCGAGTAATCGGTGCGACCGTGATCTGCGCCTGTCCGACCCGGTGTCGGGCAGGCGCATTGCTCAATCTGACCCGAACACAGCAGGCCCGATCCCGATGACCCTTCTTGCGTTCCTGATCCTTGCGGCCCTTGCAGTCGCGGCCTTTGTTCTCAACCGAACGGCGGCCAGGGCCATCCAGGCGGGCGGTACCAGAACGCATTCGCTGGCCTATTTCCATGGGCTCTACGCCTTGCTGGCCGTGCTTGTGCCGGTGTTCATCCTGATCTGCATTTTTCTCGTCCTCAAGACGCCCGTGATCAACGCCATGGTCATCGGCGGCCTGCCGGATGCCGAAATCGCCGGGCTGCCGCGCGGCGAGGTCGACCTGATCCTTGCCACGATCCAGTCGATCACCCGGGGCCAGACCTTCGGCACGCCGCCGGATTGGCAGCTTGCGGCCGCAGAGCGGCTCACAACGCTCTATGCCACGGCCGATATCCTTCTGGTCATCGTTGTCGCCGCTCTCTCCGCCGCCATCCTGTTTCTGGTGCGCCGCCAGGTCGCGGCCGAATTTCGCGCCCGGCAGGCGGCCGAACATATCGTGCTGGGTCTGATGATCTCCTGCTCGCTCGTGGCCATCCTGACCACCATCGGGATCGTCTTCGCGCTGGTTTTCGAAGCCTATCGCTTCTTCGAGATGGTGCCCTTCACCGACTTCCTGTTCGGCACAAGCTGGGAGCCGCAGATCCCGATCCGCGCGGACCAGATCGCCGCCGTCGGGGCCTTCGGCTGGCTGCCGGTGATCCTCGGCACCGTCGTGATCGCCACGATCGCCATGTTCATCGCCACCCCCATCGGATTGCTGACCGCAATCTACCTCAACGAATTCGCGCCGCATGCCTTGCGCGCGGTGGTCAAGCCGGTGCTGGAAATCCTGTCGGGGGTCCCGACGGTGGTCTACGGCTTCTTCGCCGTTCTTGTCGTCGCCCCCGCCCTGCGCGGCACCGGGGCCGATCTTGGCTTCGCGGTGTCGTCCAACACGGCTTTGGCCGCAGGGGGCGTCATGGGCATCATGCTGATCCCGTTCATCTCCTCCTTCGCCGACGATGCGCTGACCGCCGTCCCGCGCAGCCTGCGCGACGGCTCGCTTGCCCTTGGCGCGACGCGGGGCGAAACGATGCTCAAGGTGCTGTTTCCCGCCGCCATTCCCGGCATTGTCGGCGGCGTGTTGCTGGCCGTCAGCCGTGCCATCGGCGAGACGATGATCGTGGTGATGGCCGCAGGCCTGATCGCGCGGATGACGATCAACCCGCTCGACAGCGTCACCACCGTCACCGTCCAGATCGTGACGCTGCTGATCGGCGACACCGCATTCGACAACCCGAAAACCCTTGCCGCCTTCGCGCTCGGCCTGATGCTGTTCATCCTGACCCTCGGGATCAACGTGCTGGCCCTGCGTATCGTGCGCAAGTATCGTGAAATCTACGATTGAGGCGCAGGAACCATGGCTGACATCACCACTTCGGGCACCGATGGCCCCCGCAGGACCTCGCTGACGGAAAGCTCCGCCAAGGTCGCAAAGCGCAAGCGCGCGGACCTGATCCTGCAAGGCTTCGGCATAGCGGCGATCCTGGCGGCCTTCACCGTCCTGTTCATCCTCGTGGCCTCGCTGGTAACCACGGGCTACTCCGCCTTCGTGCAGACCCATGTCACCATGGATGTCTACATCGACCCCGCGGAAATCCCCGAGGACGGTCTGCCGCGCGGCGGCTTCCAGGACGTCCTGACCGCCTCGCTTCTGGGCAGCCTGCCCGATGCCGATCCCGAAACGGATGCGCGCGCCGTGCGCAACATCCTGTCCAATGGCGCGCAGTTCTACCTGCGCGACCGGGTCGTGGCGGACCCGTCGCTGATCGGTCAGACGATCTCCATCACCGTCCCCGTCGCGGACCCGTTCGACCAGCTCAACAAGGGCAACGTGGATCGCGCCACGCCCGAGGAACAGCGCCGCGTCAACGACCGCGAAGTCGCATGGTTCGACGCGCTGGACGAGGCGGGAATGATCGCGACCCCCCTCAACATAGGTCTCCTGACCAATGCCGACTCCCGCTTTCCGGAACTCGCGGGCCTGCGCGGTGCCCTTGTCGGCACGTTCTGGGCGCTGCTCACCTGTTTCCTGATCGCCTTTCCCATCGGGATCGGCGCGGCCATCTACCTCGAGGAATTCGCCCCCAGGAACCGCATTTCCGACTTCATCGAGGTGAACATCAACAACCTCGCCGCCGTGCCCTCTGTCGTGTTCGGCCTGTTGGCGCTGGCCGTTTTCCTGAACTGGTTCGGCCTGCCGCGTTCCGCGCCCTTCGTCGGCGGTCTGACGCTGGCGCTGATGACCATGCCCACGATCATCATCGCCACGCGCGCAGCCCTGAAGGCGGTGCCGCCGTCGATCCGGGAAGCGGCGCTGGGGGTCGGGGCCTCCAAGCAACAGGTGGTGTTCGGCCACGTCCTGCCGCTGGCCATGCCCGGCATCCTGACCGGCACGATCATCGGTCTGGCGCAGGCGCTTGGCGAAACCGCGCCGCTGCTGCTGATCGG
>CAZTUG010000088.1:0-13060 GCA_964615955.1 uncultured Roseicyclus sp.
ACGGACCAGATGGGCCTGTATGACACGCGCCTTGGCCTGATCCTGTTCCACATCGCGTTCCAGACCGGGTTCTGCACGCTGTTCATGCGGAACTTCATCCGCGCCCTCCCGCGCGAGTTGATCGAGGCCGCCCGCGTCGAAGGCGTCAGCGAATACCGCATCTTCTGGTATGTCGTGCTGCCCCTGATGCGGCCTGCCATCGCGGCGCTCTGCGTGCTGATCTTCACCTTCATCTGGAACGATTTCTTCTGGGCCGTGGTCTTGACGCAATCACCCGAAAGTCAGCCGGTCACGGCGGGCATCACTGCGTTCAACTCGCAATTTCGGGCGATGTATCATCTGATGAGCGCGGGGAGCATCGTGGCCGCGATCCCGCCGGTGGCGATGTTTTTCCTGATGCAGAAGCATTTCATCGCGGGCCTGACCCTGGGCGCGGTGAAGTGATGGATGGAGGTGCGCAAGTGACCGTCCGCACCTGGCGGCTGGATGACGGTGGACGTCAGACCATGGTGCTGGCCGCCGCGGGCGACCGCCTGCCACAGGTTGTCTATTGGGGCGCGCCCTTGCCGCCTGCGGAGGATCCGAGCACGCTCCATGCCGCCCATGAACTGGATGTGACGGGCGGGATGCTGGACGAAAACCCGGACCTGTCACTTTGCCCCGAGGCCGCGCGCAGTTTTCCCGGCCAGCCCGGCCTGATCCTGCGCGACGGAGACGGTACGCCCTTGCTGCCGAAATTCAGCTTCGAGAGCGAGACACAGGATGCAGCGGGGCTGACCCTCGGCTACCGCGATGCCGTGCATGGACTGACGCTTCAATTCCTGTTCACCACCGATGCCTCCACGCGGGTGATCACCGCAAAGACGCGCCTCGACGCGACGTCCCCCATGTATCTGCACTGGCTTGCGGCGCCGGTCCTGCCCGCGCCGCAGCATTCTGGCGAGATGATCGACTTTGCAGGGCGCTGGACCGGCGAATTCCAACCCAGCCGAACGGCATGGTCCCCCGGCATGCGCTACCGCGAGAACCGAACCGGGCGCACCGGGCACGAGCATTTCCCCGGCCTGCTGGTCCCGTGCACCGGTTGCACCGATACGCAAGGGGAGGCATACGGCTTCCACTACGGTTGGTCCGGCGGTCACAGGATGATCGCGGAAGAGCTGCCCGATGGGCGTCGCCAGATCCAGTTCGGACACGCGGCGCGGATGGAAACGCAGGCAGCGAACCGGTTCGAATCCGCCACGCTTTATGTCACCTATTCCCGCACCGGCCTGAACGGTTGCGCGGTCAGCTTCCAGCGCCACCTGCGCGACCGGATCGTGACATGGCCCCGGCCCGATGCCCCCCGCCCAGTGCATTACAATTGTTGGGAAGCCGTGTATTTCGACCACAAGCTGCCTGTTCTGAAGGACATCGCCACCCGTGCCGCCGATCTTGGCGCGGAGCGTTTCGTTCTGGATGACGGCTGGTTCGGGCAGCGCGATGACGATACCCGTTCGCTATCCGATTGGGAGGTGGACCCTCGCAAGTATCCCGACGGTCTTGGTCCCCTGATCGACCATGTCCACGGCCTGAACATGACCTTCGGTCTCTGGTTCGAGCCCGAAATGATCAACCCCGACAGCGACATCCACCGCGCCCATCCGGATTGGGCTTTGGGCAGCGAGGATCAGACCCTTGGTCGCCAGCAGAAGGCGCTGAACATGGCGCTGCCCGAAGTGCGGGACTTTCTTCATGAGCGGATGGCGGCGATCCTGTCCGCCCATCCGATCGACTATGTCAAGTGGGACCATAACCGGGTTCTGCCGATGCCCGACGCGGACCAGACGCGCGGGTCCTACGCGTTGCTCGACCGCTTGCGCGCCGACTTCCCGCAGGTGGAGATCGAGACCTGCGCCAGCGGCGGCGGGCGGATCGATTTCGGGATCATGGAGCGGACGCAGCGGGTCTGGCTCAGCGACAGCAACGATGCATTGGAGCGTTTGCGCATCCAGCATGACGCGGCCTATTTCCTGCCGATGGCCGTCACCGGTTCCCATGTCGGGCCGCGGCGTTGCCATACGTCGGGGCGGGTTCTCGACATCGCGTTCCGTGCATGGGTGGCCGCGCAGCGCCATATGGGGTTCGAGATGGATCCGCGCGAACTGGACACCCGCGAGGCAGCGGTGCTGCGTGCGGTGACAGGCTGGTGGAAGGCCAACCGGGACTGGATGGTGTGCGCGGATATCCTGCGCCTCGACAGCACGGACCCTTCGGTGATTGCGGAACAGCAGATGGCGTGCGACGGGGGCCGGTTCGTGGTCTTTGCCGGCAAGGCGGCGACCTCGGCGCAGATCGCGCCGCGCCCGCTGCGCCTGACCGCGCTGGACGAGACGGCGCGCTATCGCGTTCGGCTGGCCAACCGCGACACCATTGCCCCACCGTCGCTGAGCCGGGGGAGGCAACCTCTCAAGACCGGGCCGATCGTGGTTTCGGGCGCGTGGCTGATGTCCCATGGCGTGACACTGCCATGGCACTTCCCGGAATCCATGTGGGTGCTGGAAGGGGAAAGACTATGACCGATACCGCGATCTACCCTGACCTGAAGGGCGCGTCCGTTTTCATCACCGGCGGAGGCTCGGGCATCGGCGCCAGCCTGACCGAGGGGTTTCTACGGCAGGGGGCGCGCGTGGCTTTCGCGCAACGGTCGGACGCGACCGCGTTTGCCGACGCCATGGAAGCGGCTACCGGCAACCGCCCTCTCGCCCTGCGCTGCGACATCACCGATGTCGAGCGATTGAAGGCGTGCATTGCCGAGGCGGCTGCCGTTCATGGACCGGTGACGGTGTTGGTCAACAACGCCGCCAATGACCAGCGGCACACCACGATGGAGGTGGACGAAGCGTTTTGGGACTGGTCGCAGGGCATCAACCTCAAGGCCTATTTCTTCGGATGCCAGGCCGTGATCGAGGGGATGCGCGCGGCAGGCGGAGGGTCGGTCATCAACATGTCTTCGATCAGCTACATGATGGGCAATTCCGGCTACCCGGCCTATACCACCGCCAATGGCGGCATCACCGCGATGTCGCGGAGCCTTGCGCGCGAATTCGGTCCGGACAACATCCGCTTCAACGCGCTGGCGCCCGGTTGGGTGCTGACCGACAAGCAGCTGGAAATGTGGGCCAACCCGTCGGACCTTGCCGCGCATATGGAGCGAATGTGTCTGAAAGAGCATCTCAAGCCCGAGGATATCGTCGGAGGCGTTCTGTTCCTGGCCTCGAAGGCGTCGCGGGCGATGACCGGGCAGACCATGGTCATCGACGGCGGCGTGGTGACCACGGGATGAGTGCGAACACGTCCTATGCCGAGTGGATCGCTGTCGATTGGGGCACCACTCACCTGCGCGCCTGGGCCATGGTGGGTGCAGCGGTGAAAGCCGAGGCCACCAGTGCCGATGGCATGGGCAAGCTGGACCGGGACGAGTTCGAGCCGACGCTGTTGCGCTTGATCGAGCAATGGTTGGGGCAGGGTGCGATGCCGGTCCTCGCCTGCGGCATGGTCGGCGCGCGGCAAGGCTGGTGCGAGGCTCCGTATGTGGCGGTCCCGACCGACCCGTCAGGACTGTCACCTGTCACGGCCCCCAGCCGCGACCCGCGCCTCAAGCTGTGGATCGTCCCCGGCCTGAAACAGACCCAACCGGCGGATGTCATGCGTGGGGAGGAAACGCAGATCGCAGGGTTCCTCAGCGAGAACCCCGACTTCGACGGTGTTCTTTGCCTGCCCGGAACCCATTGCAAGTGGGTGCATCTATCGGCCCGCGAAGTCGTGAGTTTTCAGACCTGCATGACGGGCGAGTTGTTCCAGATGCTGGCCGAAACCTCGGTCCTGCGCCATTCCATCGGGGATCGGGATGGCGATGCAGAGGCCTTCGTCGAGGCGGTGTCCGACACGATCTCTCGTCCCGAGAAACTGTCGCAGCGGCTGTTTTCCTTGCGCTCGGAGAACGTGCTGAACAACCTGTCACCAGTCGCCGCCAGGGCGCGGCTGTCGGGTTACCTGATCGGGGCGGAGCTGGCCTCCACCAAACCCTATTGGCTGGGGCAGCAGGTGGCAATCGCGGGTAGTCCGTCCCTCGCGGCCGCCTATGCCGCGGCCCTAAGGACGCAAGGCGTGGAGGCGCGCGTTCACGATGCAGCACCTCTGACCCGCGCCGGACTTGCCCGCATCTATGCAGCCCTGACGGAGACGGCCTGACATGACCCGAGCCCTGATCGCCATCCTGCGCGGGATCACGCCGCCCGATGCTGTCCCCATGGCCGAAGCCCTGATCGCGGCCGGGATCACGTGGATCGAAGTGCCGTTGAACTCGCCCCGTCCGCTCGACAGCATAACCGCGATGGCACGGGAGTGCGGCAGCCGTGCGGTGATCGGGGCGGGCACGGTGCTGGACCCGGCGGATGTCCGGGCGGTGGCCGATGTCGGTGGCCAGCTGATCGTCGCACCCAATGCAGATGTGGACGTGATCCGGGAGACCAAGCGCCTTGGCTTGCAGAGTTACCCCGGCGTCCAAACTCCGACGGAGTGCTTTTCTGCGCTGAACGCGGGCGCTGACGGGCTGAAATTGTTCCCCGGCAACCTGGTGGGGCCTGCCGGATTGAAAGCAATCCGCGCGATCCTGCCACAGGGCACCAGGGTCTTTGCCGTCGGGGGCGCAGGGCCCGAAAACTTTGCGGAGTGGATTGCGGCCAGTGTGGACGGCTTCGGTATCGGTTCAGCTCTCTATGCGCCGGGGATGTCAGTGGCCGACTTGCGCACCCGCGCGATGCGTGTGGTTGCGGCCTATGATACGGCCATCAAAGGTGTCGCGGTATGACGGTCGAGGTGTTCGACAACCGGGCATGCCTGTTGGGGGAAGGGCCGCTGTGGCACCCGATCCGGCAGCAATTGTTCTGGTTCGACATCATGGGAAAGCGTCTCTTGAGTCGGGATGCGAATGGCGCATGGGAATGGCAGTTCGACCGCCATGTCTCGGCTGCGGGATGGGTGGATGCGGACCGGCTTCTGATCGCGTCGGCCCGGGATCTTTTCCTGTTCGACATCGCGACTTGCAGCGCAACGGCGCTTGCCGCCTTGGAGGCGGACAACCCCGCTACCCGCTCGAACGACGGCCGGGCGGATCCGCAAGGTGGATTCTGGATCGGCACCATGGGATTGAATGCCGAACCGGGGGCGGGCGCGCTCTACCGGTATTTCCGGGGCGAAGTCCATTGCCTGCGCGACAGCGTCACGATCCCGAACGCCACTTGTTTCAGCCCCGACGGTCGCAATGCCTATTTCGCCGACACGGCCGAACATATCGTATGGCGCTACGTCCTCGACGCCGAAGGCTGGCCGCAGGGCACGCCCGAGGTCTACCTCGATCACAGGGCAACCGGGCTTAACCCCGATGGTGCGGTGGTTGATGCCGAGGGCCGATTCTGGTGCGCGGAATGGGGCGGGTCGCGGATCGGGTGCTATGATCGCACCGGAAATCTTGTAGAAGAAATTACTCTCCCCGTGCCGCAACCGACCTGTCCAGCCTTCGGCGACGGGCATCTCTACATCACATCGGCGCGACAGGGCCTTCCCGGCGATGCCCTTGATCATGCACCATTGTCGGGCCAGACCCTCCGCATCGCCATGGCATTGCGCGGGCAAGGGGAGCACCAGGTGATCCGATGACCCTGAAGCGCACTCTGGGCGTCTGCTATTACCCCGAACACTGGCCCGAGGAGATCTGGACGCAAGATGCCGCGTGCATGCTTGATCTGGGCCTGACCTGGGTGCGCATCGGCGAATTCGCGTGGAGCAGGCTGGAGCCCTCTCCCGGAGATCTGCGGTTCGATTGGCTGGATCGCGCCATCTCGGTGTTGGTTTCCCATGACCTGAAGGTTGTGCTTGGCACGCCGACAGCAACGCCGCCGCGCTGGATGCTGGACCGTCACCCCGACATGCTTGCCGTGGACGTTGAAGGCCGACCACGCAAGTTCGGATCACGCCGCCATTATTGCTTCTCCCATGACGGCTACAGGGACGAGGCCGTTCGCATGGCCCGCCTTCTGGCCGAGCGCTTCGGAGATCGCGTCGCCGCCTGGCAGACGGACAATGAATATGGCTGCCATGATACGATCTACAGTTATTCCGACGCCGCGCGGCGCGCGTTCCGGGACTGGTTGGCGCAGAAATACCAGTCGATCGACGCACTCAATCGCGCGTGGGGCAACGTCTTCTGGTCCATGGATTATGACGACTTCGACCAGATCGACCTGCCGAACCTGACTGTGACGGAGCCGAACCCGTCCCACGCCCTCGATTTCCGACGCTTTTCCTCCGATCAGGTGGCACGGTTCAACGGGGCGCAGGTTGCAGCGATCCGGGCCCATTCCTCTGCTCCGATCAGCCACAATTACATGGGCCGGATCGTGGAGTTCGACCACTTCGCCACCGGTCGGCAGCTGGATATCGCCACCTGGGACAGTTACCCTCTGGGTTTCCTGGAGGATCGGCTGGAAGATAAGCCCGAGCACAAGCGCCGCTATGCCCGCCAGGGTGACCCGGACTTTCAGGCCTTCCATCACGACCTTTACCGCGCGGTGGCATCCCTGGCACCGGGCGCCGTCACCCCGCGCTGGTGGGTGATGGAACAGCAGCCGGGCCCGGTGAACTGGGCGCCACATAACCCCGCGCCGCTGCCGGGAATGGTCCGCTTCTGGACGTGGGAGGCCTTCGCCCATGGTGCCGAATGCGTTGCCTATTTCCGCTGGCGACAGGCCCCATTTGCGCAGGAGCAATACCACGCCGGCCTTCTGCGCCCCGATTCCGCGCCCGCCCCCGGCATGGCCGAGGCAGGCAAGGTCGCGGCGGAGTTGAAGGACATGGGCGATGTCGAACAGGACCGCGCCCCCGTGGCGCTGCTCTTCGATTACTCCAGCGCCTGGGCATGGGCGGTGCAGCCGCAAGGACATGGCTGCGATTATTTCCGGTTGGTCTTCGAGTTCTATCGCGGGCTGCGCAAGCTGGGATTGAGCGTTGACATCATCCCGCCCGAGGCAATGGATCTGGACGGCTACCGCCTGGTTCTGGTTCCCGGTGCGATCAACTTGACGGATGCAGTGAAAGCGGCGATTGCCCGGACGACGGCGCAAGTCATCCTCGGCCCCCGCACCAATGCCAAGACCACATCGCTTGCGATCCCGGTGCCGTTGCCTCCGGCGCTTCCCGGCCTCGACATCACTGTCACACGCGTCGAAACGCTGCGCCTCGACATGCCCGTCCCCGTGCAAGGCGGCGGCGCAATCACCTTGTGGCGCGAAGCGATAGAGACCTCGGAGGAGATCATCGAATCCACGACAGACGGCGCGGCGGTCATGGTTCGCAAGGGCAATCTGTCCTATCTGTCCGGTTGGCCGGACCCGGTGCTGCTCGCCCGGGTTCTGTCCCGGGCCGCAACAAAAGCGGGCCTCCATCACGTCGATCTCCCCGAGGATATCCGTATTCGTGACACGGGACGAACGCGGTTCACGTTCAACCACGGTCCCGACCCGGTCCAGCACGACGGCAGAACCATTTTACCCGGCGAGGTGATCTGGGCGGCAACATAGCCTTTTCATCCTGGCCTGATGACGCGCAGGGCGTCTGCGCGGTGGCAGTTCCCCAGTCGGGCAGAAACGCCTCAGATGCCGTCGATACAGACGTATTTTGTGTCCATGTAATCCTCCAGCCCCTGGGACCCGCCCTCCTTGCCCAACCCGCTTTCCTTGACGCCGCCGAACGGGGCCTCGACGGTGGTGATGAGGCCGGAATTGATCCCGATCATTCCGTATTTCAGCCCCTCGTTCAGGCGAAATGCACGGCCGAGGTCCTGTGTATAGGCGTAGCTGGCCAGTCCGAAGACGGTCGCGTTGGCCATGTCGATGGCCTCCTTCTCCGTCTCAAACTTGAAGATGGGGGCGAGCGGGCCGAATATTTCTTCCGTCGCGAATGCCATGTCCTGCGTTGCCCCGGTCACGACGGTCGGCTCATAGAAGGTGCCGCCAAGGTCACTCAGCTTGCCACCGCAGGCGACTGTCGCGCCCTTGCTTTTTGCGTCATGCACGAACTCCTCGACCTTCGCGACCGCATCCTTGTCGATCAACGGCCCTTGCACCACGCCCTCGTGGCGGCCGTCGCCGACCTTCAGGGCGCGCGTGCGCTCTACCAGCTTCTCGACAAAGGCATCATGGATGCCCGCCTGGACGTAGATGCGGTTGGCGCATACACAAGTCTGGCCCGAGTTGCGATATTTCGACACCATCGCGCCTTCGACCGCCGCGTCCAGATCGGCATCGTCGAAGACGATGAAGGGCGCGTTGCCGCCCAGTTCCATCGACACTTTCTTGACCGTGTCAGCCGACTGCCGGATCAGCTCCTTGCCGACCTCGGTGGAGCCGGTGAAGGTGACTTTCCGCACCTGCGGGCGCGCCATCATCGCACCCGCGATCTTGCGCGCCGATCCTGTGACCACGTTCACAACCCCGGCGGGATAGCCCACTTCTTCCGCCAACGCCGCCCAGGCTAGGCCGGAATAGGGTGTCGCCGTTGCTGGTTTGGCCACCACCGGGCACCCAACCGCCAAGGCCGGCGCAACCTTGCGGGCCAGCATCGAGGATGGGAAGTTCCACGGTGTGATCATACCCACGACGCCAACGGGGTGCTTGGTCACGAGAATGCGCCGCCCGTTCACGCCGGCGGGCACGATTTCGCCCTTCGCGCGGCGGGCTTCCTCGGCGAACCAGCGGACATATTGCGCGCCGATCGCGATCTCGCCCCTGGCTTCGGCAAGGGGTTTGCCCATCTCCACCGTCAATAGTTCCGCAAGCGCGGCCTGGTTGTCCATCAGCGCATCGTGCAGCTTCCAAAGCAGCCCCACGCGATCCATCAAGGACATTGCCGCGAAGCTCGGAAACGCATCTGCCGCCGCGTCGATCGCGCGCATGGTTTCAGCCTCGCCGCAATTCGGCACCGTGCCGATGACTTCGCCGGTCGCCGGGTTGGTCACGTCGATGGTCTCGCCGCTGTCAGCGCCGATCCATTCGCCGGCCACCCAGGCCGCTTCCTTCTTCCATGCCTGCCAATCCGCCATCATGTCTCTCCCCTTGTCTGACTCCCCATGATCCGGGCAACGTCGAGCATCCGGCAGGAAAATCCCCATTCATTGTCATACCATCCGAAGATGCGGAGTAGTCCGCCCTTCGAACGTTTGATCTCTGGCCCCGCCACGATCAGCGATTCAGGCCGGGCACGCAGGTCCGAGCTGACCAGTGGCCTGTCGGTAAACCCGATGATCGGACCTGCGGTTCCATGCAGCAGCGCCATCGCGTCGGCAGCGGCAGGCTTGTCACGGGTCATGACCGCAAGATCGACGCAGGATACCGAAGCTGCTGGCACCCGCACCGCGCTTCCCGTCACGCGACCGGCAAGGTGCGGCAGCACCACGTCCACAAGGCTTTCGGCCGATGTCGTTGTCGGCACCATGCTCAACGCCGCTGCCCGGCTGCGCGCCGGGTCGCGCATCGGCATGTCCACTGTTGGCTGGCTGCCGGTGTAGCAATGCACCGTCGTCACCAGGGCCGAGTCGAGGCCCCATGTCTCGTCGATCAGGCGCACCAGGGGGGCGAGGGCATTGGTGGTGCAGGACGCGTTCGAAACAATCCTGTGGTCCGCCCGAAGCGCTTCCTCATTCGCGCCCAACACGAGCGTCTGGTCGGGGTCTGGTGAAGGCCCGGAAATCAGCACCCGGCCCGCCCCCGCCGACAGGGCTGCTTCGGCCACATTGCGCCGACCGCGCCCGGTGCATTCCATCAGGACGTCCACATCGGCGAGCGGCAGGGCGCTCGTGTCGCGTTCCATGGTCAGCCGGATCCTGTGGCCGTTCACGACCAGATGGCCGCCCTCGACTTCGACCGTACCGGGAAACACGCCGAAGACGCTGTCATATTCGAAGAGGTATCCGCAGGTCTGCGCATCGGCGATATCGTTGATTGCGACGATCTCGATCTCGGGCCATGTCGGGCCATGGCGTCCGCCGCCCAAGACCCATGCGCGCAGCACCGACCTCCCGATCCGCCCGAACCCGTTGATTGCAACCCGGATTGTCATGCGCCGCGTCTCCCTTTTCGGCGGAGTGATGCACCCACGAATGATCCGGTGCAAGGGATGCCCGGCATTGGCCTGACCGCTGGCCGGTATTCGGACGGACGCGCGGGGAGGCGCAGGGGCGGACCGATCGCGGCTTATCGGCCGACCTTGCCCGATCCTTCCGGTGCCGGCATCGCTGCCTGTGATGCAGCCATAGCGGCCAGCGCATTCGACACGGTCAGTTCCGGCAGGCAAGTCTTGCGCGTCCCCAGATCGACATGCAGCAGCAGGCTTTCCACGGTCGCCACGGCGGTACCGTCGCCGCGTGTCAGCGTGTGGAACAGGTGCAACTTCTTGCCCATCCCATCCAGCAACCGGGTCTCGGCCCGCAGGCGATCGCCTGCAAGAACCTCGCCAAGGTAACGGACGTGATTTTCGACGGTAAAGTAGCTGAGGCCCTTCGCGACATATGCCGCGTCTGCGCCAACGATCTCCATGAAGCGATCGGTGGCCCTGGAGCCCGCCTCCAGGTAATGGACCTCGTTCATGTGCCCGTTATAGTCGGTCCAGCCCTGCGGAACCTGCCGGTCGAGCGTTACTGGCAGCGATGAGCTTTCAGGCCATGCCAGCGCGGCTTCATGGGCCTTCAGCACGCCACCAGCACCTGAACCGGACACCTTCAGGGCCCGGATGACCCCGACAAGGTTGTCGTCGCGCAGCCGCTCCAACTCCCGGATGGAACGGTGACCGGATTGCTCGTCGGATTGGCCTGCGATCAGGTCCACCAACTCCTCGGTGAACTCCGGCACGTCCATCAGCTTGGTCCAGGGCCAGGCCAGACAAGGGCCGAATTGCGCCATGAAGTGCTTCATTCCGGCCTCGCCCCCTGCCACGCGATAGGTTTCGAACAGTCCCATCTGCGCCCACCGCAGGCCAAAGCCCATGCGGATCGACTCGTCGATTTCCCCGGTCGTTGCGATGCCGTCCTTGACCAGCCAAAGCGCCTCGCGCCAGACGGCTTCAAGGAAGCGGTCGGCGATATGGGCGTCGACTTCCTTGCGGACATGCAGGGGAAACATTCCGATGCCGCGCAGGATGTCGGCTGCCTGTGCGCAATGATCCGTGTCTCCGACCAATTCGATCAGGGGCAGAAGATAGACCGGATTGAACGGGTGCGCGACGATGACGCGCGCGCCCTGTGCCGCCAACTCCGACGGTTTGAATCCGGATGTGGAGGAGCCGATGACAGCCCTGTCCGGGGCTTGCCGGGTCAGTTCTCCGAGGATGCGATGCTTGATGTCGAGCCGCTCCGGGACGCTTTCCTGCACCCAATCTGCAGCGTCGCAAGCGTCCGCCAGGTCGGCAGTGAACCGCAAGGTGCCTTCGGCAGGCAACGCCTTGTCATAGAGCGCAGGCAATGCGCGTCTGGCGTTGGTCAGAACCTCGCCGATCTTGCGCTCTGCCTCCGGGTCGGGATCATGGACGACCACGTTCCAGCCGTTCAGCAGGAAGCGCGCGGCCCATCCGCCGCCGATCACACCGCCACCGATAATGGCTGCTTTCATGGGGTCACACTCCGCTGCAATTGACTGAGGTCATAGCCGTTGAAATCGAGCACTTCACGGGCAGCGGCCAACCGATCATCGGGGATTTCGGGGTCGCGGTTCAGGATCCAGCCGACGCGCCCGTTCGGGGCACCGACCACTGCCGTGCGGTAGCTTTCGTCCACCCACAACACCCAATAGGGCGCCGCGACCGGAACGCCGCGCAAGCGGACCGAGAGGCGGCCGAGGCCCGCATCGGTCGCGGTGCCGACAATTTGCGTCGTGGGCTGGCCGGTTGCATCCAGGCAGGTGTTGCGCACGGTCAGGGTGCCGGGCGTATCGGAAAGCCCGTATTCCGCGATCGCGCCTGCACAGGCGGACTGGAACGGGTTGGGATAGCGCGCAACCTCGTACCAGAGGCCGACGTATCGGGATGCATCGAAATTCGCACTGGACGCGATTGTGACGCGTTCGTCGCGGTAGGAGGGCGCGACCGCCGCGGCACATCCGGCAAGTGAAACAAGGCCGAGAAGCAGCCCGAGCAGGTGAACTTTCATGGGGCAAGAGTCTCCGTATGGCGGTCGATGAACAATGTTCCGCCCGAGACTTTCGCACCAGACGGCGAGGCGAGGAAATGGACCATATCAGCGATATCCTGCGCCGGCACCCTCGACCGTAGCGAGACACCCTTGACGTAGAGCTTGACGTAGAGCGCGCGTATCTCCGCTTCCGTCCTGCCCTGCGCCTGCCCTTCCAAGGCGACGACCCGTTCTATGTGCGGATCTTCCATTGCGCCGGGAATAATCGCATCGACCCGCACTCCGGCCACGCCATGCTCCATTGCCAGCGTCTCCATCAGACCGATGATCGCCGCATCCGTCCCGTCGTCCAGGAAACGCCCGGCGATAGCGCGACTGATCCCGCTTGCCCCGGCGGTGATGACGGATTGCTGGTTCATGCGCGGGTGGGCGCGCGTTTCGTCAGGCCAAGCTTCGCGCGCACCTGTTCCGGACCGATGACATGTGCCCCCATGCCCTCGATCACGCCGACGGCGCGTTCGACAAGCTGCGCATTGGTCGCGAGGACGCCCTTTTCCAGCCAGAGGTTATCCTCCAGGCCGACCCTCACATTCCCACCCGCCAGCACGGCGGCAGCGGCATAGGCCATCTGGTTGCGACCCAGCGAGAAGGCGGAAAACGTCCAGTGCTCTGGAACGTTGTTCACCATCGCCATGAAGGTGTTGAGGTCGTCCGGTGCACCCCAAGGCACGCCCATGCACAATTGCACGAGTGCGGGGGAGTCGAGGACGCCTTCCCGGACCAACTCCTTTGCAAACCAGAGATGGCCGGTGTCAAAGGCCTCGATCTCGGGTTTCACGCCAA
>CAZTUG010000089.1:0-12851 GCA_964615955.1 uncultured Roseicyclus sp.
CGCAGGGCGGGCGCAAGCATCCGCAGCAGGAATTCCTGCAGGTGGACACGACCAACATCCTGTTCATCTGCGGCGGCGCCTTCGCGGGCCTCGACAAGATCATCGCACAGCGCGGCAAGGGTTCGGCCATGGGCTTTGGCGCAGATGTGCGCGCGCCCGACGAGAAATCGGTGGGCGAATATTTCAAGGAACTGGAGCCGGAAGACCTGCTGAAATTCGGCTTGATCCCGGAATTCGTCGGCCGCCTGCCCGTGATCGCGACGCTGGAAGACCTGGACGAAGAGGCGCTGATCACGATTCTGACGCAGCCGAAGAACGCATTGGTCAAGCAATACCAGCGTCTGTTCGAGCTGGAGGATGTGAAGCTGACCTTCACCGAGGATGCGCTGCGCGCCATCGCGAAACGTGCGATCCTGCGCAAGACCGGCGCACGCGGGCTGCGCTCGATCATGGAGGATATCCTGCTGGACACCATGTTCGAAATGCCCGGATCGGATGGCGTGGAAGAGGTGGTGGTGAACGAGGAGGCCGTGACCTCGCCCGCGCAACCGCTGATGATCTATTCCGAGCGCAAGAAGGAAGAGCCGGCGAGCGCGGGGTAAGAAACGCGCGCCTTGCGGAACGTGTCCCGGCCCCGGTGGCCGGGATTTTCTTTCGTGGCATCGGGGTTCAGAGCACGTCGCGCAAAAGTGGATCCCGGTTTTGCGCGTCTCGGGTGCGCGGTATCAAAGGGTTGGGGTGGATCGCGTGAGTGCGAATGGGCGCGGCACGCTTCAGGCGCGAACCCGCGTGGGATCGACGGCGGCCGGTTCGGCCGATCTCTGACCCGGTGAAGCGGGCGGCGGCCTTGGGTGGTTCCGGAAGGATGCAGACGGCTCAGCGCAGCCAGAGATTCTCGCGCTTGAGCGTGTTGCGGATCTGTTGTTCGCGGCGCGGCAGGTTGGCGCGGTCGAACAGCGCGCGGGCCCTGGCACCCTTGCCCTGATAGATCATCCGGCGCATCGGCTCGTAGGTCTTGAGAACCTTCTTGATCCGGTTGGGGGCTGCGACCTCCTCCAGCGTATCGACGACATGCTGATCTTCGCGCGCGTAGAGCAGGGGTAACACCCTGTAATGGCACGATGTCTTGCCGTCGAGCCAGCCCTGGGCCAGTGCGTCGCGGGAGCCGCCGAAGGACTGAATCACAAGGGGCAGCGCCACCTGGTCGAGCCAGGGGTCGAGGGTCTGGCAGACCAGTTCAGGCGGCCCGGCATGCTGGATCGTGGTGGCGTAGTCGGTGAAGCGTGCCCCGAATTCACGGGGGCAGCGGAAATAGAAGAAGCCGGCGTTGAAGTAGAGGTAACGGCGCCAGTATTCGTCCGGCTGGCCGAGGTCCAGCGTGCTGGCGAAATCGAGGCCGAACTGGTCGTAGAGGGATTTCCACGTCGCGGTATAGCCGGGGCCATACAGTTCGATCCGGGGCCATGTGCCTTCGACGCGGCGACTGGCAGAGGGTCTGTGGAAATCGAAGGGAACCTGCGTCAGATCCCCCATGATCAGCGTGTCGGTATCGAAGAAGACGAAGGGCTCGCCTGCGGGCAGCGCGGCCAGCGCCTCGATCTTGTTGCCGTAGGGGTAGGATTCCCCGAAATGGGCGTTCTCAAAGGGAATGATGATGGCCCCAAGCGCCTCCAGCAAGGCGCGGGCGGGTTTGTCGGCGATGCGCGGGTCGCGGGACCAGCGGGGGCCCGGCTGAGGCTCGGCGACGAAAAGCTTGCCCGGAAAATCGGGATTGGCGGCCCGGAACGAGGCCACGAAAAGCACCGCCTCATAGGTCAGGCGACCGAATTGGGCCACGACCATGACGTTGAAGGGCTTTTGCGCGGCGTTGCCTGCCATGGATGTCCCGAACTGCTCTGTTTCGCGTCGTGTTTTGCCCCTTATAGAGCCAAGCGCGGGCGCGCGTCACGGGGTTACTGGGCAGGGATGGGCTGTGCGTCGCGCAGGCGTGCGCCCTGCGGGTCGAAGGGCGGCTCGGAAAGCACGCGCGCAGTGTGGGGGCGTCCGAGGATGGCGACATGGACCGTGTCACCGGGGCGGGCGCTGCCGGCCTTGAGATAGGCAATGGCGAGGGATTGATTGACGCTGTAGCCATAGCCCCCCGAGGAGACCTGCCCGATGGGGGTGCCGTCGGGCTTGAAGATCGGCTCGGACCCGGTGGCGTCGGCTTCCTGCGCATCGACGGATAGCAGCACCATGTCTTCACGTGGTGCCTGAGCTTCGATCTTCAACCATCCGGATTTATTCAGAAAATCCTTGTCGCGCTTGATCGCGCCGGCAAGGCCGGATTCCTGCGGCCAGTATTCTGGGGAATAGTCGCGGCCCCAGGAGCCATAGCCTTTCTCCAGCCGCAGGGACATCAGGGCGCGACTGCCGACGGGGCCTGCGCCAAGCGGTTTTCCGGCATCGAGCAGCGCGGCGTACAGCGACGTCTGGTCGGCCTCGGCGCAGTGCAGTTCCCACCCCAGGTCGCCGGTGAACGAGACGCGAAGCGCGACGCAGTCGACACCTGCCACGGTCATCCGTTGCGAGCGGAAGAACGGGAAGGCTGCGTTCGAGAGGTCGGTATTGGTGAGGCGGGACAACAGGTTGCGCGATTGCGGACCGGCGACGTTGAAGCCGCAGGTGGTGTCGGTGAGGCTGTCGAAGGTGGTGCCGTCGGGCAGGGGAAGCGCGCGGAAGAAGCGGTGGTGGAAGCGTTCGGCCGCACCGCCGCCCACGACCCAGAATTCGTCCTGAGCCAGCCGCGTGACCGTGAAATCCCCCGCGACGCCGCCGCGTTTGCCGATCAGGAGCGTCAGGCAGGACCGGCCCGGGACGGTGGGCATGCGATTGGGGAAGAGCGCATTCAGCCAGGCTTCGGCACCGTCCCCCTTCACGCGATACCTGGCGAAATTGGAGATGTCGATGATGCCCGCCCGGTCGCGCAGCATCCGCGCCTCGCGGCCCACCGCGTCCCACCAGGGCTGGCGCGCGTAGCCGGCGGAGTCCGCGATGGTTTTCTCAAAGAAAAGAGGATGTTCCCAGCCGTAGTTCAAGCCGAATTTCGCACCCATATCGGCCTGCATCGCATAGGCCGGGCGGGTGCGGACGGGGCGGCCCGCCGCGCGTTCCTCGCCCGCGAAATAGATCTTGAAGCGGTGGGCATACTGG
The DNA here is from genome assembly GCA_964615955.1 of uncultured Roseicyclus sp. Classification (GTDB taxonomy): domain Bacteria; phylum Pseudomonadota; class Alphaproteobacteria; order Rhodobacterales; family Rhodobacteraceae; genus Gymnodinialimonas. The sequence goes on from CAZTUG010000089.1 coordinate 3,193, forward strand.
TCTGCCACCCGGGCGCGGGTGAAGGCCTTGCCCGCCCAATGGCCGAAACGCGCCACGTCCCAGGCGAAGAGGTCGAGCGAGGGCTCGCCCTCGACCATCCACTCTGCCGCAAGCTTGCCCAGGCCCCCGCTCTGGGAGAAGCCGGGGATGATGCCGTTACAACAGAAATAGCCTGTGCGTTCGGGGACAGGGCCGAAGAGGGCGTTTGCATCCGGCGACCAGATCATCGGGCCGTTGATGACGCGCTTGATGCCCGCGGTGCCGACCACGGGCACGCGGTCGATGGCGCGCATCATGTTGGGCTCGATCCGTTCGAGGTCGTCGGCGAACAACTCGTGGCCGAAGCCCGAGGGCGTGCCGTCCTCGGCCCAGAAGCGCATGTCGCGCTCATACGCACCGACAAGCAGGCCCTTGCCCTCTTGCCTCAGGTAATATTCGCCATCGCGGTCGGCGACGGACGGCAAGCGGCGGTCCATGGCGGCGATCTCGGCGATGCTCTCGGTCACGACATACTGGTGTTCGGTGGGGATCAGCGGCAGGTCGATGCCAGCCATCGCGGCCACCTCGCGGGCCCAGAGGCCAGCGGCATTGACCACCCAGGGCGTGCGGATATCGCCCTTGTCGGTGCGCACGATCCATGTGCCGTCGAGTTGCTGTTCGGTCGCGGTGACAGGCGTGAAGCGGTGGATCTCCGCCCCGCGCTGTCGCGCGCCGATGGCATAGGCGTTGGTGACGCCCGAGGGGTCCACATTGCCGCCATCGGGTTCAAACATGATGCAGCGGATGCCATCGAAATCGACCAGCGGGTGCAGACGCTCGGCCTCGTCGCGGCTGACCGCGTGGAAATTCATGCCGTAGCGCCGCGCCTTGGCCTCTTGCAGACGCAGTTGATGCTCGCGGTCCCGGGTCTGCGCGAGGTAGAGCGATCCGGGCTGGAACACGCCGCAGGATTGGCCGGTTTCGGCCTCCAACGCCTTGTAAAGGCTCATGGTATAGTGCTGGAGGCGCGAGATGTTGGTGCTGTCGTGCAGGCCGTGGATATTGGCCGCCGCATGCCAGGTGGAGCCGGAGGTGAGTTCGGAGCGTTCCAGCAGGATCACATCGGTCCAGCCCGTCTTGGCAAGGTGGTAGAGGATCGAGCAGCCGACGACGCCGCCGCCGATCACGACGGCCTGTGCATGGGTTTTCATCGCGCGCGCTCCGCTTTGGTCCGGGGTCGAGAGTGGGGACGGGGTGCGTGCTGTTCTGATCCGGAGGCGACACGGCAAGGCGCGTTTTCGCCGGGGTCGCGATTGTTGCGGGCGAGATCGCAGGGCGGCCTTTCGGGATCATCTCTTGCAGCAACGACCCTGCCGGCGCTGCGCCCATTTCCTGCGGATAAGGAAGATGGTGGGCGACCCTGGAATCGAACCAGGCGTGCGTCTCCGCGAGGGAGTTACAGTCCCCTGCCACACCTTGCGGCCTGTCGCCCAACACGTCCGACAGGCATGGCCCGTCCGGCGCTGGAGGGGGAATATCCATGGGCGTGGGAAGGGTCAAGCGCGAAACTGGCTTGCGCTTGGGCGAATGCTCCCCCACCTAGGCCGAGGGGCGCGACACGGGGGCGACACGGGTGCCACACGGGGACCACACGGGGACCACACGGGCGCGACACGGGGGCAATACGGGGGCAACATGGGGGCGACACGGGGACGACATGGCCAGGAAACCGACATGGGTGATCGACAAGGAGCGCGGGCGCAGGGCAGCCGCCGCCGAGACCTTGTGGCTGTTCGGCCTGCATGCCGTGCGCGACGCATTGGCCAACCCCGCGCGCGAGGTGTTGCGGCTGGTGGTGACTTTGAACGCGCAGGCGAAGCTGGAGGATGCCATCGCGGGGCGCGGGATCGCAGTCGAAATCGCCGATCCGCGCAAGTTCCCGGTGCCGCTGGACGCGGGCTCGGTCCATCAGGGGGCCGCGGTGGAGGTCAGACCGCTGGACTGGGGCGACTGGCGCGCGCTGGCGCGGGGCCCCGAGGGGGAGCGGTCGGTCGTGGTGCTGCTCGACCGGGTCAGCGATCCGCATAATGTCGGCGCGATCCTGCGCTCGGCCGAGGTGTTCGGGGCCCGCGCGGTGATCGCACCGGCGCGCCATTCCGCACCGGAGACAGGGGCACTGGCCAAGACCGCCTCGGGCGCGTTGGAGCGGATGCCCTATGCGCGGGTCGGCAACCTTGGCGACGCGATGGAGGCGTTGAAGGCCGACGGGTTCTGGATGGTCGGGCTGGCCGAGGAAGCCGAGCAGACCATCGACACGATCGCCGCACGGCACCGCGATGCCCACGTGGCGCTGGTGCTGGGAGCCGAGGGGCCGGGCCTGCGGGAACGGACGCGGGGCCTGTGCGACGAATTGGCGAAGATCCCGTTCGCGCGGGATTTCGGATCGCTGAACGTGTCGAACGCGGCGGCGGTCTCGCTTTATGCGCTGACCCGGGGATAGGTGTTTGCCGATCAATACGAAAATTGCCACCTGTTCCTTTTGCGGACGCCGCCAGACGATGCAGTTCACGGCGCGGGGCGGGCATGAACTGGCGTGCGGGGCCTGTGGCGCGCCGCTGCACGAGATGAAGTGGCTGAAACCGCCCGAGGCGCGCGCGCCGACGGTCAAGCGCAGCGCTGAGCGACCTGCGCCCCACGGCTACGGCCTGCCCGCGCGCCCGTTGACGGCGCGACGCAAGAAGAAGCGCCGGTCAGTCTGGAAGGACGTCTTCGAGGAGGCGTTCGAGCTGATCGAGGAAATCTTCGACTGATCCGCGCTGTTTGACCTCGGGTGGGGCATGATCCCATGTGATCACATTCTTGTGCCACCCCTTTCGAACCGGACCCTGCGCCCCCATATCTCAATCAGGTGTCGAGGGCCGGAACCCCAGACACCCATTACTGTCCCTCGTTCCGAAACTGCGCCCGCCGGTAATCCCGATGCGGGCGCCTTTTTTGGGGGGCAGGCGGCGGACTTGTCTGATAAGACTTGGGCATGACGTCACACCCTTCCGATGATCTGCTGCGGCGTGTGCTGCGTGAGGCGAAAAGTTTCGCCTGCGTTGGCGTGTCTCCCAACCCGGTGCGGCCGTCGCATTACGTGGCGCGCTACCTCAAGCTGAAAGGCTATCGTGTGGTGCCGGTGAACCCGCTTGAGGCGGGAACAGAGTTGTTCGGCGCGCGCGTGGTCGCGGACCTGTCGGAGGCGGGGCCGGTCGACGTGGTGGACATCTTCCGCCGGTCCGAGGCGGTGCTGGAGATTGTGGAGCAGGCGCTGGCGATGGACCCGCGCCCCGGCGTCATCTGGATGCAGATCGGCGTGGAACACGCGGAGGCCGCTGCAATGGCCGAGGCAGAGGGGCTGGTGGTGATCCAGAACCGCTGCCCGAAGATCGAATACCAGCGTCTGTTCGGAGAATTGCGCATGGGCGGCTTTGCCACGGGGATCATCAGCTCGAAGTTGTGACGGTCCGGTTCGGGCGGACGGCCTGTCGATGACGGTCGAGCCCGCCCCTGCACGGGTTTCGAACTTGCACAGGACGGCCTTGCACAGGACGGCCTTGCACAGGACGGCCTTGCACAGGACGGCCTTGCACAGGACGGCGGCGTGCATGTTGGTGACGTTCGTCTTGTCCCGATCGGGGGGCAGCGGCAGGGATCGGGTCATGCCGAGGGTCCTGGCCTCCTTTTGGTCTGCGGGCGCGGCGGATCTTCATCGCCGTTGGCGGCGTCGTCGACGGTGTGCGCCTGCAAGTTGGTGTTCGACTTCGGGAACACGAGGCGCGTTCCATCACCGTTTTGGACGGCGCGAAGTCGGAGAATTCGGCAAAGGGGTCGGTCTGGGCGCAGAAATGGATGGTGTCAGGCACGGCCGGCCTTTTCGTCCAGTCCGGAGGTGCCGTGGCGGCGGGCCAGTTCGGCCTCGATATCGGCAAGGCTCACATCGCGCGCGGCGCACATGACCAGCAGGTGGTAGAGCGCGTCCGCCGCCTCGCAGATCAGGGCGGCGCGGTCGCCCTTCACCGCCTCGATGATGGCCTCCACGGCCTCTTCCCCGAACTTCTCGGCGCATTTCTCGGGGCCCTTGGACAGCAGCTCGGCGGTCCAGGAGGTGTCGGGATCGGCGGTCTTGCGGCTTTCGATCGTGGCGGCGAGGTCGGCAAGGCTCATGTCCCGAGATCCTCCAGTCGGCTGTCGAACAACAAGACGGCGTCGAGCATGGCGAAGGCCTCCTCGGCGAAGGGAGTGCCGAGGATGGCCGCGCGATCAAGGTGGATGGCATCGACGCTGGTGGGCGTGCGCGCCATGTCGTTGCGCATGTAGGCGCGGTGATCCGGCGACCAGGTGGCGCCGAAGACCCGGCGCTTGTGGGCAGGGCTGTCCCGTGTCCAGTCGCCATGGCCAAGGGTGAAGCGCGCGCCCCGTTCGGGATGGGCTGCGGTGTGATCGACGGAGTAATATGCCAGCCACCCGTCGCGGTCGCGCAGGTCGCGGGTGACGCGGCGCGTCGCGGTCCCGCAACAGGCGCAGGGGATCGTCGTGGCGTCGCGCTCTTCAAGCGAGATGGAGGCGTGATCGAGGCTCAAGTCAGCCTCACGGGGATGCCGGCGGCGGCCATGTGGGCCTTGGCCTGCCCGATGGTGAAGGTGCCGAAGTGGAAGATGGAGGCGGCCAGCACGGCGGAGGCGCCCCCCTCGGTCACGCCTTCGACAAGGTGGTCGAGCGTGCCGACGCCGCCCGACGCGATGACGGGGACGCAGACGGCGTCGGATACGGCACGGGTGAGGGGGATGTTGAAGCCTGATTTGGTTCCGTCGCGGTCCATCGAGGTCAGCAGGATTTCGCCCGCGCCCTTGGCCACGACCGTCTTGGCGAAGTCCACGGCGTCGATGCCGGTGGCCTTGCGGCCGCCATGGGTGAAGATCTCCCACTTCCCCGGCGCCACGGTCTTGGCGTCAATGGCCACGACGATGCATTGGCTGCCAAACCGGTCGGCGGCACGGGCCACCACGTCGGGGTCGGCCACGGCGGCGGAATTGAAGCTGACCTTGTCGGCGCCGGCCAGAAGAAGATTGCGCACGTCGTCCACCGTCCGGACGCCGCCGCCGATGGTCAGCGGCATGAAACAGTGCTCGGCGGTGCGGGTCGCGAGATCGTACATCGTGCCGCGGTTTTCATGCGTGGCGTGGATATCGAGAAAACACAGCTCGTCCGCGCCCGCGGCGTCATAGGCCTGCGCCTGTTCCACCGGGTCGCCCGCGTCGATCAGGTCGACGAAATTCACGCCCTTGACCACGCGGCCATCGGCGACATCGAGGCAGGGGATGATGCGCGTCTTCAACATGGAGGTGTCTTAGGGGATTGCGAGGCCCGGGGGAAGACGGCGGTGACGCTTGTGCTGCGCACGTCGCCCCACCCGCCGTCCCGTCGGGCCAAGCTGCCTTGGGGGGGCGAGCCGCCTTGGACGGTGGATCCTGCTGTGGGCGGGGGATTGAGTTTTATTGCCAAGATGAATGTGCCGAGGTTGGAGCATGGCATGCAAGCGTTTGAAATCAAACAAGAGTATTGCAGTATGAGAATTGTCGTCGCGCGGGATGCTGCGGCGGTGAGGCAGTGGCTGGAGCCGGTGGGGCGCCGTTCGAGGGCTGCCGCAAGCCCTTGCCGCCTTGCCCCGCGCCGGTGTGCCGCGGTGTGCCGCGGTGTGCCGCGGTGTGCCCCGGTGCGCGTGTCGCGTTAGCCGAGCGCGGCCAACGCCTCGGACAGATCCAGCGCCCCGTCGTAAAGCGCGCGGCCCGAGATCGCGCCCGCGATGGCGCCGGTGTCGCGCAGGGCGATCAGGTCGGTGAGGGAGGATACGCCCCCCGAGGCGATGACGGGAATGGAGGTGGCGCGCGCGAGACCCGCCGTGGCGGTCACGTTCGGCCCACCCATGGCGCCGTCGCGATCGATGTCGGTGTAGATGATGGCGGCGACGCCTGCGTTTTCGAAGGCGCGGGCCAGATCCGTGACCATCACGTCGGTTTCCGTTGCCCAGCCCTTGGTGGCCACGCGGCCCTTGCGGGCGTCGATGCCGACGGCGACCTGGCCGGGGAAGGCGGCGGCGGCCTGCCGCACGAGGTCGGGGTTTTCGACCGCCACGGTGCCGAGGATGACGCGGGCGATGCCCTTTTCCAGCCACATCTCGATCGTGGCCATGTCGCGGATGCCGCCGCCAAGCTGGGTTGGGACGGAGGTGGCGGCAAGGATCGCCTCGACCGCGGCCGCGTTCACCGGCTCCCCCGCGAAGGCACCGTTGAGGTCCACAAGGTGCAGCCACTGGCAGCCCGCATCCTGGAACGCGCGGGCCTGGGCGGCGGGATCGGTGTTGAAGACGGTCGCCTGCTCCATCGCGCCGCGCAGGAGGCGGACGGCGTTGCCGTCCTTGAGGTCGATGGCGGGGTAGAGGATCATGGCGCGCGTCCTTCGGGGCGGGTTTCGGGGGCTTGTCCCCCATGTCCTTGCGTCGCGCAAGGCTTCGCCGTCACGTCATGCTTGCCAGATCGCAGGATTTGCGCCCACGATTCCGGTCAGGGAAGACATGGGAGGAGAGACCCGATGAGAAAGTCGATATTGGCCGCATGCGCGGTGGTGCTTGGGATGGCGGGCGCGGCGATGGCCGACGATGCCGAGGGCGTGTGGCAGACGCAAGTGGATGACGGCGCGTTCGCCTATGTCACGATCGCTGCCTGCGGCAACGCGGTGTGCGGCACGATCAGCCGGACGTTCAACGATAGCGGCGAATATACCAGCCCGAACCTTGGGCGGCAGATCGTGATCGACATGGTGCCGCAGGGTGGTGGCGCGTACGAGGGGTCCGTCTGGCGGCCGTCGAACGATCGCATTTACATCGGTCGGATGCAGTTGAACGGCAACCAGATCGCCTTGCGCGGCTGCGTGGCGGGCGGCTTGATCTGTTCGTCGCAGACCTGGGTGCGGGTGGAGTAAGCGCCTTGGCGTCGGAATGCGAGACGGGCGGGCCGGGATGGCCCGCCCTTTCGCGTTTCGGTTCCGCTGTCAGGGGCGCCACGCCAGGAAGTTGGCGATCAGGCGCAGGCCGGCCGCCTGGCTTTTTTCCGGATGGAACTGGGTGCCGATGGCGGTGGCCTTTCCGACGATCGCCGTCACCGGGCCTCCATAGTCCACATGGGCCAGAAGATGTGCGTTGTCAGCGACTTGCATGGCGAAGCTGTGGACGAAATAGGCGTGTTCGCCGGTGGTGATCCCGTCCAGAACCGGGTGTGGCCGGTCGATCACCAGATCGTTCCAGCCCATATGGGGGATCTTCAGGGCGGGGTCCGAAGGCGTGATCTGCGTGACCTCTCCGGGGATCCAGCCAAAGCCCGCGACGTCGTCATATTCGCGGCCCCACGAGGTCATCATCTGCATGCCGACGCAGATGCCAAGGAAGGGTTTCCCTTTGATCTCAACGGCTTCAAGAAGCGCCTCTTCCAGTCCGTCGATGGCCTGCAATCCCCGTCGGCAGGCCGGAAAGGCCCCGTCGCCGGGCAAGACGATACGGTCGGCCTGCGCCACCACCTCCGGGTCCGCGGTGACGATCAGCGGACCCGAGCCTGTCTCGGCCGCCATGCGTTGAAACGCTTTCTCGGCGGAGTGCAGGTTGCCCGCGTCATAGTCGATCAAGACGGTGGTCATCGAAGCTGTCCTTCGTGCGATTTCGATCGTCCCATTCGGGGCGGAGATAGGCCCGAACGGGACGATAGGCCTTGGGGCGCCGTCCGGGATGGGCGTATTCGGGGGCAGGGCCGCCGCGTCAGAGGCTGCCCTTGGTCGACGGGATGGCATCGGCGCGGCGGGGGTCTGCCTCCAGCGCGTCGCGCAGCGCCCGGGCGACGGATTTGAACGCGGCCTCGGCGATGTGGTGGCTGTTGATCCCGGCCAGTTTCGTCACATGCAGCGTGATGCCGCCATGGGTGGCGAGCGCCTGGAAGAATTCGCGCACCAGTTCGGTGTCGAAAGTGCCGATCTTCGCCGTCGGCATGTCCACATCCCACACGAGGTAGGGACGCCCGCTGAGGTCCAGCGCGCAGCGCACCAGCGCGTCGTCCATGGCGAGGTGGCATGCGCCGTAGCGCCGGATGCCGCGCTTGTCGCCCATCGCCCGGGTCAGTGCCTGGCCAAGGGCGATGCCCACATCCTCGACGCTGTGGTGATCGTCGATATGCCGGTCGCCGGTGCAGGTGATCGCCATGTCGATCAGGCCGTGGCGCGCCAGTTGGTCGAGCATGTGATCGAAGAAGCCGACGCCGGTGGTGTTGGCATGGGTGCCGGTGCCGTCGAGGTCGATCTCGACGGTGATGTCCGTCTCGGCGGTGGTGCGGGTGATCCGGGCGGTGCGCATCGGGCATTCTCCTGCTGGTCCGGCCGCTTATAGGAGGGCACCGTGGCGCTGGGAAGGCGGGATTTTTTCCGGCGGCGATCGGCGGGAGGAAATCCGCAATTGGCAGACGTGATCAGATCGGGCCAAGGTCGAGGTTCACGACATTTCACAAAAATGGGAGTTTTCATGTCTTTCCTAAAAACAGTAGTGTTCGGGGCGGCCATCGCCATCGGTTCGGGTGGCATTGCCGCCGCGCAGGCGGCGGACCCTTTGCCCATCACCTTGTCGAGCGTCACCATCGAGCGGTATGCGGAGCTGACGGAAGTGGGCACAGATGGGGGCGTGGCCTGTTGCGCGCCGCTCGTCCTGAGCCAGCCGGGGCACCATTTCGTCTATGTCCGCGCGATCTTCGACGTCGCCTGGTCCGATGAGCTGGACCGGATCAGCGTCTCGTTCACGGATATCGGGCTGCAACTGCCCGGCGATGCGGAGCCGCGCCGGATGGTCGGCCGGATGAACCGGCTGGGCGAGTTCGTCTTTTCCGGCACCTCGCTGAACGCCCGCCGTCCGCGCGATTGGCCCGCCGAGACGGAGCAAGGCTTCCTGAACGCCGTGTTCCTGGTGCCCGAGACGATCACCACCGGCACGCTGGTGATGGAGGAGGGCCGGTTTTCGCAGGAGATCTCGCTGGCGGCGGAGGTGACCGAGATGGTCGATCCGGCGTCGCTTGTGGCGATCAACGTGCTGGCGCTGACGGAAGTGGACCAGGTGCTGACCGAGGCGACCTCGGCCCGGCAGGATGTGACGGGACGTCTGGCGCCGACCCTTGGCGCGTTGATGCAGTTGGACCTGTCGGTGCAGCCGCAGATCGCCAACGGGCTGAACGGCGGCAACGAGTTCTTCTTCACCACCGACGCGTTCACCCTGGTGGGGCCGGACAACGCGCCGCTGCGGTTCGTCGGCACGGTGCCGAACGGCACGTTTCAGGATACCTATTCGTATTCCAGCCGCTGGCAACAGGGCAGCCTGCCGAACGCGAACACGATCCGGTTCTATTTCGCGGGCAATGCGGCACCGGGGGTCTACAAGGTGTTCTACCACGGAACGCCGGTCGCGGATTTCGTGATGCAGCAGTGAGGCGTGCCTGAGCGGAGAACACAAAACGGCCCGGACAGTCGCCTGTCCGGGCCGGTTTTGATTGGAGCGGGTGATGAGATTCGAACTCACGACCCTAACCTTGGCAAGGTTATGCTCTACCCCTGAG
>CAZTUG010000090.1:0-10653 GCA_964615955.1 uncultured Roseicyclus sp.
GCCTCGTCCCGGCTGTCGATGATCCAGCGATAGGCGTGCAGCAGGGCTGCCGGCCCGAGGTAGCGGTCGCCGTTCCACCAGTAGGACGGGCAGGACGTGGAGCAGCAGGCGCACATGACGCATTCGTAGAGGCCATCGAGTTTCTCGCGATCCTCGATGGATTGCTTCCACTCATGCTCGGGGCGGGAGGTCTTCGTCTCCAGCCAGGGCATGATGGAGGCGTGCTGCGCGTAGAAATGCGTGAGGTCGGGGATCAGGTCCTTGACCACGGGCATGTGGGGCAGGGGATAGATCTTCACCTCGCCCTTGATCTCGTCCATGCCGTAGATGCAGGCCAGCGTGTTGATACCGTCGATGTTCATCGCGCAGGAGCCACAGATCCCCTCGCGGCAGGACCGGCGGAAGGTCAGCGTCGGATCGATCTCGTTCTTGATCTTGATCAGCGCGTCCAGAACCATCGGGCCGCAGGTATCCATGTCAACGAAATAGGTATCCACGCGCGGGTTCTCGCCGTCGTCGGGGTTCCAGCGGTAGATCTGGAACTTGCGGGTCTTCTTGGCCCCCTCCGGCTTCGGCCAGGTCTTGCCGGTGCGGATGCGGGAGTTCTTCGGAAGCGTCAGTTCAACCATGGTGGATGTCTCCTTGGATGGGGTCGGGCAGGCCGATGGCCTGGACAGGGCGGCGGGTGGTCATGTGCGGCCGCCGAGCGAGATGGAAAAGGTCGGGCGCGGTGCGGGGCCCCTGTCGCCCGTCGCGAGACGGCGCTGGATGCAGTCCTCCAGCGCCTCGGCCTCGGGGCGCGGGGTGCGGATGTCGGAGGTGATGGTGACACGACCGGCGGCGAAGGGTCCGTTCGATCCGCCCCCGGCACCGACATGGCCCGTCACGCCATCGGCGGCGCGCGCCTCGGGCGCACACAGGCGCGCGGCGGAGTCGCGGGTCAACGGTTGCGGCGGGCCGCAGGCGGTCAGCAGCGCTGCCGCCGCAAGAGCGACGGGCAGGGTGACGGGCAGGGCGACGGGCAGGGCAGGGAACAGTCGGATCATGCGTCTTCCCTTTCCGGCAGACGTTCGAAAAGCGCGTTCCCGTCCCCCTCGAACGTGGACCGGAACCCGAGAGACCGTATCTGGCCCAGCAGGTCACGGCCCCATTGGCCGCGATGGGCCACCTCCATCAACAGGGCATGGGGCCAGAGATCGGGCCGGTCGGGGTCGAGGATGGTGCCCAGGGCCGCGTCTTCGTGACCTTCGACATCGATCTTGATGATCCGCGGCAGATCTGGCGGCACCTGTGCAAGGATATCGCGCAGGGTGCGCATTGGAACCGTGATCGCGCCACCCTCGGCCATGCCGTCCAGCACCGTGGAGCGCCCGAGGTTGCGATTGTGCAGGTTGAGTGTCACGTCGCCAGGTGCGGCACCCACGGCAACGTTCAGGCAGGTGACCCGATCCGTCAGGCCGTTGAGGGCGAGGTTCTGGGCAAGGCGGCGCATCATCTCGGGGTTCGGTTCGACCGCGACCAGGTGAGAGCCGGGATGCGCCGCGCGGGCAAGTGCCACGGTGAAGGAGCCGCAATTCGCGCCGATATCCAGCACGCAGCACGGCGCGCGGGCCACAAGCTCTGCCATGCGCCTGATCGAGTCCACCTCGGGAAACTGCCCGGTCAGGAAGGCACGACGCTCGGTATGGTTATTCCTCGGATGCAGCCGAAAGACTGCGCCGTCGATGGTGACCTCATCCCAGGACACGACGTTGGCGGCCAGTAGCCGCAGCGCGCCATTGGACTGGATCAGGCGGCGCATCATCGCGTTCATCGCGCATGTCCTCTGCCGGATGCGGGCATCGAGGGGCCTTTGGGTGTGCGGCCCTGCATCTCAGATCAGACCCCGCGGCAATCCGTCGAAATACGTCCCGGCGGCGCATTGCAGTGTGCCAGGGCGTTGCAGGACCGAATTGACGGTGTCGGTGGCCGCATCGGTGTTGCCCAGCGCGATGCCGCCCGCGATGGTCACGATCTCCTGCGCATTGGCGTTGTCGATCACGCAATCGGTGATCGGCGTGGCGTCCACGCCGGGGAAGCGCTGTTGCACCTCGGCGTTGACGTATTGCCGCGCCTGCTGCCGGGCGATCTGGTCGGCCATGTCCTGCATGTCGACACAGGCGGCGAGGGTGCACGCCGTGGCCAGCACGGAGGCGGACGTCGCGCGGTGCGTGATACGCGCAGGCGTCGCACGGGCAATGGCGACAGTCAGGGCCGCCGGGCGCATCAATACACCCGCGCCTTGGGCTTGATCTTGTCCATATCAATCCCGCCCTCGTTATGGCCCATCAGCGGGTTCAGGTGCACCGGGCGATAGTCGAGATCGACCTTGTTCCCGTCGACGGTGGCCAGCGTGTGCTTGCGCCAGTTCACATCGTCGCGATCCGGGTAATCCTCGTGTGCGTGGGCGCCGCGCGATTCCTTGCGCGCCTCGGCGCCCGCGATGGTGGCCAGCGCGTTGGGCATCAGGTTGGTCAGCTCCAGCGTCTCCATCAGGTCCGAGTTCCAGATCATCGAGCGGTCGGTGACGGCGATGTCGCCCATCTTGCCCGCAACGGAGATCATCTTCTCCAGCCCCTCGGCCAGGGTCTTGTCGGTGCGGAACACGGCGGCGTCTGCCTGCATGGTGCGCTGCATCTCCAGCCGCAATTCGGCGGTGGGGATGGCGCCATTGGCGTGGCGGATGCCGTCGAAGCGGGACAGCGCCTTGTCGATCTGGTGCTGGGGCACGTCGGGGTTCGCACTGCCCGGTTCGACGATTTCGCCCGCCTTGATCGCGGCGGCGCGGCCGAACACCACGAGGTCGATCAGCGAGTTGGAGCCGAGGCGGTTGGCCCCATGGACAGAGGCGCAGGCGGCCTCGCCCACGGCCATCAGGCCGGGCACGGTGGCGTCGGGGTCGGCGGCGGTGGGGTTAAGCACCTCGCCCCAATAGTTCGTCGGGATGCCGCCCATGTTGTAGTGCACGGTCGGCAGGACCGGGATCGGCTCTTTCGTGAGATCGACACCGGCGAAGATGCGGGCGGATTCGCTGATGCCCGGCAGGCGCAACTGCAGGGTTTCCGGCGGCAGGTGATTCAGATGCAGATGCATGTGATCCTTGTCCTTGCCGACGCCGCGGCCTTCGCGGATCTCCAGCGTGATGCAGCGCGACACCACATCGCGGGACGCAAGATCCTTGTAGGTGGGGGCGTAGCGTTCCATGAAGCGCTCGCCCTCGGAATTCGTCAGGTAGCCGCCTTCGCCGCGCGCGCCTTCGGTGATCAGGCAGCCCGCGCCGTAGATGCCGGTGGGGTGGAACTGGACGAATTCCATGTCCTGAAGCGGCAGGCCCGCGCGCGCCACCATGCCACCGCCGTCGCCGGTGCAGGTATGCGCAGAGGTGGCCGAGAAAAAGGCGCGGCCATAGCCGCCGGTCGCCAGAACGGTCGTCTTGGCGTGGAAGACGTGGATGGTGCCGTCATCGAGTTTCCACGCCACGACGCCGACACATTGGCCTTCGTCGTTCATCAACAGGTCGGTGGCGAAATACTCGATGAAGAATTCCGCGTCGTTCTTGAGGCTCTGGCCGTAAAGCGTGTGCAGCATCGCGTGGCCGGTGCGGTCGGCGGCGGCGCAGGTGCGCTGCACGGGGGCGCCTTCGCCGAATTCGGTGGTGTGGCCGCCGAAGGGGCGTTGGTAGATCCTGCCGTCTTCCGTGCGAGAGAAGGGCACGCCGTAATGTTCCAGCTCATACACCGCCTTGGGCGCTTCGCGGGCGAGGTATTCCATCGCGTCGGTATCGCCCAGCCAGTCCGACCCCTTCACGGTATCATACATGTGCCAGTGCCAGTGATCCGGCCCCATGTTGCCGAGCGAGGCCGCGATGCCGCCCTGCGCCGCCACGGTGTGCGAGCGCGTCGGGAACACCTTGGAAATGCAAGCTGTCTTCAGCCCTTGTTCGGCCATGCCAAGGGTCGCGCGCAATCCCGCGCCACCCGCTCCGACGACGACGACGTCATAGGTGTGGTGGGTCAGCGGATAGGATGGTGTGGCCGTATCTTTCATGGGTCGAACCTCAAAAAGCGATTTGCATCAGCGCGACAAGGCCGCCGGCGGCGATCCCGTAGCTGAGAATTGTGGTGGCGATGACGAGGAACTTCCGGGTCATGCCCTGGACATAGTCCTCGATCAGCACCTGAACACCGAAGCGCATGTGATGCATGCCGACGACCAGATAGGCGGCGACGATCAGGGCGGGGATCGGTCTGCCAAGGCGGGCGACGACATCCGCGTGATCGCCGCCAAGCGAGGTGCCGATCACGGCAAGGAAGAACGGGGTCAGGATCAGCAGCGCCACGGAGGTGACGGTCATGGTCCAGTGCTGCGCGGTGCCGCCCCGGGCGGAGCCGAGGCCGGTGACGCGCTTGCGGTCGGTGATGTAAGCCATGGCGTGTCCCCTTCAGATCGCGATGATGGTCAGGAAGGTGAGCGCGATGGAGCCGATGATCATGCCCCAGCCCATCTTGTCGGCGGTGTCAACGTCCAGGCCATAACCCGCGTCCCACACCAGGTGCCGCACACCGCCAAGGGCGTGATACCACAGGCCAAGCACCGTCAGCGTCATCACCACGTCGCCGATGAAGCTGGTCATCAGGCGGTCGATGCTTGCGAAATAGCTCGGCCCGGATGCGGCGGCCATCAGCCACCACACCAGCAGGATCGCGGAGACCATCATCGCGTTGCCGGTGATCCGCACAAGGATCGACGTGATGGAGTTCAGCTGCGGGCGGTAGATGGAAAGATGGGGTGAAAGCGGGCGATTGCCGCGGTTGACGTCAGCCATGATGTGGAGGTCCCCTCGAGCCGTGGTGCCGTCGGATCCCGAAAGACCCGATGCCGCCATTAGATAACAGCAATTCCGGCGTAGTCACGCCTTCAGCGCGCGTTTTTCGGGCGATGCGTGGGGCTTAACGCCGCAGAATGGCAATATGTGATCACAGAATTCAGACGTGTGATCACAAAAAATCACAGGTGCGATCACGGGCAAGCGAGGCGGAATCGCGCGCTGTCCGGGGCATCGCGGGGAATACCGACATGGGTCAGGGTGCAGGTGCCATCCGGGCCGACGGCGGTTTGCCAGCCCGCGCGGGTCGGGATCGTCTCGCCCTCGATCGCGTCGCGGATATCGTTGAGCGCAGCGACCACCGCGTCGACAGTGTCGATGGGGCCGGGGCGGACCACCTGCCACAGCGCGAGGGCGGCGGCGAGCGCCCCGCCGAAGCCGCCCATGAACGTGCCTGCGTTCAACCACCCGGACATGTCAGATCCCCATCGCAAACTGTCACCGACCCCCAAAGGATTACGCAGCGCCATGGGCTGTGGCAAGCGCCGGACCCGGCAGCATCGGCGGGCGGCGGCCTAACGCGGGATCAGCGCCCAGTAATCCAGATCCAGCAGCACCTCGGGCAGGTATTTGCCATCCGCGCCGCGCAGCGCACCGGCCGCGCCTTTCGTTGCCACCAGCCGCAACCGCACTGCGCCGACATGGGGGTTTGCCGTCTCGGCGCGGTCCAGCACCTCGGACCATGCGCGCAGGGTATCGCCCGCCACGGCCGGGTTGGCATGGGCGCCGGCATTGATCGCCGCGATCAGTTGCGCATTGGCAAGGCCGTTGAACGACAAGGCCCGCGCAAGCGAGATGATGTGGCCACCATAGATCAGGCGCTGGCCATCGGCGCGCGCGGTGACGTCGAAATGCACCTTGGCCGTGTTCTGCCACAGGCGCGTGGCCATCATGTGTTCGGGGTCGGTAAGGGTCACGCCGTCGACATGGTCGATGATCTCGCCCACCGCGTAATCGCCCCAGCGATGCGGCTCGCCCGCTGCGGCGAAGTCATAGCGGGACCAGTCCAGCCCCTCGGGGATGTGGAGGGATCCGGGTGCCACGACGGGCGCAAGCCCCGGAACCACGGGCGCGGGCGCGGGCGCCGCCGCGTCGCGTTTTCGGACCATGACCCAGCGGACATAGTCCAGCACCGGCCTGTCGCCATTCGCAAAGCCCTGGGTGCGCACCCACACGACGCCCGTGCGGCCGTTGGAATTCTCCTTCAGCCCGATGATCTCGGACACCGAACGGATCGTGTCGCCGGATCGCACGCGCTGCAGGAAGCGCCCCTCGGCATAGCCGAGATTGGCCACGGCGTTGAGCGAGATATCCGGCACGGACTTGCCGAAGACGGTGTGGAAGGTGACAAGATCGTCAAGGACCGGCTCACGCAGGCCCGATCCACGGGTGGCGAATTCGGTCGAGGAGTGCAGGGCGAAGCGCGGGCCGTAGAGCGCCTGATACAGCGCTACGTCACCGTCATGCAGGGTGCGCGGCGTTGCGTGCCGGATCACCTGCCCGACGCGGTAGTCCTCGAAGAAATAGCCCGGATTGGTCTTCGATGGGGCGCGCCCGCGCGTCGAGCCGTCCATTACTGCGCCCCCAGCTTCATGTCGGGCGCATAGGGTGTGTCGATCTCCTTCACCACGCCCTGCCCGCAGCGCACCACGCCGCGCGCGGCGTCGAAGGCCATCGTGGGCGAGCCGTGAAGCATCCAGCCCTTCGACAGCGCCTCCGACACCTTGTGGCAGAAGGCGGAGGTGTCGTCCTCGGTCAGCAGGCGATAGATCTGCATGGTCTTATCCCCAGGGTGTCACGCCAAGCCAGTGATGGATGCCCATCACGATGGCGGTGATGACAAGCGTGGCCACGATGGCGGTGATTTCCTTCTGCACCGGCACCGGGTGCGGCGGCGTCCACGGCACGCCCGCGCGCTTGAGCAAGATGACCTCGGCCACGGCCCAGGCCAGCAGGCCGCCGAACAGCACGAAGGATGCAAGATCCCCGTTCACCAGCAGATGCGCCACCGCAAACACCTTCACGGCGGTCAGCTGCGGGTTCTTGATGCTGCGCGTGATCCGCGTCTTCGCACCCGAGGCGGCGAAGAGATAGAAGGCAAACAGCATCAGAAGGTTGTTGATGCCCACCAGCGGCGCCGAGCGGCCCCACCAGACCGGCCCCTCGGCACCCCGGTAGCCGATCACAATCAGCACGATGGCGGCCACGGACAGCACCGCCACGATGCCCTTGCCCGCATCCCCGAACCGTGCGCGCGACGCGGGTGCGATGCGCTTCCAGAAATGCGCGCCGGACCACAGCGCAAGGCCAGCAATCAGAATTATCCAAGCCATCATGCGACCTCCAGCTTCGTTATGGCATCCGCCTTCGCAAGGGTCGCGCGGGCGGTTTCGACATGCAGGTTCTCGACGATCTTGTCATCGACCACGGCCACGCCTTCCCCGCGCGCCATGGCGGCATCATAGGCCTCGATTTGCCGACGGGCGAGGGCGATCTCGGCCTCGGTGGGGGCGAAGGCTGCATTGGCGACGGCGATCTGCGCGGGATGGATCAGGGTCTTGCCGTCGAAGCCCCAGTCGCGGCCCTGGGCACATTCGGCGCGCAGGCCGTCCTCGTCCCGGAACGCGTTATGGACGCCGTCTATGCAGATCAACCCGTGGGCGCGCGCCGCCAGAAGACAGGTTTGCAGGGCGGTCGTCATCGCGTCGCGGGTCCGCGTGCCAAGGTCCTTGGCAAGATCGTTCGTGCCCATCACGAACCCCGCCATGCGCGGCGCGGCGGCGATGCTGGCGGCGTTGAGGACGCCAAGCGGCGTTTCCATCATCGCCCAGATCCGCGTGTCGGCGGTGCCGGGATGGGCGTCCAGATGGGCGGCAAGTGCCTCGATATCCGCGCGGCTGCCGACCTTGGGCAGCAGGATCGCCTGCGGGCGCACCTCGGCGATGGTGGCGAGGTCGGCGGCGGCCCATTCCGTCTCGAACCCGTTGATCCGCACGATCTGCGCGCGATGGCCGAAGTCGCCGGTGGCCAACGCCTCGGCAAGGGTCGCGCGGGCGGCGGGCTTTTCATCGACCGACACGGCGTCTTCGAGATCGAAGATGATCGCATCGACCGGCAGGCTGCGGGCCTTCTCCATCGCCCGGGCGCGCGAGGCGGGAACATAGAGTACGGACCGATAGGGACGGGCGGCGGGGGTCATGGGCGCGCCAAAGGTAAGGTCAGGGGTGAGGTCATGGGCGGGCATCTCGTGTTGTTCGACCCTTTGGGACCACATGGGCGGCGCGAGTGCAAGTCTCTTGCTGCAATGCAGAATATCACGCGGGAAAATCTCCCGCAAAGCCTGAAAAAACCCACTGTCTTTACGGTAAATCAACCTCCAATCCGGCATGGTGATCCATCAGCGGCCCGCAGAGGCCCGGTCTATTCGGAGGGTGTTCCACGAGGATCAGGGCGCCGTTTCGGGCATCACCAGCGCGCGCCCTCCAATGAGAGAGGGGTTTGAGCGCCATGAAGAGAGTCGCATTTTTCGTCCTGCTGTCGCTGGGTGCCGGAACGGTGCTTGGGGCAGCCACACCGGCTTCGGCACAGGCACAGCGCATGAACATGATCTGCGGTGAACGCGCCACTGTCGTTGGCACGCTGACCGGCCGCTACGGTGAACAGGTGCATGGCATGGGCCTTGCCCATCAGAACCGCATCGTGGAGGTTTATGTCTCCGAGGAAACAGGCACTTGGACGATCACCGTCACCTCCGCCGACGGCACGACCTGCCTGATGGCGGCGGGGCAGTACTTCGCGACCATGCCGCCCCTGCTGCCGGGCGAGGAGCTCTGATCCGGTCGCCCTACGGCTGGAATGGGTCCATCCGCCGCGCACGGCTTCTCTTGCGTCCGCGTGATGCCGGGGCTACGCCTCCGCGCATCATACCAAACGGATCAAGGACCTTGTGACATGGCCAGACCCAAGATTGCGCTTATCGGCGCGGGACAGATCGGCGGCACGCTTGCCCACCTTGCGGCGCTGAAGGAACTGGGGGACGTGATCCTCTTCGACATCGCCGAGGGCGTGCCGCAGGGCAAGGCGCTGGACATCGCGGAATCCGGCCCGTCCGAGAAGTTCGATGCCAAGCTGCGCGGCACCAACGATTATGCCGACATCGCCGGCGCGGATGTATGCATCGTGACCGCCGGCGTCCCCCGCAAACCGGGGATGAGCCGCGACGACCTGCTGGGGATCAACCTGAAGGTCATGAAATCCGTGGGCGAGGGCATCCGCGACCATGCCCCCGATGCCTTCGTCATCTGCATCACCAACCCGCTCGATGCGATGGTCTGGGCCCTGCGTGAATTCAGCGGCCTGCCCCACAAGAAGGTCTGCGGCATGGCGGGCGTGCTGGACTCGGCGCGCTTCCGCCACTTCCTGGCCGAGGAATTCGACGTCTCCATGAAGGACGTGACGGCCTTCGTTCTCGGCGGCCATGGCGACACGATGGTGCCGCTGGTGCGGTATTCGACGGTGGCCGGTGTGCCCCTGCCCGACCTCGTGGCGATGGGCTGGACCTCGCAGCAGAAGCTGGACGCCATCGTGCAGCGCACCCGCGACGGCGGCGCGGAAATCGTCGGCCTGCTGAAGACCGGCAGCGCCTTCTACGCCCCCGCGACCAGCGCCATCGAAATGGCGGAGGCCTACCTGAAGGACCAGAAGCGGGTGCTGCCCTGCGCCGCCTATGTGGACGGCGCGCTGGGCCTGAAGGGCATGTATGTTGGCGTGCCGACCGTGATCGGCGCGGGCGGGATCGAACGGATCCTCGACATCAAGATGACCAAGGACGAACAGGCGATGTTCGACAATTCCGTCGCGGCGGTGAATGGCCTTGTGACGGCCTGCAAGGGCATCGACGAGTCGCTGGCCTGAGCTTTCCGCACCGATGCGATCTACGCGGCCGGGTCCAGCGCCCGGCCGTTTTCCGGCATGGCATCCAGAACGGTGAAATCGGCGGCGTAGAAGCCGTTGATCTCGTCCCGGATCGCGTCGGTGACATCGACCTGCGCCGCGACAGAGCGTTTTTCCCAGATCTCGCGCGGCGCGGGCGCGGTGCCGGTGATGGCGTCGATCCAGTCGAAGACGGGCTCCAGCCCCATCTCCAGCCGGAACAGCACCATGCCGGGGCGCAGGAACTCGGCCTGCGGGCGGATATGGTTGTCGTAGACATGCCCGTCGCGGCGGTAGGCGTCGAAGGCGGCGCGGACCCAATCCTCGAAGCTGCGCTGGCCGTCGAAACGGTCAAGCCGATAGCGGTATTCGCTGACCATGCGCGCCACCGGGTCGCGCAAGACGGCAAAGCTTTCGTCGAAGAAGCCATCGGGGACCAGCTTCGTGTGCACCCGCGCATCCATGTGCTGCGCCGTCGTCTTGGACCACCCCAGCCGCCGCCGGAAGCGCAGGGCGACGGGGCCCTTGGCGTCAAGATAAGCCTCCACACTCGATCCGCCGGTCTTCGGGATATGGGCGAAGAAAAGCAGCTTGTCGGCGATCCGGGCGAGCGGCATGGGGCGTCCTCGGGCGGTTTTGGCCACCCTATGCGGTGACTGGCTGCGCCGTAAAGGTCCGCCCGGATCGCGCCGTTCCGTCGCGCCATTGCCAGCCAGGCGTCGATGCGCGGTTGCAGGGCCCCGTCCAACGATGCGCGCAGGGCTGCCTCGCCCCCGGGCCCACCCCTCGCGCGCCCC
>CAZTUG010000090.1:10753-12824 GCA_964615955.1 uncultured Roseicyclus sp.
CCCCTCGCGCGCCCCGCGCATGCCCGAACATGCGCCCGGGCGCGCGCCCGAGCTTGAAGACCGGCACCCTCCCGGCCCGGTCCGGCATCGTGCCGACCGGATCATCGGGCGGGGCACGGATGGGGCTGCAGGCCGCAAGCGAACCCCGGGTGAGTCGCCACGGCGTCGCAACTCCGAATTTTGTGATCACACATTTTATGCTGTGATCACAAATGTCGGATTTTTTGGCAAAACCCATAGAATGCGGCAGAATGCCGTTTCAATACGCCCCAAGGTTGTGCTTTTGAGGGCGCGACATGACCCAAAGATCGGACAAGTTTCATGAACATCCATGAGTATCAGGCGAAAGCTCTCCTTCGGCAATATGGCGCTCCGGTATCGGATGGCCGTGTGGTCCTGCGGGCCGAAGAGGCCAAGACGGCGGCCGGAGAGATGGATGGACCGCTTTGGGTCGTGAAGGCGCAGATCCATGCCGGCGGACGCGGCAAGGGCAAGTTCAAGGAAGCCGATGCCGGCGAGGCCGGTGGCGTGCGCCTGGCGAAATCGGTCGAAGAGGCCGCGACGGAGGCCAGGAAGATGCTGGGCCGCACGCTGGTGACGCACCAGACCGGCCCGGCCGGCAAGCAGGTGAACCGCATCTATATCGAGGACGGATCGGGCATCCGGACCGAGATGTATCTGGCCCTGCTGGTCGATCGCCAGTCCAGCCGGATCAGTTTCGTGTGCTCGACCGAAGGCGGCATGGATATCGAGGAAGTGGCGCATAACACTCCCGAAAAGATCGTGTCCTTCTCGGTCGATCCGGCGACTGGATATCAGGCGTTCCACGGGCGTCGCGTGGCGTTCTCGCTGGGGCTGGAAGGCCACCAGGTCAAGCAATGCGTCAAGCTGATGGGTCAACTGTTCCAGGCTTTCACCGAGAAAGACATGGAGATGCTGGAGATCAACCCGCTGATCGTGACCGATGGCGGCGACCTGAAGGTGCTGGACGCCAAGGTGGGCTTCGACAGCAACGCGATCTATCGCCATGCCGATATCGCCTCGCTCCGCGACGAGACGGAGGAGGATGCGAAGGAACTGGCGGCCTCCAAGTTCGACCTCAACTACATTGCGCTGGACGGCGAGATCGGCTGCATGGTCAACGGCGCGGGCCTTGCCATGGCGACGATGGACATCATCAAGCTGAACGGCGCCTTCCCGGCCAACTTCCTCGACGTGGGCGGCGGCGCCACCACCGAAAAGGTCACGGCGGCGTTCAAGATCATCCTCAAAGACCCGGCGGTCGAAGGCATTCTGGTGAACATCTTCGGCGGGATCATGAAGTGCGACGTGATCGCCAACGGGATCGTGCAGGCGGCCAAGGACGTGAACCTCCAGGTTCCGCTGGTGGTGCGTCTGGAAGGCACCAACGTGGCCGAAGGCAAGGCGATTCTGAACAATTCGGGCCTCGCCATTGTCAGCGCCGACAATCTTGGTGATGCCGCGCAGAAGATCGTCGCTGAAGTGAAGAAGGCGGCCTGATCCAACGCGGCCTTGCCCGCGTAACTCATCGTGCCGGGACGAACCAGATCAGCCGCCGTTCGTCCTGGCCCCGCACTGACCGGCGGCGGCTTGCTTGACGTTTACGTAAACGCAAGCTAGGCGGTCGCCCACCACGCCGCCTATGATTCTGGGCCAAGTGATTCTGTGAGAGGAAGGAAGACCCATGAAAATCCTCGTCCCCGTCAAGCGGGTGATCGATTACAACGTCAAGCCGCGGGTCAAGGCCGATGGCACCGGCGTTGATCTTGCCAACGTCAAGATGAGCATGAACCCGTTCGACGAAATCGCGATCGAAGAAGCCATCCGGCTCAAGGAAAAAGGCGCGGCCACCGAAATCGTCGCCGTCAGCGTCGGGCCGGCCAAGGCGGCCGAAACGCTGCGCACCGCGCTGGCGATGGGCGCTGATCGGGCGATCCTGATCGAAACCGATGAGGAAGCGGAGCCGCTGGCGGTTGCCAAGATTTTGAAGGCGATTGCCGCTGAAGAAGCCCCCGGCCTCATCATCCTTGGCAAGCAGTCGATCTCGGAC
>CAZTUG010000091.1:0-12719 GCA_964615955.1 uncultured Roseicyclus sp.
CTGACCTGTCGCATTTCGACGGCATCGTGCCCTGCGGCATCCGCGGCCACGGGGTGACAAGCCTTGTCGATCTGGGGCTTCCGGTGACGATGGAGGACCTGGATCTTGCGCTCAAGCGCAGTTTTGCCGAGGTTTTCGGTGATTGACCGGGATGGCCGTTCCAAGGACCCGCAGGACGACGACGCGGACCCGCAAAGCCGACCGGGCCACAAGCCTGACCCGGAAGCCCTGTCACACATGGTCGATGCGATCGAGGCGGCGGCCCGCGACGGACGCGGTGATCTCGGATCGCTGATCGCTGCCGCCGGACCACGCGGAACCGTGCCGGTGATGACCGTGGTGGCGCTGCTGATCGTGTCGCCCCTGTCAGGGATCCCTTTCGTTTCCTCGGTCTGCGGCCTGACCATCACGCTTTGCGCCTTGCAGGCGGCATTGGGACGCAGCCGGGTCTGGCTGCCGAACATGCTGAAACGGCGCAGGGCCAACCCCGACCGCGTCGTCCGCGCGCTGCATCGCATGCGCAGTGTTGCAACTTGGCTCGAACGTCGGGCCTCCTCGCGCCTGCTGCCATTCAGCCGCCGACCGTTTTCCACCGCCTTCCTGCTGATCGCCGCCACCTATGGCGGGGCCATGCCGTTCCTCGAACTTGTGCCGATGTCCTCGTCCCTGCTGGCGTTGGGCGTTACGCTGATCGGACTTGGCCTGATGCTGCGCGATGGCGTGCTGCTGCTGATATCGCTGGTTCCGCCGGGCGTCGCTGTCTGGATCGTCTGGTCCATCTGGGTCGCCTGACCGGGCATGGTCGCTGGACCGGCACATCCGCACCTGCGCCAATTTTACCCACCCCGCGAACATGCCCGCGCGAGATGTCGCGTTGATCCCCCCCGTCAGGCGCACTAAACCATTGGATAATTCTTGAACATCACCCGCGCATTCGGGCGCCACCGCACGTCAGCGCGGAGTATCGACGCGAACAGGAGACAACCAATGGCAGACGCCACCCTTTCGGGGCACGACAGCCACGACCGGCCGGGCTTCTTTACCCGGTGGTTCATGTCCACCAACCACAAGGACATCGGCATCCTCTACCTCTTTACCGCGGGCCTTGTCGGCCTCGTGTCGGTAGCCTTCACCGTCTACATGCGGATGGAGTTGATGGAACCGGGCGTTCAGTACATGTACAACGCCTACCTCGGCAGCCCCGATGGCATTGCTGCCCTGTTCGAACGTCTGGGCGAGGCGCTGGCCGCCGCCGGGGGCGGGACAAATGCCTTCGCCGGTGAATTGTCCAGCCTTCAGGGGCAGATCGTCGCCGCCGCGCAAACCGTGGACGGCAGCGCCGTGGTGGAGGTCACCGGCGGCCTGCGGGCCGACGTGGTGGCGCAGTTCGAAACCATGATCGCCTCCGCGAACCCGGCCGAGGCGCAAGTCTTGCTCGGCGCCATGGATCAGCTCGACGGCGACCCGAACGGGCACCTCTGGAACGTGCTGATCACCGGTCACGGCGTGCTGATGATGTTCTTCGTCGTCATTCCCGCGCTCTTCGGTGGCTTCGGCAACTACTTCGTGCCGCTGATGATCGGCGCGCCGGACATGGCGTTTCCGCGCCTCAACAACCTGTCCTACTGGCTGTATGTCGCGGGCACCTGCCTTGCCTTCTGCTCTGTCTTCATCGATGGCGGCGCCGGGCCCGGATGGACCTTCTATCCGCCGATCTCCGCGCAGGGGGTGGAAACCTCGCGCGCGGTCGATTTCGCGATCTTCGCCGTACACGTCTCGGGGGCGTCTTCGATCCTCGGTTCGATCAACTTCATCACCACCTTCCTGAACATGCGCGCACCTGGCATGACGCTGCACAAGGTGCCGCTCTTCGCGTGGTCGGTCTTCGTGACCGCGTGGCTGCTGCTGCTGTCCCTGCCGGTGCTGGCCGGTGCCATCACCATGCTGCTGACCGACCGCAATTTCGGGACCACCTTCTTCGATCCCGCCGGCGGCGGTGACCCGATCCTGTTCCAGCACATCTTCTGGTTCTTCGGGCACCCGGAAGTCTACATCGTGATCCTGCCCGCTTTCGGCGTGATTTCCCACGTCGTCGCAACCTTCTCGAAGAAACCGATCTTCGGCTACCTGCCGATGGTCTATGCGCTGGTGGCAATCGGCGGCCTCGGCTTCGTCGTGTGGGCACACCACATGTATACCGTTGGCCTGAGCCTGACCCAGCAGGCCTACTTCATGGTCGCAACCATGGTCATCGCCGTGCCCACGGGCATCAAGATCTTCTCGTGGATCGCGACCATGTGGATGGGTTCTATCAGCTTCAGGACGCCGATGATGTTCGCGCTGGGCTTCATCTTCCTGTTCACGCTGGGCGGCACGACAGGCATCATCCTGAGCCAGGCGGGTGTCGATCGTGCCTATCACGACACCTATTACGTGGTGGCGCATTTCCACTACGTGATGAGCCTCGGCGCCGTCTTCGGCATCTTCGCCGCCGTCTATTACTGGATCGGCAAGATGTCCGGACGCCAGTATCCGGAATGGGCGGGCCAGGTGCACTTCTGGGTGTTCTTCATCGGCGCCAACCTGACCTTCTTCCCGCAGCACTTTCTGGGCCGTCAGGGCATGCCCCGGCGCTACATCGACTATAACGAGGCGTTTGCGCTCTGGAACTATGTCAGCTCCATCGGTGCGTTCATCTCCTTCGCATCGTTCATCTTCTTCATCGGTGTGGTTTTCTACACGCTGCGCTTCGGCCAGCGCGTGACCCAGCCCGCCTACTGGGGCGAACATGCCGAGACGCTGGAATGGACCCTGCCCAATCCGCCTCCGGAGCACACCTTCGAGGAACTTCCGACCCGCGAGATGTGGGACAAGCAGCCGGGCCATCACTGATCCGCCATGCCGATCCTGCCCCAAATCATGGAGGCCCCGGCATCGCCCGGGGCCTTTTCGCATCACGGACGCGGAGTGCCGCGCCTTGCCTTGCGCCTGACGCCCTACAAATCCCTCACTCCCGAGGGCTTCGTCTGGTTCATAGGCATCACCGCTGCCCTGATCTCCATGCCTTTGCTTTCGATCCTCGGCACGTCGGTATTCTGGGCCCTTCTGCCGTTCCTGCTGGCGGCGATCTGGGGCATCTGGGCGGCGTTGAAGCGCTCGTGGCGGGATATGGAACTGTATGAGGATGTCACCCTCTGGGATGACCTGATCCGGATCGAGCGTCACGACCCTCGCAAACCGCCCCGCGACTGGGAGGCGAACCCCTATTGGGTCCGCGCCACGTTGCACGCCAAGGGCGGGCCGGTGCCGAACTACCTGACGCTCAAGGGTGGCGCGCGGGAGGTGGAACTGGGCGCCTTCCTGACCCCGCTGGAGCGGGTGGAACTGAAGGATCTGCTGGAGCGCAACCTGAGGGCCTGAACGGATCGCTGCCGATCCGGACGCGGTCACAGGGGGCACACTCGAACCGCGCCCCGGGTCGGATCAGGTCCACCCCGGCCCGTGCGGGAGGCTCGCAAGCAGACCGCGATGTCCCGGACCGAAGGATAGCCGAAAGCGCTAACCGAGCCGCGCCTTCACCATCGGGCCAACCGCGCCGAAGTCCATCTGCCCCGCGTAGCGGTCCTTGAGCGCACCCATGACGCGGCCCATGTCACGGATGCTGTCCGCGCCGATCTCGGCGATGGCTGCATTGACGGCGGCGGTGACTTCCTCGTCCGACAACTGGCGGGGCAGGAAATCCTCGATCACGGTGATCTCGGCCAGTTCCTTTTCGGCCAGTTCCAGCCGTCCACCCTCTTCGTAGACGCGCGCGCTTTCCTGCCGTTGCTTGACCATTTTTGCAAGGATCGCAAGGACCTCGCCGTCGTCGACCCCGTCCTGGTTGCCCTTGGTGCGGGCTGCGATATCCTGGTCCTTCACGGCCGCGTTGATCAGGCGCAGCGTCGACAGGCGCACGGCGTCCTTCTCGCGCATGGCTGTCTTGATCCCCTCGGTGATCTTCACTCGCAAGCTCATCGTCGCACCCCTTCAAAGGCCTAACAGAAGTCCCGCTAGATAAGCGAGGACGCCCGACACAACAAGGCCGCGCTTGACCCTGCGCCCCGCGCCCCATAAACACCGGTCAGTTTGCCAGCCCCCTCCCCGTTCGCCGATCTCGCCGGAGACGCCCCATGTTACAGCATCCAACCGCCTGCCTTGCCCTTGCCGACGGAACGCTCTTCTATGGAAAAGGATTTGGCGCCAAAGGGATACGAGTGGCGGAGCTGTGCTTCAACACCGCCATGACCGGCTATCAGGAGATCATGACAGACCCCTCCTACGCGGGACAGATCGTGACCTTCACATTTCCGCATATCGGCAATACCGGCACCACGTCGCAGGATGATGAAACCGCCGATCCGGTGGCCGAAGGTCTGGTGATCAAATGGGACGTGACCGAGCCGTCGAACTGGCGCGCACAGGCGCATCTTGTCGACTGGCTTGAGAAAACCGGCCGTATCGGGATCTGCGGCGTGGATACCCGGCGGCTGGCACGCGAGATCCGGCAGCAAGGCGCGCCCCATGTCGCACTGGCCCATGACCCGGATGGCACGTTCGACCTCGAAGCCCTCGTCGCCGCCGCACGCGGGTTCGCCGGGCTGGAAGGCGTCGATCTGGCCAAGGATGTCTCTTGCGCGCAATCCTATCGCTGGGACGAGATGCGGTGGGCGTGGCCGGATGGGTTTCCGCGGCGCGAAGGCCCCGCACCCAAGGTTGTGGCGCTGGATTACGGCGCGAAGCGCAACATTCTCAGGTGCCTCGCCTCGGCCGGCCTGGATGTCACGGTGATGCCCGCGACCACCACCGCCGAAGAGGTGTTGGCACAGAACCCGGATGGCGTGTTCCTCTCCAACGGCCCCGGTGACCCTGCGGCGACAGGCACCTATGCGGTGCCGATGATCCAGGGCGTTCTGGCCGCCGAGATCCCCGTCTTCGGGATTTGCCTTGGCCACCAGATGCTGGCCCTCGCACTTGGGGCGAAGACGATCAAGATGAACCACGGCCACCATGGCGCGAACCATCCCGTCAAGGACCTGTCGACCGGCAAGGTGGAAATCACTTCGATGAATCACGGCTTCACCGTCGACAGCCAAACCCTGCCCGACGGCGTGTCCGAGACCCATGTGAGCCTTTTCGACGGGTCCAATTGCGGCATCGCGGTGACGGGCAAGCCAATTTTCTCGGTGCAATACCACCCCGAGGCGAGTCCGGGCCCTCAGGACAGCTTCTACCTATTTGAACGCTTCGCCAAGGCAATGAAAAACAACGAGAAGGTGTCGGCCTGACACCGGTCTTCCGTCGAGTTTTCCACAAGGTGTTAACGCTTCCTTAACCGTTCGGGCGGAAAAGTGCCAAGGCGATACAACCGACGCTGACGCGAGGGCCGACATTTGGAAGGGGATCCCCCTCCCGGACAGACAGGGACGAACGGTCGAGGCGCGGCCATGCAGGCGGCGCGGTCTTTCGATATCGTTGCCAACGACACACAGCCCGAAGCCCGACAACTCTGCGCGCTGCTGCTGGTCCGTGGTCTCATCTCCCCCGCCCAGATCCAGGAAGCCGAGGCCGCGTGGCGTGGCAGCAACCTGTCGCTTGGCCAGGTTCTGCTGACCCGTGGCATCGTCAGCGAGGCAGAGCTTTTGTCGGCGCTGGCTCAAATCCACGACATCGGCATCGCGGACCTGTCCGGGCAGCCCCCGGGACATGCCCTGTGTCCAGAGTTGCCCGCCGCCATAGCGATCGAGACGGAGTCGGTGATCTGGCGGCGCACCGGGTCCGGGATCGTGGTGGCGACAAGCCGACCGGACAGGTTGGACATCCTGCGCCAAGCCCTGCCACCCGGCACACGAACCATTCCCGCCCTGGCCTCCAGCGCACAGGTGATGGAAGCGCAACGGGCGATCTACGGCCCGACATTGGCGCGCAAGGCCGAAGGTCGCGCGCCGGAACGCAATTCCTGCCGCAGTTGGCGCGGCGATATACTGGGGCGACTGGCCGTTGCGCTGTTCTTGATCTGCGCCGTGCTGCTTGTCGTCGCCCCAGACGCACTGGCCGGTCTCGTGTTCGGAACCGCGATCACGGTGTTTGTCGCCAATTGCACCCTGAAGCTCGCCGCATTCGCACAGTCGGTCCGGGCCGAGGCCCTCTCCACCCGCATCGATGCCGACGGCGCCATTGAAAGCCGATACTTGCATCTGCCGACCGTGACGGTCCTTGTGCCGCTCTTGCAGGAACCCGAAGTCGCCGGGGCCCTTGTGGACCGCTTGTGCCAGATCGATTACCCGCACGAGCGTCTCGACATCCTGCTCTGCGTGGAAGAGGACGACCCCACGACGCTGTCGGCGCTGCGATCAGGCACTCTGCCACCCTGGATGCGGGCGGTGATCGTGCCGCGCGGCCATCCGCAAACCAAACCCCGCGCTCTCAACTATGCCCTGAACTATGCGCGCGGCACCATCGTCGGCATCTACGACGCCGAGGATCGACCAGACCGTGACCAGATCCACAAGGTCGTCCAGCGCTTCGCCGAGGTGCCCGCCGAGGTCGCTTGCCTGCAGGGGCGGCTGGATTACTACAACGCGCGCCACAACTGGCTGAGTCGTCTGTTCACCGTCGAATATGCCGCGTGGTTCCGCGTCCTGTTGCCCGGCGTCCAGCGCATGGGGCTTGTGGTTCCACTGGGTGGGACGACTGTCTTCCTGCGGCGCAATGTACTGGAGAAGGTCGGCGCATGGGACGCCCACAACGTCACCGAGGATGCGGAGCTTGGCCTGCGCCTGGCCCGCGCCGGGTATCGGACCCAGATCGTCGACACGACCACCTTCGAGGAGGCGAACGCCGCCACGCTGCCCTGGATCCGTCAACGGTCACGGTGGCTCAAGGGCTATCTCATCACCTGGGGATCGGCCATGCGAGACCCGCTGGCGCTGTGGCGCGATGTCGGGACGTGGCGCTTCGTCGGGCTTCAGGTGCAGTTATTCGGGGCGGTTCTCGGCTTCCTGACGGCCCCGCTATTGTGGAGCTTCATGCTGAAGCCCTTCGGTGTCTGGCACCCGCTGGACAGCATGATGACCCCCTTTGCCTACGGCGTCCTCGCGACCGTCATGCTGACCGGTCTGGTGGGATCGATAGCGGTATCGTTCTACGCCTGCCGGGCCGCCCATCTTCGCCACTTGCGCCCCATCGCTCCGCTGGTGGAGCCCTATTACCTCTTCGGCACCGTCGCGGCGTGGATCGGCCTGTTCGAGTTGATGGCCCGGCCATTCTTCTGGGCGAAGACCAGCCACGGCAGCTACGGCGGCGGCAACGAGGCGGCGCGCGCGCCTGCGCAGGCCCTTGCCGTCGTTGGCGCGCCGGTCAGTTCCGCTGCGCTTCTTCCTTCAGACGCACACGAAATGCGGTCGACAGATGGGAGCGCAATGCCGCCGCCGCGCGGTCGCCGTCCCGCGCCCTGATGGCGCCGACGATCGCATCATGTTCAGCCAGCGCGTCCGCGCCGCGCCCGACCGCGGCAAGAGATGTGCGCGCCATCAGCGCCATCGAGCGGTAGACAAGGTCCAGTTGCTGGACGAGGTAGCGGTTATGGGACGCCAGGTGGATCTGGTGGTGAAACCGGCGATTGGCGCGGGCCAAGGCTTCCGGATCACCCAGAAGGGAACGATCCTGTTCGACCATGTTCTGCAGGACAGCGATTTCCTCGTCGGCTGCATGTTGCGCCGCGAGCCGCGCCGCGAGCCCCTCCAATTCCTGGCGCACGGTGTAAAGCTCGGCCATCTGGGCATGATCGAGGGAAGCCACGATCAACGAGCGACCGTCGCGTGTCAGCAGCGATTGCGTTTCCAACCGCTGCAACGCCTCACGGATGGGGGTGCGACTGACCCCGAAGCGGTCCGCCAACTCGCTTTCCACCAGCCGCGACCCGGGCCGATAGATGCCCCCATCGATCGCGTCGAGGATCAGCAGGTAAGCGTCCTTCTGCGGCGCCTCGGCCATTGTGATCCGTTCCTTTCGTCCAACCCGGGGAAGCTAGGCGTGCGTCCTGCCCCTGTCCAGTGCCTTGCGGCATGGCGGCGGGGGGCGTAAGCCTCGGGCCATGAAACCTCTGCGCGACATCGACACTTGGGTATTCGACCTCGACAACACGCTGTATCCGCCAGAGATGGCGTTGTTTCCTCAAGTGAACGCGAAGATGTCTGCGTGGGTGATGGACCTGTTGGGGCTGCCGAGGGAAGCAGCCGACGCCCTGCGCCACCGCTACTACGTCGACCATGGCACCACGCTGGCCGGCCTCATGGCGCACCATGCGATGCCGCCCGATGATTACCTGGTGGCGGTTCACGACATCGACTTTTCCGTCCTGTCCCCCGATCCCGCGCTGGCCGATGCCATCGCCGCGTTGCCGGGGCGCAAGATCATCTACACCAACGGCACCGCCCCCTATGCCCGCGCCGTGACCGAGGCGCGCGGCTTGTCCGGCCTGTTCGATGCGATCTACGGGGTGGAACATGCGGGCTACCATCCCAAGCCCGGCGCGCAGGCGTTCCAGACGGTATTCGCCCTCGACGGGCTGCCCCACACCCGCAGCGCGATGTTCGAGGACGAGGCCCGCAACCTCGCCGTGCCCCACGCCATGGGGCTGCGCACGATCCACGTGGCCCCCGACGCAGTGCCGGCACCCCATGTCCACCACCACACCGCCGACCTGGCCGCGTTCCTGCGCACGATCCCCACATGACCGGCCCGAGGCAGAACGCCACACTGCCCCACGCCCCCGCGCCGCTATCTTCGCCGGTATGACAGATCACGACACATACGACGTTTTCGTTTCCGGCGGCGGGGTTGCGGGCCTTGCCGCCACGATCGCGTTCGCGCAGGCGGGGTATCGCACATTCTGCGCCGATCCCACGCCGCCGGTGATCGCGCGCGACGCCGAAGGGTCGGACCTGCGCACCACTGCGTTCCTGCAACCTGCCAAGGCATTCCTTGACCGGATCGGCCTTTGGGAGCGGCTCGCAGAGCATGCCACACCGCTGCAGGTCATGCGCATCGTCGATGCGGGCGGACCGGACGTGGCCGAACCGCGCGCAACGCATGATTTCAATGCCGCCGACATCTCGGACGCACCGTTCGGGTGGAACCTGCCCAACTGGCTGCTGCGCCGCGAGATGGTGGCGCACCTGGACGGCCTGCCTAACGCCACCTTCCGGCCCGGCACCGGCACCGCCCATGTCCTGACCCGCGACACCGAGGCCTTGGTGCGCCTTGGCGATGGCACCCGCCTCCGCGCGCGGCTGGTGGTGGCGGCGGATGGCCGCCATTCACTGGTGCGCGAGGCCCTGGGTATTCCGGTGCGAACCATGCGCTATGGCCAGAAGGCATTGGCCTTCGCCGTGACCCATGACCGCCCGCACGACAATATCTCGACCGAGATCCACCGCAGCGGCGGGCCCTTCACCCTCGTGCCGCTGCCCGACCATGATGGCCGCCCCTGTTCCGCCGTGGTTTGGATGGAACGCGGGCCAGAGGCTGTGCGCCTTGCCGCCTTGCCCGAAACCGCGTTCGAGGCCGAGATGACGGCGCGCTCCGCCGGGCTTTACGGCCCGCTGCGGCTGGCGTCGCGTCGGACGATCTGGCCCATCATCAGCCAGATCGCGGACCGGATGCAGGGCCAGCGCACGGCGCTGGTGGCCGAGGCCGCCCATGTCGTCCCGCCCATCGGCGCGCAGGGTCTGAACATGAGCCTTGCGGATATCGCGACCCTGTTGGACGTGATCGACGGCGGCGATCCCGGCGACGCGATTGCGCTCGGCCGCTATCACCGCCAGCGGCACCCGGAGGTTCTGGCTCGCGTGACGGGCGTGGACGCACTGAACCGGGCGTCGATGGCCGAGGCCCAGGGCCTGCGCGACCTGCGCCTGCGCGCGCTCAACGCGCTCTACACGGCAGCGCCGGTGCGCAAGACGCTGATGAAGGCGGGCCTTGGCGCACGTCGCTGAGTTGGGGGCCAGCCCCCAAACCCCCGGAGTTTTTAGCCAAGATGAACAGGCAGGCGCGTGCCCGATCCGAGCGGCGTGTCAGGGAAAGACCTTGTCGATCACGGCCTTGAGCCGCGCCAGTGCGGCGTCGACATCGTAGAGCTTGTCGAGGCCGAAGAGCCCAAGCCGGAAGGTCATGAAATCCGCAGGCTCATCGACCTGCAACGGCACACCGGCGGCGATCTGCATGCCGTGGGCGGCGAACTTGGCACCGGACTTGATCTCGGGATCGTCGGTGTAGCTGACGACAACACCGGGCGCGCCGAAGCCTTCCGCCGCGACGGATCGGATGCCCTTCTCGGCCAGCATGTCGCGCACGCCGTCGCCAAGCGCCCATTGCGCCTCCTTCAGCGTGTCGAAGCCGAAATCGCGCGTCTCCTCCATCGTATCGCGGAACACGCGCAGCGCGTCGGTGGGCATGGTGGCGTGGTAGGCGTGACCGCCGGCCTCGTAGGTTGCCATGATCTTGGCCCAGGTCTTCAGGTCGGCCGCGAAGCTGTCGGAGGCCGTATCCTCCATCCGGGCCACGGCGCGGTCCGACATCATCACGAGGCCCGCGCAAGGCTGCGCCGACCAGCCCTTTTGCGGAGCCGAGATCAGGACATCGACGCCGGTGGCCTTCATGTCGACCCAGGCGCAGCCCGACGCGATGCAATCCAGCACCATCAGCGCGCCGACCTCGTGCGCGGCATCTGACAGCGCCTTGATATAGGCATCGGGCAGGATCACGCCGGCCGAGGTTTCCACGTGGGGCGCGAAGACGATGCCGGGTTTCTCCGCCCGGATGCGCGCGGTGACCTCCTCGATCGGGGCAGGAGAATAAGGCGATTGCGGCGCATTGCCCGAAGGCCGCGCCTTCATCACCGTCACCTCGCCCGCGAAGCCGCCTGCGTCGAGGATCTGCGACCAGCGGAACGAGAACCAGCCGTTGCGCACCACCAGCACCTTCTCGCCCTGCGCGAACTGGCGCGCGACGGCCTCCATCCCGAAGGTGCCGCCACCGGGAACAAGGGCCACGGCGTCGGCATTGTAGACCTCTTTGAGCATGGCGGAGATATCCGTCATCACCGTGCGGAAGCCGGCGGACATGTGGTTCAGCGACCGGTCGGTGAAGACGACCGAGTATTCCAGCAAGCCATCGGGGTCGATCGTGTCGAGCAGTGCGGACATGGGCGGTGCCTCCTGATTGCGTCGCTCTTTGGATAGGCCGGGCGGGACGGCGGGACAAGTCCCGCCCTACAGGGGGCCGGGCCGTTGTTCCTCGGACAGCAAGACATTCGCCTCCACGCTGCCGACCGAGGGCAGCGTCATGATGCGCCGCCGCAGCACCCGCTCGAAATCCGCCAGGTCCCGCGCAGTGACCCGCAACCGGTAGTCGTACAGGCCCAGGATGTGCTCGACCGTCTGAACCTCGGGGATGGCCGCGATGGCGCGTTCGAAATCCACGAGGCTGACGCGGCTTTTCGCGGCCAGCTTCACCCCCAGAAAGACCGTCACGCCGAACCCCAGCTTTGCCGCGTCCAGGTCCAGTCTGCGCCCCGCGATCACGCCCGCCTCGGTCAAGCGCTGGATGCGCCGCCACGTGGCGGGCTGGCTCAGCCCGACTTGCCGCCCGACCTCGGACGCCTTCAACGTTGCATCGCGGATCAGAAGGCGCAGGATGGCACGATCGGTCGCATCAAGCGCGACGGTCATATCGGCAGGCTCGCGCTGTTCTTGATGGTGGCGACCTGCAACAGCGCCTCGATATCCGCGATATGCGGCAGGGTCAGGATGCGGT
Organism: uncultured Roseicyclus sp.; assembly: GCA_964615955.1. Lineage (GTDB taxonomy): Bacteria > Pseudomonadota > Alphaproteobacteria > Rhodobacterales > Rhodobacteraceae > Gymnodinialimonas. The sequence continues at coordinate 11,857 of CAZTUG010000091.1, forward strand.
CACGATAGATCTGCTGATATTCCGACAGGTCCCGCGCAATCACCCTCAGGCGCGCATCGACCCGGCCAAGGAAGGTCTGGATCTCGATGACTTCGGACACGTCGCGGGCGGCGGCCAGGAAATCGTCGAAAGCGCGCGGGTTGGTCTTGTCCAGCGTGATCCGCAGGGACACGTCCACACCATATCCAAGTGCATGCCAGTCGATCACCGCATGTTGGCCACGCAGCACGCCGGTGTTCTGCAACTTCTCCAACCGCTTGTAGGCCGTCGCAAGGGGGACCCGCGCGGCTTCGGCAAGGGCACCGATGGGTTGACCTGGATCAGCCTGGAACTGGCGTAGCAAACGGCGGTCGATGTCATCGAGCATTGAATTTTCTCAGGCCGTGAAATGACGAATGATATTCTCCTTTAACAGCGAAATACCCCGAACCCAAATGGCGATTTTGCCTGAACCTTCCGCCATGGTCGCGCCAGATCAAACCCGCTCAAGGAGAAAGACATGCGCGTCTATTACGATCGCGATTGCGATGTGAACCTGATCAAGGACATGAAAGTGGCGATCTTGGGCTATGGCTCCCAGGGCCATGCCCACGCGCTCAACCTGCGCGACAGCGGCGCCAAGAACGTCGTCGTGGCGCTGCGCGACGGCTCGGCCAGCGCGAAGAAGGCCGAGGGCGAGGGCCTGAAGGTCATGGGCATCGCGGAAGCCGCCGCCTGGGCCGACCTGATCATGTTCACCATGCCCGACGAATTGCAGGCCGCGACCTACAAGCAATACGTGCACGACAACATCCGCGACGGCGCCGCCATCGCCCATTCCGGGCGCGCGGAGGGGGCGGAGCGGGCGATCCTCGCGCCCCATG
>CAZTUG010000092.1:0-8350 GCA_964615955.1 uncultured Roseicyclus sp.
CTGTCGGATTCGGTGTTCAACGACGACAATTTCCACACCGTCCTGACCGGCTTCGACATGCTGATCCTGCGCACCTATTACGATGCCGACCTGTCCTCGGGGATGACCCGGGCCGAGGTCGCGGCGCGCCTGCCCGGCATCCTCGCGCGGATCAACCCGGGCGGCGGCCCGGTCGCGGGCGGGGTTGGCTCGCCCACGCCGCGACCGTGGATCAGCGCCGTGGAAACCGCGCTCGGGCCGGGGGCGTCGGACGCGGCCCGCATAAGCGCCGCCCAACGCGCGCTGCAGATCGCGCAGCAGGCGGGCTGGACCGATTCGCGCCTTGCCTTCAGCTATTTCGCCCTTGGCCGCCTGACCCTCAGCCGCGATGTGGAGACGTCGATCCAGGCCTTCCAGCAGGCCTCGGCCATCTTCGAGCGCATCGCACCCCGTGGCATTCAGTCGGCCCATGTGGACATGCAACTGGCCGCATTCGCGCTCAGCTCGGGCCGCGCGACCGAGGCCTTGCGCCTGACGGAACGCGCCATGCCCGCCGCCACGGCGGCGCAGAACGCCTCGTTGCTGGCGACGCTGCTGATGATCCGGGCCGAGGCGCTGGAAGCCACCGGGCGCGCAAGCGAGGCGCGCGCCGTGCGCCTCGACAGTCTGGCCTGGGGCCGCTATGGCTTCGGCTCGAACGCGGCCGTGGGCGCGCGATTGACCGAAGTGGCGGCACTGTCGCCCGCAAGATAACGGACGGGATATGCTGAACTTCATCGGGGCGGGCCTGGGCCTGCTGATCGGGGCGGGCCTTGCCTGGTATCGCGGCGGCAACGGCTTCGACATGGCGCAATATGCCGCCGTCTTCGCACTGATCGGGTTCCTGATCGGCACCCTCATCATGCTTGTGGTCCCTGCCCCGGTCTAGTTACATCGGGTCATGTTCCTGCCGTTCTTCCAGACCCTGCGCGCCGCGCGCATCCCCGTCTCGCTGCGCGAGTACCTCTCCTTTCTCGACGGCGTGTCGGCGGGTCTCGTCACCTATGACGTGGACGGCTTCTACTACCTCGCGCGGACCGCGATGGTGAAGGACGAGCGTCACATGGACCGCTTCGACCAGGCCTTTGCCCAGGCCTTCGGCGGGCTGGAGGCGATCACGCCCGAACAGGTGCTGGAGGCCGCCGAAATCCCGCCCGAGTGGCTGGAAAAACTGGCCGAGAAACACCTGACCCCCGAGGAACGCGCCGAAATCGAAGCGTTGGGCGGCTTCGACAAGCTGATGGAAACCCTCCGCGAACGCCTCAAGCAACAGCAGGCCCGCCACCAGGGCGGCAACAAGTGGATCGGCACCGCCGGAACCTCACCCTTCGGTGCCTACGGCTACAACCCCGAAGGCGTCCGCATCGGGCAGGACACATCCCGCCACCGCCGCGCCGTGAAGGTCTGGGACAAGCGCGAATTCCGCAACTTCGACGCCGATGTGGAGCTTGGCACCCGCAACATCAAGGTGGCGCTCAAACGCCTGCGCCGCTGGGCCCGCGACGGGGCTGCGGAAGAACTCGACCTCGACGGCACCATCCGCGCCACCGCCGAACAGGGCTGGCTGGACGTCAAGACCCGCCCCGAACGGCGCAACGCGGTCAAGGTGATCCTGTTCCTCGATGTCGGCGGTTCGATGGACGACCACATCCGCGTGGTGGAGGAACTGTTCTCCGCGGCCAAGGCCGAATTCAAGCACCTCTCATCCTACTATTTCCACAATTGCCTGTATGAATCGGTCTGGCGCGACAACCGCCGCCGCTGGTCCGAAACGATCCCGACCCACGAGGTGATGAACACCTACGGCCCCGATTACAAATGCATCTTCGTGGGCGACGCCGCGATGTCGCCCTACGAGATCGCCTTTCCCGGCGGCGCGAACGAGCATTGGAACGCCGAGGCCGGGCAGGTTTGGCTGCACCGCGCCCGCACCCAATGGCCCGACCACATATGGATCAACCCCACGCCCGAAACGCAGTGGCGCCATACCCAGTCGATCCAGATGATCTCCGGGATTTTCGAAGGCCGCATGGTGCCGATGACGCTTGCGGGGCTCGACCGGGGCATGCGGGACCTGGGGCGCTGATCGACGCAGACCTCCGGCCATGAACGCGAAACGCCGCAGATGCGATCTGCGGCGTTCCGTATCCTATCGGTAAGCGGGCCGGGCTGCCGGACCCTCCTGGCTCAGGCGGCCTTGGCAGCGCGGCGGCGCAACGCACCGATCGCACCCAAACCACCGAGCAGCAGAACGACGCCTGCCGGAACCGGAACCGGACCGGGGCCGGGGTTCTGGCTCGGCGTACCGGACACCAGGTCCTGACTGGCACCAGAATAGAAGAAGGTCAGGTCATACGCACCAACCACGCCCGCCAGGCTGCCGAGCCAGTCCTGTGCCAGCGACGTCACACCGCTGTTGCCACTTGCCCGGAAGTCGCCCATGGAGAGATCAAGGCCATCGTCGTAGACCAGTTCCCAGATCGCCACCTGGAAGGCGGCGGAGTTGAGCGCGGACGAGAGCGCAACATCGTAGAAGCTGGTGAACAATCGGTTCAGGCCGTTCTCGATGTCATCGGTTATCTGGCTCGGACGCGACAACTCATACTCGGCGTTGCCGATTTGCGCATGCAGGTCGATGCACCATGCGACGAAATCCGACGTGCCGTCGTTCATGGTAAAGCCACCGGCACGGACATAGCCGTCAGTGCTGGGCCCGGGGATCACCAGGTAGACCGTCTGTTCCCCTGCTTCGAACCCCTCAAAAGTGAGGTCCACCGTCGTTGCGGAGGCTTGTCCGCCGATGGCCAACACCGCAGCGGTCGCGGCGGCGGCGAAATACGTTCCGATCTTCATTCCAAAATTCCTTTAGTGGCAGACAGATAGTCGCGACAAGGCGCTAGGATGGTCTTACGGAAGGTTGCCGCGCCGGGCAACAGAGACTTGCGGCAAAAATGGGGCAGCCGGCTCACGGTTTCATTAACGCGTTGTTAATATGCCCATACTCCCTCGTTTCTTGATAAGAAACAATGCCTTTCCCGATCGACGCGGGCCCCGAAAATGCACTCGGCGTGCCGCAATCCGACCGAATCACCAAGTCGTGAAGACTGCGATGTCGGCCACCGAACCGGGCGCAGGGCATGCTTGAAGGTCACCCCTCCCCCTTGCGGAACACGCGGCCGCCCGGCGGTTGCGCGCTGTCTGCACCGCGGAAACTCCGGTCGATGCGCCACGCTGCCGGGAAAGACACATTGCCCAAGGGCGGCTCCGGCACCATATCCTGACCATGCTGAAACTGACCCCGATCGTTCTTGCCGTGGCCTATGCGCTGGTGATGTATCTGTTCTCGTCCTGGCGGACGAAACGGGATCTCGACGCGCGGTCGACCGAACTGGCGGATGCCCGGCTCAAGGCGTTCACCGACAGCTTCGCCAGGGTTCTGGACGTGGACCGGATCCGCGTTCATATCTACGAGGTCGATGCCGTGAACGGGCTGGCCGCACCGGACGGGCGCATCTTCCTGACCCGCGGCTTCTACAACCGCTACCGCGCGGGCGAGGTCTCGGCCGAGGAACTGGCGAGCGTGATCGCCCATGAACTGGGCCATGTAGCGCTCGGCCATTCCCGCCGACGGATGATCGACTTTTCCGGCCAGAACGCCGTGCGCGCGGTGCTTGCAGGGGTGCTGGGCCGCCTCATTCCGGGCGTGGGTCCATGGATCGCGAACATGGTCGCGTCGATGCTGGCCGCGCGGTTGTCGCGGCAGGACGAGTACGAGGCCGATGCCTATGCCTCGGCCCTGATGGTGTCGGCCGGGTTGGGAACCGCCCCGCAGGTGTCGATGTTCGAGAAGCTGGAGCGTTTGGCGGGCTTGAAGGGCGGCGGCGCCCCGGCCTGGCTGATGAGCCATCCGAAGACCGCCGACCGGATCGCCGCGATCGAGGCGATGGAGGCGCGCTGGCGCGCGGAATTGACCGAGGAGTGAGCCGCTGGCCGCAACGCCCGGGGCCGGGTGGAAAAGCCGTGGGGGCCAGCCCCCAAACCCCCGGAGTATTCGGAGAAAGATGAAGGGCCCCCGTCAGGAGGCCAGCGCCTTGCCAAGGCGGGGCAGACGCGCGCGTTTGAGCAGTGGGCGAAGCGGCTGGGCATGCCCGGACAGGCGTTCGGCCTCGGCCTGGACGCCGCGCACGATCGCTTCGACCGGATCGGGCGTGTCGAGCCACAGATCCATCAGCACGGGATCGGGCGCGCGGGCGGCAAGGCCGTGCGCGCCAAGCTCGCGCGCCGGAAAATCCTTCAGGTTCAGGGTGACGATCATGTCGGCGCGGGCGGCGATGGCGGTCGCAAGCACGTGGATATCGGCCGGGTCGGGCAGCCAGAGAGCGGCGCTGTCGCCGGGCGCGACGCGGGCGGCGGGAAAGCGGCGATCGGCCTCTGCCGCCTCGGCCCGGGCGATCTGTTCATCCGCGGGGCCGCCATTGCGCGCGGCGGCGCGGATCCATTCCTCGGCCAGACGGTCGGACCAGATCGGGGTGAACAGGCCCGCCTCGCCGCAGCCGAGAAGGATCTGGCGCAGGACCGTGGGATACAGGACACAAGCGTCCAGAACCGCGATCACAGCCGGAATGCCAGCACCTTGAGGTAGCCGGTCTCGCTCAGCGCCGGGTGCACCGGGTGATCGGGGCCCGCGAAACCGGTATGAAGCAAGCGCGGATCGCGCCCCGCGCGCCCGATGCCGCGCAGGCAGGCGGCGCGGAACTTGCCCAGATCGGCGGCGTGGGAGCAGGAGCAGAGCACCAGCGTGCCACCCTCCACCACCAGTTGCGCGGCCTGCCGGGCGACCCGTTCATAGGCGCGCAGGCCCTTGTCGAGGGCGGTCTTCGACGGCGCGAAGGCGGGCGGGTCGGCCACGACCAGATCGAACTGCGCCCCTTCGGCGGCCAGCGCGTCCATGGTATCGAAGGCATCGCCCGGACGGGTGGCGAACCGGTCGGCGCAACCCATCGCCTCGGCCCCCTGCAGCGCCAGCGCCAGCGCCGGCTCGGAGGCATCGACCGCCAGGGCGGACGCAGCGCCCGCCGCCAGCGCGGCAAGGCCGAACCCGCCGACATGGCTGAACACGTCCAGCACGCGCGCCCCCCCCGCGAGCGACGCCGCGAAGGCGTGATTCGGGCGCTGGTCGTAGAACAGGCCGGTCTTCTGCCCGCCCATCACGTCGGCCATGTAGATCGCGCCGTTCATCGGCACCGGAAGCGGGCCGTCCGGCGCGGTTCCCGCAAGGGTCACCATCTCCTCGGGCAGGTTTTCCAGCGCACGGGCGCGCGAGGTGCCGTTCTTGACCAGCGTGTCGGCGCCGGTGACGTCGAGCAGGATCGCGGCAAGATCCTCCAGCCGCTCCTCCAGCCAGATCGCGTTGGGCTGCATCACCAGCACATCGCCGAAGCGGTCCACGATCAGGCCGGGCAGGAAATCGCCCTCGGCATGGATCAGGCGGTGATAGGGCGCGTCATGGAGCGCCCTGCGCAGGGCTGCCGCGCGTTCGATCCGGGTGCGCAGCCAGCCCGCGTCGATCACGGCGCCCGCGTCGCGGTCCAGCAGGCGCAGCCCGATGCGTGCATCGACCGTCGCGATGCCGATCCCGAGGGGGTGCCGCTCGGCATCCTCCAGCAGCGCGAGCGCCCCCGCGGGCACCGCCTTGGAGCGGCGGTCGAGCACCAGATCATCGGCCCAGGCCCAGGGATGGCCATGGCGGATGCGCTTGGCATCGGCCTTGGGTTTCAGGCGGAGAACGGGAAGAGAGGGCGCTGTCATGGCGTCCCCTCTAGCGGGTTATTCGCGGCTCCGAAAGGCTCAGCTCGTGCCGGGGGGTCAGGCGCCGGGAACCGGGCCGAGGAATTCCTGCTGCACCCACTGGACCAGCTGGGCCGAGATGCGCAGCCGCTGGGTCTCGCCCCGGGCATCGGCATCGGCAGCCGCGTTGCCGCCAAGCGCGGGAAAGGTCAGGTCCGTGGCTCTGGGGCCGGACAGGATCTCGCCGGTCTCGGCGTGGCGCACGGTCAGGACAAACTCGATCTCGTGCTCGCTGGGAAAGTTGGAATAGCGCACGCGCGGGGTCTGCGCGTGGAAGCGGGTGACGTCGAGCGTCACGACCACGGGGGTCGCGCCATCGACGGCGGCGAAGGCCGGGGTCAACGCCTCGGTCATCAGGGCCTCGACCTGCGCGCGGCGGTCCCCCAGCATGTCCTCACGCCAGACGATATCGGCGCGCGGCTTGAGGGTGTTGGCCTCGGAGACCGACAGGGTGCCGGGCACGTTCACCTCGAAGGCGGCGATGGCCCAATCCTGCACCGCGTAGGTCTCGACCGCCGGGGGGGCGTCGAAACCGGCATTGCGCGACACTTCCGTCGTGCCGACGCAACCGGACATTGCCAGCGCTCCGGCCACAAGGACGGCGGGAATGAAACGGGATGCGAACATGGGACTTCTCCTGCGCGGTGGGCCGCTGCGGACCCTCGGTGCCAAACCTGTCTTCTCGATACGCATTGCGGTCGTTGACTGCCGCAACACCTGCCTTGTCGTGCGCAAGCACGGCGAAATGACGAGCGTCCCGCGGCGATTGCCTGGTGATCATCAGGAAACAATCCGTCCAAATTATGGCGGATTTGAGAAAAATACCCCGGGTCAGACGGGGGTGTGGCCGGTCTGCCCGGTCCGCAAAGCGCGTGGTCAAGGCCTGCCCGGCGTCCTCCGGCGTCCTAGGCGAGCGCGCGAATGCCCGCGATCTGGGCACGCGCACCGTGCAGGATCCACGCATGTTCCGAGGCGATGAAAAACGCGCCGAAGCCGTGCGGGCGCAGGGCGCGGGCCTTCTCGGCGGAGGCGGCGAAGGTCATGTAGGCCTTGGAATGGGCGCGGGCTGCGGCCCCGACCCGCGCCATGGCCGCGTCCAGTTCGGGGCTGTCGATATCGGTCTTGCCATAGGCGACCGACAGGTCGGCGGGGCCAAGGAACAGCGCGTCGATACCTGGCGTGGCCGCGATGGCGTCGCAGTTCTCCACCCCCTCGGGGTCCTCGATCTGGGCGATCACCACCGTCTCGTCGCGGGCCTGGGCCAGGATCTCGGACATCGGGCGGGTGGCGTATCCGGCCCAACGGGTGGACCCGGCATAGCCGCGCCCGCCATGGCCGAACCGGGCCGCGCGGGCGACGGCGGCGGCCGTGGACGCATCGGTGACATGGGGCACCACGATCCCCACGGCCCCGAGGTCAAGCGCCGCCCCGATCTGGTCGGGTGTTGCGGCGGGCACGCGGATCAGCACCGGAAAATCCCGCGCCCGCGCCACGGCGAGGCAGGCCGAGAGGGTCTGCCGGTCGAACGGCGCATGTTCGCAATCGAGGCAGACGAAATCGAGCCCGGACAGTATCAGCACCTCGAGGATATCGACCGAGGGCGTCTTCATGAACGTTCCGGCCAGCGGAGCGCCGGTGGCGATTGTGGAACGGAAGGTGGCGATGGACATGGTGAGGCTTCTCCGGACGCGGGGTGGTGCGCAAGTGCCGCGACGGTGGCGGGCGGGGCGGGGAATTGCAAGTCTCCGGCGACCGGGGATCGCAAGGGGGGCAACGGGGGTGTCCGTGCCGGGCCAGAGGGTGTCCGTGCCGGGCAAGATTGCGTCCGTGCCGGGCAAAGGGGCGGCACGTCGAGGCGCGTCAATGGTTTGCCTTCCGGCACTCCCGTCACCTGCCCTTGCGTCAGCGCCCGGGTGCCGGGGCGGCGCGACTGCCCCCCGCCCCGCGACACTCCCCACGTCCATCGCCTGGACTGCCCCGGCCCAGGTTCGGGCGGGAGCCTGCCACGGGAGCCTGCCACGGGGACCTGTGCGGGGCCTGTGCGGGGCCTGTGCGGGGCCTGTGCGGAGCCTGTGCGGAGCCCCTGCGCGACCTTCCATGGCGCGCCCCTTCGACAGGCCCCCCTGGCAGGCCCCCTGGCAGATCCCCCTCCATGGCAGATCCCCGGTAGCTGGCCCCCGTGGCTGGCCCCCGTGGCTGGCCCCCGTGGCTGGCCCCCGTGGCTGGCCCCCGTGGATGGCCCCGTAGCTGGCCCCGTAGCTGGCCCCCTGTAGCTGGTTTCCTTCGCAACTCCCCCGGGCGCGACGGCCCGCTCTCAACCCATCGGCGCGTCGGGATCGAACCCGCCCATCGGCGCGTCGGGATCGAACCCGCCCATCGGCGCGTCGGGGTCGAACCCGGCCATGGCAGGCAGGGGCCTTGCGGGGATCGGGCCGGACCCGGTGGGATGACCACTGGCCGCAAGATCGCCGGGCGCGGGCTGCGC
>CAZTUG010000092.1:8450-12520 GCA_964615955.1 uncultured Roseicyclus sp.
GCCGGGCGCGGGCTGCGCTGCAAGCGTGGCAGGCTCGCCCGCCCGGTCGGCATGGGCCGCATCGGCAGCATTGGCCCGCGCAGCCCCGGCCACCGCGCCCCGCGCCAGCCCCGCACCGGGGCCGCCGAACCGGACCGCCCGGTTGCCGCCGATTTGCCCAAGCCCCCCCCGGGCGAAGACATGGTCCCCCTCGCCCTCCAGCGTGATCGCGGCCAGATCGGCGCGCGTGAACGGGATCAGGTCACCTTCCACCAGCGCCTGCACCCGGCCCAGCGGCAGGGTGACCCGCATCAGGACCGCGTTCAGCACCATCGGGGCGGCCCCCAGCGCCGCCAGCATCCGCGCGCTCCAATCCTCCGCGCCGGCCTGCGCGACCACGGGAGACATCCCGCCAGCCCTGCGCCGCGCCAGCGCCGGATCGGAGGGGAGCAGGAACACGAGGGACCCGGTCTTGCGCCCGGCCATCGTCACCGCAACGGACAGCAGGTGATAGCCATGTTCCGGCAACAGCAGGGTCAGTTGCGCCCGGTCGTCGATCCGGCTGCCATAGCTGACACGATCCGGCCAGTCGCGCGCGCCCTCTCCCTGGGTTTCCTTGGCGAAGGCGGCCAGCACAAGGTCGAGGAAATCGCGGCACAACGCCTCGTCGATGCGGGTGACGGGGCGCGGCGGCAGGTCGGTGTCTTCCACCTGCCCGGTGGCTTGCACCTCGATCAGCGCATCGACAAGCTTGTGGTCCAGCGCGATCAGGCCGCGCCGCCCCTCGTCATCCTCGATCGCGGCAAGCAGCCCGTGTTCGGGGAACGCCTCCATCGCCGAGGACAGGCTGGCATCGCAGCGCACCGCGACATCGGCCAGCTGCGGCATCAGGCCTGCGAAAGGCAGCGCCGCCCGCCGGATCGCGCGGGTCAGCCCGGTTTGCAACGGCGCCATGAGGTCGGCCTTGCCCGCTCCGCCCCGGCCATGGGCCGCGATGATCCGCGCCAGCACCGAACCCGCCCCCGCTGCGCCGGGACGGACGCGGTCGGGATCGGCCGGATCGGGGCGGGACGCGGAACTGGGCATCGGCGGGGCGGGGCTTTCTGGCGGGCGCGAACAGGGGGTCGTGCGCGTATCTTTGCCATGCGGAGGGTTAAGAAACCCTTACGCCCAGGCCTGGCCCCTTCCGCGCCCCGCGCGCGGCTCCCCCCTCTGCGCCCCGCGCGCCGCTCCCCCCTCCGCGCCCCGCGCGCCGCTCCCCCCTCCGCGCCCCGCGCGCCGCCCCCCCTCCGCGCCCCGCGCGCGGCTCAGCCCCTCACGCCGCGCGCAAGGCCTGCGCGGACAAACGCACCCGGAACCGCGCTCCACGCGCATCGGGCAGAAAGCTCAACGTGCCACCCAACCGCTCCATCACCTCCCGGCTGATGGCAAGCCCCAGCCCGGCGCCGGGCGCCCCGCGTGCGGTGTCGAGCCGCGCGAACTTCTCGAAGATCAGCGCCTCCTGCCGCGCCGGAATGCCCGAGCCGTTATCGGCGAACTCAACCTCGATCCCCTGCGCCGTCGCCACCACCGAGATCCGCAATTCCGGCACCTGCGCATCGCAATATTTCTGCGCGTTCGAAATCAGGTTGATGAACACCTGGCTCAACCGGTCGGCATCGGTCCACAGGATCACGCCCTCCGCCGCCGGATCGCGCCGGATCGCGATGCCGCCGCCCTGCGCGCCCGCCGCGTTGATCGCGCGGTCCATCACGTCGCCCAGCCGCACCTCGGTCATGTTCAGCGTGACGCGGCCGTTCTCCAGCACGCTCAGGTCCAGCAGGTCATCCAGCAACCGGGTCAGGCGCAGGCTTTCGTCGTGGATGATCCGGCTGAACTTCGCGCGCGCCGCGTCATCCACCGGATCGGCCTGCATCAGGATCTCGGAAAACGACCGGATCGAGGTCATCGGCGTGCGCAATTCGTGGCTGATCTGGCTCAGGAAGGCATCCTTCTGCACCGACAGGTCGGTCAGCTTGGCATTGACCTCGCGCAGGCGGCGGGCGGTCAGGGCCAGTTCCTCGGACTTGGCCTCGAGCTGGCTGGAATATTCCATGATCTGCGCCGTCTCGTCGGCCACCGCCAGCAGGTCGCGCACGGAAACCGAGGCCGCCCCGGTGATCTGCGCCACCATCGCGTGGGCGGTCGCGGCGCCCACCGATCCGGCCAGCTCGCGCTCCAGCCGTTCAAGGAAATCCGGCGTCGGCTCCGGCAGGGTGTCGCCGCGGCCCTGCCGGGTGGCCGCGTCCTGGAACAGGCGCCCGGCCCGCCCCGCACCCATGATCCGCTGCGCCATGATCAACAGGTCATCCGCCGTGCCGACGGCTCCCTTCCACCCCAGAAGGGCCCGCGAATGTTCGAACACATTGACGAATTGCGCGCCCTGCAAGCGCTCCAGCGGGGACGGGAAACTGAACAGCGAGCCCAGGATGAACAGCCCCGTGTTCACCCCCAGCGACAGCACCATCGCGGTCAGCAGCGGGTCCGTGGCCTGCAGGCCCAGCGGCGTCTGCGGGCTCAACCCGGCCAGCCCGAAGGGACCCTCCGCCAGGATCACCGGCATCAACCCGCCGGTCTCGGCCACGTTGGGCAGCAGCAGCAGCCAGCCCCAGATCGCGAAGCCCGCCCCGATGCCCAGCGCCGCCCCCACCCGCGTCGCGCCGCGCCACAGGATACCGCCCACCAGCGCGGGCAGGATCTGCGCCACGCCAAGGAACGAGATCAACCCGATGGAGGCCAGCGCATCCGTGCCCCCCGACTGACGGTAATACAACAACCCCAGCGCCAGAACGCCCGCGATCGACAGCCGCCGCGCCATGATCGCCACGCGGCGCATGTCGCCGGTCATCGGATCGTCATGGCGCGTCGCCCGCAGCCAGAGCGGCATGATGATATGGTTCGACACCATCGTCGACAGCGCCAGCGCCGCCACGATCACCATCGAGGTGGCGGCGGAAAATCCGCCCAGGAACACCAGCAGCGCCAACCCGTCCTGCCCCTGGCTCAACGGCACCGTCAGCACGTAGAGGTCCGGGTTGGCGCCCGCCTCGGGCAGGGCCAGGCCCGTCACCGCGATCGGCACCACGAAGAGCGAGATCACCATCAGGTACAACGGGAAGGCCCAGCCCGCGACCGCCAGGTGCCGCTCGTCCGAATTCTCCACCACCAGCACCTGGAACATGCGCGGCAGGCACAGGATCGCGGCCCCCGCCAGCGCCGTCAGACCCAGCCAGCGCGCGCCGTTCACCGGCGTTTGCGCGACCGGCGACGCCTCGATCCGCGCCAGCATGTCGGCGGGACCGTCCGCCACCCCCCAGACCACGAAGACACCGACGCTGACAATGGCGGCCAACTTCACGATGGCTTCGAAGGCGATGGCGCTGACAAGGCCGGGATGACGCTCGTTCAGGTCAAGCGATCGGGTGCCGAAGATGATCGTGAACAGCGCCAGCCCCGCCGCCACCCAGATCGCCGTGTTCTCGGCATCGGGCTGGCCCAGGGCGCCCGGTCGCGCGAAAACCGAGAACGACAGCGTCACCGATTGCAACTGCAACGCGATATACGGCGTTGTGCCCGCCACCGCGAGACCCGTGACAAGGGCCGCCAGCCCGCCCGATTTTCCGTAGCGGCTGGAAATCATGTCCGCGATCGAGGTGATCCGCTGCGCCCGCCCGATCCGCACCATCTTGCGCAGCAGCCAGAACCAGCCGATGAACACCAGCGTCGGGCCAAGGTAGATCGTCAGGAACTCAAGCCCCGAACGCGCCGCCGCGCCGACCGCGCCGTAAAACGTCCAGGCGGTGGCATAGATCGACAGGCTCAAGGTGTAGGTGATCGGCGAATTCAGCCAGCGCGCCCGCCCCTGCAACGTGCCACGCTCGGCCAGAAAGGCGATGCCGAACAGGAAGATGACATAGACCACGCAGACCGCAACCAACCCGTCAAAGCTCAGCATCTCAGGAAACCCCGCGCCCGCCGCGATGACTGCGCTCGGCGTGCCCGCCGCGATGACTGCGCTCGGCGTGCCCGCCGCGATGACTGCGCTCGGCGTG
>CAZTUG010000093.1:0-11973 GCA_964615955.1 uncultured Roseicyclus sp.
GCCCTTCATCGCATTGGCCGCCATCAGCACCTCGGGGACGAACAGGATGCCATCGCGGAAGTCGTTGCCGACAATGGTCATGCCGCCGACCAGCGCCTTGGTCAGCACGTCATAGGGTTCCCAACCGCGTTCCAGCAGGATGTTTGTCGCCTCGCAGATCTCGTCCTTCAGACCGTCATAGAGGTCGTCGAACATCTGCGCGACAAGCTCCTCATCGTCGAGCTCGGCAAGGATGATTTCGTCTTCGTCGGACATTGGTGCGGGTCTCCTGGCGGGCCGGACTGCGGGCCGGTTCACGATGCGCGTGGCAGTATGTTTCAGCCTTCCTAGGCCTTTCCAAGGGCCGCACAGGGCGAATTGCGACATGGGCGGTCTGCGGGGCGACCTTGCTTGCCTTTGTTCCACTTTTGTTCTATTCAAATGAGATGAATACCGCGTCTCCATCCATCGCAAGCCCCAGCCCGGGCAACAGGGTCGCGAAAGGCCGCGCGGCGCTGTCCAATGCGCCCGGCCGATTCGAACGCCATGACCGCGTCGCCGTGGATGACGGTTGGGCGACGGAGGACGACCTGCCGCCGCTCCGCACCGAGGTAAGCTTCGAGGTGCCGCGCAAGGTGATCACCCGCAACACCTCGCCCGATATCGCGTTCGACCGGTCCATAAACCCCTATCGCGGTTGCGAGCATGGCTGCATCTACTGCTTTGCGCGGCCCTCGCACGCTTGTCTGGGCCTGTCGCCGGGGCTCGATTTCGAAACGCGGTTGATCGCGAAGCCCGATGCCCCCGCCGTGCTGGAGGCGGAGTTGCGCCGCCCGTCCTATCGCTGCGCGCCCATCGCCATCGGCACCAACACAGACGCCTATCAACCGATCGAGCGGGAGGCCCGCATCATGCGCGGTATCCTCAACGTGTTGCAGGCCTTTCGCCACCCCGTCACCATCACCACCAAGGGCACGCTGGTGGAACGGGATATCGACATTCTCGGCCCCATGGCGGGGGACGGGCTTGCCGGTGTCGGCATCTCCGTCACCACGCTGCAATCGGATCTCGCGCGCCGGATGGAGCCGCGCGTGCCATCCCCCGCCCGCCGCCTGCGCAGCGTGGAGCGGCTGGCGAAGGCCGGGGTGCCGGTGCGCGTCATGGTCTCGCCCATCGTGCCGGGGCTGACCGATCACGAGGTGGAAGCGATCGTCGCCGCCGCCCGCGATGCGGGGGCCCGTGCCGCCTCCATGATCCCCCTGCGCCTGCCGCTGGAGGTCTCGGCACTTTGGCAGTATTGGCTGGCGGAACATTATCCCGACCGGGTCTGCCGCGTGATGTCCAAGCTGCGGGACATGCATGGTGGCAAGGACTACGACGCCGAATTCGGCAAGCGGATGACGGGCGAGGGGGTCTGGGCCGACCTGCTGCAACAGCGCTTCGCCCGTGCCGTCCGTGCGGCGGGGCTGGACGGCACGCTGCCGCCGCTGCGCGCCGACCTGTTCGCGCCTCCGCTGGCACGGGGCGATCAGCTCAGCCTGTTTTGACACATGCGGGTCGCGTCCCCGTGCTAGGCTCCGTGCTGTCAGCGTCACAGCACGAAAGGCCCGCGCCATGGAATTTCATCACGCCGTCGCCCGTATCGCCGTCTGGAACCTGGCGCAGTTCACGCCCTCCAATGACGAGCGGTTCCTCAACCAGGTCAAGGGCCTGGCGATCCTGGATGCCGAGGTCGTGGTTCTGGTGGAGGTCAAGCCGCTGGCCTATATCGACCGCCTGTCCGAGGGGCTGTCGCATCTGGGACTGGCCTATCACACGGCGATCCTGCCGCAGCCGTTCCACGACATGAATATCGGCATCCTTCACAAACCCGGCGTGCAGGTCGACAATCTGGCACTGCTGGACGGATCGGAATACGTCGAGACGGATGCCACCGGGGTCGCTCGAAAGAAGGGGCGGCAGGCAATGACTGCGGATATCCGGATCGCCGAGTTCTCGGCCCACCTGATCGGCGTGCACCTGAAATCGGGCCGTGGCGCGACCCAACAGCGCCTGCGCGACGCGCAATGCAAGGCCATTGGCGCCTATATCGCCGCCTACAAGACCGCCCCCGGACAAAGCGACGACACGGTGCTTCTGATGGGGGATTTCAACATGATCCCGGGACAGGATGTCAGCAATTTTCACCATCTCGGCGGCGAGGACATCATGGATTTCCTGTCCAGCTGGGATTTGCAGGACCGGTTTTCCCATATCCTGCCGGGCGGGCCTGCCAACCTGCTGGACGGCTACGCGATCAGCCGCGTGCCGATCAAGCGGCGGGCCTATATCCGTGGCTCGCTGCGGCTGTTCCCGCTGCACTGGACGATGGACATGGGACGCGCGCGCTTCCGTGACGAGGTGTCGGACCACCTGCCGTTCATCGCGTCGTTCCGCATCTACGGGTTATGACGCGGGGCGTCAGCCCCGCCGCCGCCCCCGCCGCGCCGCGCGCACCGGCCCCGCGCCATCGGTGCCGTCCGATTCGGACGAGAACCCGCCAAGCGCCTGCGTAATGGCATCGAGCGTGGGCGCCGGACCCTTGTCCCGCGTCTCCAGCGCCGCGCGCATGGCGCGCAGGTGATCGGGCGTGGTGCCGCAGCAGCCGCCGATGATCGTGGCGCCGCTGTCGCGCGCCAGGCAGGCGTAGTCGGCCATCAGGGCGGGCGTGCCGTCGTAATGGATATGGCCGTCCACGTATTTCGGGATGCCGGCATTGCCCTTGGCGATCACCGGACGCTCCGTCCCGGTGGCCATGAACCCCAGCACGGTGCGCAAAAGGTCCGACGCGCCGACGCCGCAATTCGCCCCGAAGGCCAGCGGCTTGTGGTCGAGCCGTTCGACCATCGCGGCCATCGCCTCGGACGTCATGCCCATCATGGTGCGCCCGGCGGTGTCGAAGCTCATCGTGCCGCACCACGGCATGCGGGCCAGCTTCGCGGCTTGAGCGGCGGCCTTGTATTCCTCGGGTGCGCTGATCGTCTCGACCCACAGCACATCGGCGCCGCCCGCCTTCAGCCCCTCGGCCTGTTCGTGGAACATCTCGACCGCAAGCTCGTGGGTCAGCGCTCCCATCGGTGCCATGATCTCGCCCGTCGGCCCGACGGAGCCCGCAACGATCACCGTGCGCCCGGCGGCATCGGCCACCTCGCGCCCGATCTCGGCGGCGGCCTTGTTCAGCTCGAACACGCGATCTTGTGCATTGTGCAGCTTCATCCGCGCCGCCGTGCCGCCGAAGGAATTGGTCAGAAACAGGTCCGACCCCGCATCGACCGCACCTTTGTAGAGCGCATGGATACGGTCGGGATGCTCCGTGTTCCACATCTCGGGTGCGTCGCCGGACTGCAGGCCCATGTTGAACAGCGTCGTGCCGGTCGCGCCATCGGCCAGAAGCCAGTCGCGGGTTTCGAGCAGGCGGGCGAGGGGGTTGGTCATGGTTGAGGGCTACCTTCGATTGCGATGGAGCAAAGGCCAGAGCTTCGCGCGCCTGCGAGCGATGCAGGCGAGGGCAGAGATGAGCAAGGCGCAAAATATGCATGATTTTGATGAGGGGAATTCATGTGGCTTGGGGAATCCAGTCAAACTTCCGCCCCGATCGGCGGTCAGTATCCAACCATGAACACGTTCTCTCGCTTCGACCCCGTCTTTTCAAGCGATACACGTGGTGGCATTTTCGTGGATGCCGACAATGTCGGTGCGCAGTTCTGGCCAATCATCCTCGAGCAGGCAAACCATGTTGCCCGCCTGGACATCTGTCGCGCCTACGGCGATTTCGAGAACCGCAAGGATTGGATCGGGTGTGACGGTGTTGTTCTTCACGACACGATGGACCGTCAACGCGAGAAAAACAACACGGACCTCCATCTCGGGCTCGACGCCCTTGAATTTGCCCTCACCGGAAAAGGACGCGTGGTTTTCATAGCGTCCTGTGACGGCGACTTTGCCCACCTCGCGTGGAAACTGCGCAAAACCGGGACCGACGTGATCGGAATGGGCGGTCAGCAGACGCCACAGGTTTTCAGAAAGGCATGCCATGTGTTCCATGTGCTACAGGCGGCCGAGATTTCCATCTGCCCGGATCGGGAGCAACGGATACTGGAAGCGCTGAAAGGCGAACTCGCGCCGTTGGTCGGAAAGACGAACGGCATGTCCATTGCAGACCTCGGGCAGGTCATGAACAAGAAGCACGGGTTCATCAATCGGGACCATGGCGCCGGATGCTGGCGGGTGTTTCTTGGTCGATATGCCGAAACGTTCGAGCTTCTCGGTCCGCCCGACGACCTCAAGCATGTTCGGTTGCGTCAATCAGCGTGATGACGCTTTCGGGACTTCGACCAGCCCGACGCCCCTAGAGCTCCGTCATCAGCTGCGCCTTGGCGACGGTCAGCAGTTCGATGTATTTCGCCCGCACGTCCGCCTCGGGAATCTTCCCGCCCAGGTCGCCCAGCACCTTGCGCATGACGTCCTCGTGACCGGCTTCCTCGAAATCCGCCTTCACGACGGCCTTGGCGTATTCGGCCGCCTCGTCTGCCGACTTGCCCAGGTGCTCGGCCACCCACAGCCCCATCAGCTTGTTGCGACGGGCCTCGGCCCTGAACTGCATCTCGGCGTCATGGGCGAACTTGTTCTCGAATGCGTTCTCGCGGTCGTCGAAGGTGGACATGCGCGGGGCTCCGTTATGCTTTGAACCGATATCTCCCGGACTTTAGCCCCCCGTGCCAGTGGGCCGCAAGGCGCGAAGCCCGCGCCTGCTTGCGACACAACGCGCTTTCACCTATAGCCAAGCCAGTTTCGCGGCCCCCCACGGGCCGCACCAATTTCCGGGAAGATGCAAATGGCGCGCCGCAAGCTGGTCTATGAAGGCAAGGCCAAGATCCTCTATGAAGGCCCCGAGCCGGGCACTCTGGTCCAGTATTTCAAGGACGACACCTCGGCGGGCGACGGCGCGAAGAAGGCGCAGATCGACGGCAAGGGTGTGCTGAACAACCGGCTGTCCGAATTCTTCATGACCGGTCTGAACAATATCGGCGTTCCGACGCACTTCATCAAGCGCATCAACATGCGCGAGCAGTTGATCCGCGCGGTGGAGATCATTCCGCTGGAAGTGGTCGTGCGCAACATCGCCGCCGGTTCCATCTGCAAGCGCCTCGGCATCGAGGAGGGCACGCCCCTGCCGCGCCCGATCGTGGAATTCTACTTCAAGAACGACGCGTTGCACGATCCGCTGGTCTCGGAGGAGCATATCATCGCCTTCGGCTGGGCCGCGCAGCAGGACCTTGACGACATGGTGGCGCTGGCGCTTCGGGTGAACGATTTCCTCAGCGGCCTGATGCTGGGCGTCGGTATAAAGCTGGTCGATTTCAAGATCGAGATCGGGCGCATCTGGGACGGCGATTTCATGCGCCTGATCGTGGCCGACGAGATCAGCCCCGACTCGTGTCGCCTGTGGGATATCGCCACCAACCGCAAGCTCGACAAGGACGTGTTCCGCCGCGATCTGGGCGATCTTGCCGATGCCTACACGGAAGTCGCCCGGCGGCTGGGTGTGATGCCGCAGGGTCCGACCGGGGTGACGAAACCGACGCTGATCAACTGACGGGCCCCGCCAAGGGCCCCTGTTGGGCAGGTCGAGTATTTGTGGAACGATGAAGCAGGGGGGGCGGCGATGAAGGCAATCGTCACGGTGATGTTGAAGCAGGGCGTGCTGGACCCGCAGGGCGAGGCGGTAAGATCCGCCCTCGGCTCCATGGGGTTCGCGGGCGTGGCCGGTGTGCGTCAGGGCAAGGTGATCGAGATGGATCTCGACGACGAAACCACCGAGGCACAGGTGGCGGAGATGTGCGAGAAGCTGCTCGCCAACACCGTGATCGAAAGCTATCGGGTGGAGATGCAGCCGTGAAGGCGGCAGTCATCGTCTTTCCCGGCTCCAACTGCGACCGCGACCTTGCCGAGGGGTTCGGGGCTGCGGGGTTCGACGTGGCGATGGTCTGGCACAAGGACACGGCCCTGCCCGAGGGGCTGGACGTGGTCGGTGTGCCGGGCGGGTTTTCCTACGGCGATTACCTGCGCTGCGGCGCGATCGCGGCGCAATCGCCGATCATGCGGGCGGTGGCCGCGTTCGCGGACCGGGGCGGGCATGTGCTGGGGGTCTGCAACGGGTTCCAGGTGCTGTGTGAAACGCGGCTTCTGCCGGGCGTGCTGATGCGCAATTCGGGCCTGAAATTCATCTGCCGGGTCGAACCGTTGATCGTTGCGACGACTGAAAGCGTCTTCACCTCGGCCTACGGGCCGGGCGCGCAGATCATGATCCCGATCGCGCATCATGACGGCAATTACCAGATCGACGACGCGGGCCTTGCCGCGCTGCGGGCGGAGGATCGCATCGCCTTCACCTATCGCGACAACCCGAACGGCAGCCGGGCGGACATCGCGGGCGTGCTCAGCGCCAATCGTCGGGTCATGGGCATGATGCCCCATCCCGAAAGGGCGGCGGATCCGGTCCATGGCGGCACCGACGGCGTGGCCCTTTTCGCGTCGCTGGCGCAGGCGCTGGTGGCGGCCTGACCTCCGGCGCAACGATGCGGCGCTTGAGCGGTCGGCGGTCCCGGCATAGTCTCGTGCCATGAGCCTTGCCGACCGCCCCCCTCCGCGGCCCGCGCCCCGGCCCCGCCGTGGTATCTGGCGCCCTTGGGCGCTGCGTCTGGTCATGGCCCTGTTTCTGGGGGCCGCAATCGCGATCATCTGGATATCCAACATCTGGCTTACGGAACGGTTCACCGAAACCACGCGCAATCGCGCCGAGATCCGTCTGGCGATCTATTCCGGCTCCGTGATTTCGGAAATCCAGCGTCACCAGGTCGTGCCGCTGCTGCTGAGCCGCGACCCGGTGCTGATCCGGTCACTGGAGTCCAACGACTACACCTCGACGACGCAATACCTGATCTCCTACGTGGAGGATATCGGCGCGGCCTCCATCCTGCTGCTGGACCGCAATGGCCGCGTCGTGGCCGCCACCGACCGTCAGCGGATCAGCGAATTGCGCAACAGCGATCCCTTTTTTGTCGAGGCCGCGCGTTCGGCGGACAGCGTGTTCACCTCCAACGAACCCGAGACCGGGCGCTTCGATTTCACCTTTTCGCGCCGGATCGAGAATGGTGAAGGTCTGCTGGGGGTGATCTTGGTGGAAATCGACCTCGCGCGGCTGGTCGAGCGGTGGCGCGGCACGTCCGAGGCGGTGTTCCTGACCAACTCGCAGGGCGAGATCATCCTGTCCACCGAAGCGCGCTGGCGCGGCCGGACGGAAGCCGAGGCGATGGCTCTGCGCACGCCGCGCAACGCGATCCAGCGCGCCTTGGAGGCGACGGGGGAATGGGCGTTCGGGGACCCCAGCCCGAATTTCTTCGGCGCCGCCACGATCCGGCTGGAAACCCGCATTCCGTTCCGCGGCTGGCGGATCGTCAGCTATACGGCCTATACCTCGGTGCGAGAGCGGGTGAATGGCGTCCTCGCGCTCGAAATCATGGGATTCGCCCTGCTGCTGGCGGGCGCGTTCTATCTTCTGAGCCGCCGGGCGCGGTTGCAGACGGCGGTTCTGGCCCGGGAATCGGCGGAGTTGCGCCGTCTCAACGCAAGGCTGCAGCGGGAAATCGCCGAGCGTCAGAGGGTGCAAAAGACCCTCGCCGAAGCCGAACTGAGCCTGCAGCAATCGCAGAAACTTGCGGCCTTGGGCGAGATGTCGGCGGCGGTGTCCCACGAACTGAACCAGCCGCTGGCGGCGATGAAGACCTACCTCGCCGGCGCGCGCCTGTTGTTGCAGCGCAAGCGCACCGAGGAAGCGGCCTCCAGTTTCCAGCGTATCGACGACCTGATCGAGCGGATGAGCGCGATCACAAGGCAGCTGAAATCCTATGCCCGCAAGGGCGGAGACGCGTTGGAACCCGTGGACATGCGCGACGCGCTGAAGGGCGCGCTGACCATGATGGAGCCGCAATTGCGCACCGAAACGGTGGAGATCACCCAGAGCCTGCCGCGCAAGCCCGCGATGGTGCTGGCGGATCGGCTGCGGCTGGAACAGGTCATCATCAACCTGCTGCGCAACGCGCTGGATGCGATGCGCGCCGCAGACCGGCGCGAGTTGGACCTGATGATCGTGGAGGGCGACGAGGTCGTTCTGACCGTGCGGGACAACGGTCCGGGAATTGACGATCTGGAGGCCTTGTTCGAGCCGTTCTACACAACCAAGAAAGCCGGAGAAGGGGTGGGCCTTGGCCTCGCCATTTCGTCTGGCATCGTGAACGACCTCGGCGGGCGGCTGACCGCGCGCAACGGGGAAGGGTCGGGGGCGGTCTTCGAGGTCCGGCTTCCGGCTCTTGCACAGACCCAGGGTCAGGTCTCGGGTCGCAGCACCGCGGCGGAATAGACCGAACTGCCGCAGACCTGCGGCGCAGGAAGCACCGGCCGCAGACCTGCGGCGCAAGACGTAACAGCCGCAGACCTGCGGCGCTGGAAGCAACGGCCAAGACGCCGTGAAACGAGAAGGACAAGGGGCGGCATGAAGATCGCGATTGTGGATGACGAGCAGGACATGCGGCAGTCGATCAGCCAGTGGCTGGCCCTGTCGGGCTTCGACACCGAAACCTATTCCTCGGCGGAAGAGGCGCTGAAGGCCATCGGGGCGGATTTCCCCGGCGTCGTCATCACGGACGTGAAGATGCCCGGCATGGACGGCATGGCCTTCCTCAAACGCCTGATGGGCACCGATAGCGGCATCCCGGTGATCCTGATCACCGGCCATGGCGACGTGCCCATGGCGGTCGAGGCGATGCGCATCGGCGCCTACGATTTCCTCGAAAAGCCGTTCAATCCCGACCGGATGACCGATCTGGCAAAGCGGGCCGGCCAGCAGCGCCGCCTGACGCTGGACAACCGCGCCCTGCGCCGCGAACTGTCCGACGGCACCGTGCTGATGCGCAAG
Source organism: uncultured Roseicyclus sp. (assembly GCA_964615955.1). Lineage (GTDB taxonomy): Bacteria > Pseudomonadota > Alphaproteobacteria > Rhodobacterales > Rhodobacteraceae > Gymnodinialimonas. Next base: position 8,993 of record CAZTUG010000093.1, read on the forward strand.
CTGATCGGCTCCAGCCCCGTGATGGACCGCCTGCGCGAGGATATCCTCGATCTGGGGCAGGCCGATGGCCATGTGCTCATCACCGGCGAGACGGGGACCGGCAAGACGCTGGTGGCCCATGCGCTGCACGCGGTCGGGCCGCGCGCGGGGAAATCCTTCGTGGTGCTGTCCTGCGCGGCCCATGACGAGGAAACGCTGTCCGCAAAACTCTTCGGACCGGTGGGCGACGAACAGGACAAGCCGCTGGTCGAACAGGCGCGCGGCGGCACCCTGGTGCTGGAAGATATCGAGGCGCTGAGCCATGCGCTTCAAGCCCGCCTGCTGACCTTCATCAACGAACAGGGCACCCCCGCCGAAACGCGCATCGTCGCCATCTGCAACGCGCCCGAACCCGAGCAATGCGAAGGGGCGCTGCGGCCCGACCTGTTCTACCGCCTTGCCGCCATGCGCATCGACCTGCCGCCCCTGCGCCAGCGGGGCGAGGACATCCTGACGCTGTTCACCCGCTTCGGCGAACAGTTCTCCGAGGAATACGGCACCGAAGCGGCCCAGGTCACGGCGCAGGAGGCCGCGCAATTGCTGCAAGCGCCCTGGCCCGGCAACGTGCGCCAGTTGATCAACATCGCCGAACGCGCGATCCTGCAACAACGGCGCGGGTCGGGCTCCATCGCCTCGTTGCTGATGTCCGACAATACGCAGATCGCGCCGCAGGCAATCGGCGAAGGCAAGCCGCTGAAGGAATACGTGGAAGCGTTCGAGCGGATGCTGATCGACAACACCATGCGCCGGCATCGCGGCTCCATCGCGTCAGTGATGGACGAACTGTGCCTGCCGCGCCGGACGCTGAACGAGAAGATGGCGAAATACGGGTTGAGCCGGTCGGATTATCTGTGAACGTCGCCGTCTAATCCTCTGAAAAGGAAAGATTTACTTTGCCAACGTCATGGTCCTGACAGATGACGGCACGGGCGATCTGCTGGCGATCCGGGGCGGTGTGGTGCTGCTTCTGGCCCTGTTCTGCCTTGGCGCCCGCCGTTTCGCGCGCCGACACCGGATTGTCGGCACTGGCTCGCTGCCGCCCGGCGCGCATCCGCAATTCGCCCCGCTGGTGTTCGAACACTGGCCAGACCCCTTCGCCGCACCGCCCCCTGCACGGAACCAAGGGCTGATCCACCGCGCCGTATCCGCCCGGACCCCCGGCTGCGCAAGCCTTTTTGCGCGCGTTCTGGTCCGATGACGGGCCGAGATGTCTTCAGCTATGCCTGCAGTTGCGTCCCCGACAGTCTGGCCGATGCGCTTAACTGAGCACCTTGGCCGGTTTGCCCATTGTCTTTCCACGCGGCCAGCCTTTAATGTGACCAAACTGGCAGATCGCCAGTCGACAGTTTCTCTGCTCCGCCTGGGCCGTGCCGCGCGATGACGCCGCACCTCGGGAGGCCGCAGGTCACTCGGCCCCGCTTGCGTTTGCCGCAGGCAGGGCCATCCCGAACCGCCCCCCCATTTCCGGGAAGGGTATCATTGGGTGGCAAGACCTCAGGGCCGTGCCGCCGGAGACAAACGCGATGCACCGCCACGGCGCACAGACGGAACACCCAGCGGGCCCCCGGGCCCGCGCCGTCCAGCCCGTGACCATCGCTTTCACAACACAACGCAACACGACCGTTTCCGCGCAACGGGGCCTTGCCCCGCCCGGCGACGACCGGCTGTTGCGGGCAAGGACAACATGGCCAAGAAAATGCTCATCGACGCCACCCACCCCGAGGAGACCCGGGTTGTCGTGGCAGATGGAACCAAGGTCGAGGAATTCGACTTCGAGTCGCTGAACAAGCGGCAACTCGCAGGAAATATCTATCTGGCAAAGGTGACGCGGGTCGAACCGTCGTTGCAGGCGGCCTTCATTGATTACGGCGGAAACCGGCACGGGTTTCTCGCGTTCTCGGAGATCCACCCCGACTACTACCAGATCCCCGTCGCGGATCGCGAGGCCTTGCTGGCCGAAGAACGCGCACTCGCCGAGGCGCAAGCCCGCGACGAGGAGGAAGCGGCCGAGAAGCCCAAGCGCCGCCGTTCCCGCAGCCGGCGCGGCGCGACCCAGGCGGAAGAGACCCACACCGACGCCGTCGCCCGGGGCGATGCCTCGGGCATGGACGTGATCGACCTCGATGACGAGGGCGATGATGCCTCCGAAGAAGGCCTTTCGCCGATGGAACTGGTGAAGGACACGCCGGTCGAGGAACCCGAAGGCGACACTTCCGACGATGTCGAGGACGTGGGCGACGCCACCACCGCCACTGCCGAGGTCGTGGCCGATGACGATACCGAGGACGACATCCGCCCGGTGCGCAAGCCTCGCGTCCGCAAATACAAGATCCAGGAGGTCGTGAAGGTCCGCCAGATCATGCTGGTGCAGGTCGTCAAGGAAGAACGCGGCAACAAGGGCGCGGCGCTGACCACCTACCTCAGCCTCGCCGGGCGCTACTGCGTCCTGATGCCCAACACCGCACGCGGCGGCGGCATCTCGCGCAAGATCACCAACGCCGCCGACCGCAAGAAGCTCAAGGACATCGCCGTGGCGCTCGACGTGCCGCAGGGCGCGGGCCTGATCGTGCGGACGGCGGGTGCACAGCGCACCAAGACCGAGATCAAGCGCGATTACGAATACCTCCAGCGCCAGTGGGAACAGGTCCGCACCCTGACGCTGAATTCCATCGCGCCCGCCGCGATCTACCAGGAAGGCGACCTGATCCACCGCACGATCCGCGATCTGTATACCCGCGACATCGACGAGGTGCTGGTGGAGGGCGAGGCAGGCTACCGCCACGCCAAGGAATTCATGAAGATGATCATGCCGTCCCACGCCAAGAACGTGAAGCAGTGGACCGATCCGATGCCGATCTTCTCGGCGCACAAGGTCGAAGGTTATCTCGGCGACATGTTCAACCCGACGGTGCAGTTGAAATCCGGCGGCTACATCGTCATCG
>CAZTUG010000094.1:0-11921 GCA_964615955.1 uncultured Roseicyclus sp.
CCGCCGCTACGCGCGAACTGCCCCGCCAGCCGCAACATGCCCGGATCCACATGCACCCCGTCCGCGATCAGCCCGAAGCGGCCATGCTCCAGCGCCGCCAGCGCCAGCCCCGGCGCGCGGTGGTCAAGGCCCGACATCGCGTTGAACAGATGCGTGGCCGTCGCCGCCCCCGCCGCGAACCCCGCGCGGGCAAGGGCCGCGTCGCAATGCGTGTGGCCCAGCGACACCACCACGCCCGCCCGCACCAGGGCGGCAATCGCCTCCGGTGGCACGACCTCGGGGGCCAGCGTGATCTTCAGGCAGCCGACCTCGGCCGCGATGCGGGCGTATAACGCAAGGTCATCGCCACCCATCCCCCGCAGCATCGCCGCATCATGGGCCCCGGCCCGCGCAAGATGCGGCCCCTCCAGATGCAGGCCCTGCACCTGCCACAGCCCCTGCGCCCGCGCCCGCGCCACCAGCCCCGCCACCCGCTCGATCTGGGCCCGGCTGTCGGAGATCAGCGTCGGCAACAGATGCGGCACGCCATCGGCCAGATGCGCGCGCACCATGCGGTCCAGATCTGCCACGTCGCGACAATCGCCCAGCATCACCCCGCCGCCGCCATTGACCTGAACATCGAGCATCGGCGGCGAAACGATCTGTCCGCCCAGATCCTCCGCGCCGCGTCCGCGCAAAGCGCCGCAGGGCGCAATCGCCTCGATCACGCCATCGCGCACCACGATATCGCGCCACGTCAGGCCCGTCGTGCCCAACAGCGCCGCATTGGCAAACACCGTCATGGACCGCTCCGTTTCAAGGCAAGGCCCGCGCCATCGCCAGTGCGCCGTCCAGTGCCACGCCTTCGGGCCTGAAATGTCCCGACAGAATGTCCCGGTTCTCCGCGTCCTCGATTTCCGCCGCCTGGGCATCGATCCACCCGACCAGCGCCCGCCCCAGGCCGCCCGTCAGCGCCCACGGGCTGCCCACGGGGTGTCCGATCTCGTGCAGGGCGGTGCGCAACATCGCGGTGATCCGTTGCACCAGCGCCGCCGACCAGCGCGTGCGGGCGGCCAGGATCAGCGGCGTCAGCGCGGCGTAATCCTCGGGCCGCGCATGGCTGGCGAACACCACCGGATGCGGTGCGGTCGCCTGTTCCAGAACGGACAGCAGCGGATCGCCCGCGTAACGGGATAGTCGGCCATCCGCGATCTGCATCATGTCGGACAGCGCCCGATGCCCCAGCCACGCGGCCGAGCCCTCGTCGCCCAGATGGAACCCCCAGCCCCCGTGATGGGTGATCCCGCGCGCATCGCGGCGGATGAAGAAGCTGCCCGTTCCCAAGCTTACCAGGGTGCCATGCCGCCCGCCGCCAAAGGCCCCCTCCAGCGCGGTCACGCTGTCTTCCACCACATAGGCAAGGAACGGCAGACGCATCGCGAAGGCCTCGGTCATGCCGGGCAGGCGGCACCCGGCCATGCCCGCCACGATCCGGGCGCGGCCAAGGTCGTCGCGGGTCAGGTCCAGCCGGGCCAGCGCCTCCCACAGCGCGCCACGGATCGCCGCCTCCGCCGCCGCCGGATCGGTCAGGACATTGGCCGGCCCGCCCGTCGCGCGGGCCTCGCGCCCGCCATGGCACACCACGACCCGGCACCCGGTGCCGCCGCCGTCGATGCCGATGTCGATGCGCTGGTCCATCGCTGCAAGCCTACGCCACGCCTCACTCCAGCGCCACGGCCTTGCCGGTGCGCGCACTGTCCTGCGCCGCCATGCCCATGCGCACCGCCGCCGCGCCATCGGCCAGCGTGACCTCGGGCGCGCGCTCTCCGCGCACCATGCGCAGGAACTGCACATGCTGGTAAAAGGTCGAGCCGTGGTGATCGCCCGCCGTCAGCAGGGTCTGGTCCACCGGCGTCTCGTGCACCACGGGGCCGGTCGGATGGCGCGGGCTGACGATGACCTTTGGCACCGGCGCCGGGCCCAGATCGGTGTTCCAGAACCGCACCGGCCCCGGCACCTTGCATTCCACCTTGCCCAGCGGTCCGACGGCGCTGATCTCCTCCTGGTATTCCGAGCCTTCGGCGAACATGCACAATTCCAGCATCGCCCGCGCGCCGCGCCTGAAATCCACGATCACGTAAGCGCCGTCCCAGATGTCGCTGGTCTGCCCGTCGTAGACCTCGTCGAGGTGGTTCACCATCTGCCCGCCGCTGGCCATCACGCGCACAGGTTCGTCTTGCAGGATCAGGCGCATCAGGTCGAAGAAATGGCAGCATTTCTCCACCAGGGTGCCGCCCGAATTGCGATTGAAGCGGTTCCAGTCACCGACCTTCACAAGGAAGGGAAAGCGGTGTTCGCGGATCGTCAGCATCCTGATGCCGCCGGTGGCCGCGTCCACCAGCTCGCGGAACCTGGCGATCGGCGGCATGTAGCGGTATTCCATCGCCACCCAGATCGGCGCCCCGTAGCTGGCCTGCAACGCCGCGATGTCGTCGGCATCGGCCGGGTCCGTGAACAGGGGCTTTTCGCACAGGATCGGCAGGGCCGGGCGGTTCGCCGCCGCGATCTCGCGCAATTGCTCCGCGTGGCGGAAATTGGGCGAGGCGATCACCAGCGCGTCCAGATCGTCGCGCGCCAGCAATTCGGCGATGGAGCCGCAGCGCACGGCGTCGGGCACCATGGCGGCGGTCTTCGCGGCCATCGCGTCATCGGGTTCCACGAAGGCGCTGGCGCCCGTGTCGGGTAACAGCGCGATATTGCGCAGATGCTCCTGCCCCATCATGCCCGCGCCGATCAGTCCATATCGTGTCATGTCTCGCCCCCCCTGATGGCGCCCATTGGGCACCTTTGAACCCGTTTGCGCCCTAGGGCACCCGTGAAAAATATTGCGCCCGCGCGGGGTCGAACCATGTCCACGAGGCCTCGCAGGGCAGCCCGTGCTGGTCATAGGCGCGCCGTTCGATGAAGGCCATCTGCTGGCCCGGTTTGGCGCCCAGATCCTCGGGCGCCCAATCGGGCAGCGGGGCCGCGCTGATCACGTCCTCGGCCAGCGTGATGGTCAGCCCCAGTCGCTCCGCGTAGGTGCGATAGAGCGATTCCGACACCGTGCGCGGGTTCAGCCCGTGGTCGTTGTGCCACCGGAAATCGAGCCAGATCTCCTCCACCGCCACCGGCATGTCCGCCAGAAAGCGCAAGCGCCTGATCCGGATGCCGGTATCCCATTGCCGCCCGATATCAGGCAGCGCGGCGGGCTTTGTCGCCTTGGTCATCTCCAGCAGGCGCGCCGTGGGCAGGCCGCCGCCGACACCCTTCAACTCCAGCCGGAACAGCGCATAGGTGCCGACGCTTTTCGCGCCCCCCAGCACGTAATTGCCCGATCCCTGCCGCCGTTCGATCAGGCCGCGATCGACCAGAACCTGCAACGCCTTGCGCAGGGTGGCCACGGCGACGCCGCGCGTGGCCGCCATCTCGCGTTCTGGCGGCAACTTCTCGCCGGCCGCCAACCGGCCCCCGCCGATGTCGATCGTCAGCGCCTCGGCAATCCGCAGATAGGACGGCAACGCGCCCGGTCTGGCTGCTTGCGGCATCGCGCTCTCCCTCCCTCCCGGCAAATTGATATACCATTGATATAGCTTCGTGGCCTTGCTACGCCTTGGGCGCACCGAGATCAAGGGAGGGCACGGCGATGAGCGTGGTTCCGGTCACATCGCAGGATCTGGACGCGGCGGAGGTCAGTTGGTTCGCCGCGCTCTGTTCGGACGATTACGAATATCTCGGCGTGCCCGACGGGCGGTTGCGGTCGAGTTGGGCGCATTGCTCGGGGCTGGTGCAGGAGGCAGAGGCGCAGGGCTTCCGCAACATCCTGTGCCCCTCGTCCTACCAGGTCGGGCAGGACACGCTCAGTTTCGTCGCCGGTTGCGCGCCGATTACCAGCAAGATCAACATGTTGGCGGCCGTTCGTTGCGGCGAGATGCAGCCGATCATGCTGGCGCGCACCATCGCCACGCTCGATCACATGCTGGAAGGCCGCCTGACGGTCAACATCATCTCCAGCGATTTTCCCGGCCAGAAGGAGGACAGCAGCTTTCGCTACCAACGCTCCCGCGAGGTGGTGGAGATCCTGAAACAGGCCTGGACGCAGGACGAGATCAATTACTCTGGTCAAGTCTATGATTTCAAAGGATTGTCTACCGACCCGGCCAAGCCCTACCAGACCGGCGGGCCGTTGCTCTATTTCGGCGGCTACTCCCCTGATGCGTTGGAGTTGTGCGGCCAGCATTGCGATGTCTACCTGATGTGGCCCGAGCCGAAGGAGGCCCTCGAAGGTCGCATGAAGGACGTCCACCAAGTTGCTGAAAAATATGGCAGAACCCTCGATTATGGCCTGCGCGTGCACATGATCGTGCGCGATACCGAGGCCGAGGCGCGGGACTATGCGGACCATCTGACCTCCAGGCTCGATGACGAATACGGTCGGTTGATCCGCGAGCGGGCGCTCGACAGCGGCTCTCTCGGGGTGTCGCATCAAGCCAAGGCGCGCGAACTGGCGGATAAATTCGGCTACATCGAACCGAATCTGTGGACCGGCATTGGCCGTGCGCGGTCGGGCTGCGGCGCGGCGCTGGTGGGCTCCGCCGACCAGGTGCTGACCCGGATCGAGGACTACAAGAAAATGGGCATCCGCGCCTTCATCTTCTCGGGCTATCCGCATATGGATGAATGTCAGCACTTCGGGCGCCTTGTCATGCCCGAGTTGAAAACCTGTTCACTGCCAGAGGCTTACGGGCGCGTGCCCGCACAGGTTCCGGCAACACCGCTTGGCGTGGGGGAAAGACGATGACGATGGACCGGATCGCAGTCGGCGGGGTGGAAATGTCGCGCATCGTGTATGGCATGTGGCGGCTTGGCGACGACGCCGACACCGCGCCCGCCCATGTGCAGGCCAAGATCGAGGCGTGCCTCGCGCAGGGCATCACCACGATGGACCAGGCCGACATCTATGGCGGCTACGCGGCGGAGGCGCTTCTGGGCGCCGCCCTCAAGGCCGCGCCGGGCCTGCGCGACCGGATCGAGATCGTGACGAAATGCGATATCGTGGCGCCTGCCGGGCGGCACGCGCAGGCGCGGGTGAAGTATTACGACACCTCGGCCGCGCATGTCTCAACGTCGGTCGACATGTCCTTGAAATTGATGGAAATCGACCGGATCGACCTGCTGCTGATCCACCGCCCCGATCCCTTGATGGACCATGAAGAAACGGGCCGATGCCTCGACGATCTGGTCGCCGCGGGCAAGGTCCGGGCGGTCGGCACCTCCAATTTCCGGCCGTGGGATTGGGACTTGCTGCAAGCGGGCATGTCCACGCCGCTGGCCACCAACCAGATCGAGATGTCGGTGCTGCACCACGCGCCCTTCACCAATGGCGACGTGGCCTTCCACCAGCGCCAGGGCCAGCCGCTCATGGCGTGGTCGCCGCTGGCCGGGGGGGCGCTGTTCGGCGATGCGGGGGCCTCGGTGCGGGCCGTGCTGGAGCGTATCGCGCAGGCGCAGGATGTTGCCGCCGATGCCGTGGCCGTGGCGTGGCTGCTGCATCACCCGGCCCGGATCCTGCCGGTGATGGGAACCAACAATCTCAACCGGATCAGTGGCTTGTCGGACGCGCTTGACGTTGTTCTCGACCGTCAGGACTGGTTCGAGATCTACACCGCCGCGCTCGGCCACGAGGTCGCCTGACGCGCCTCGGCGCGCGGCGTTCAGTTCGCCAGCCGCGACAGGTGGCTGGCGCATCCGGTCAGCGCCGCATAATCGTCGCTGACGACCGAAACCCCGAATTGTTCCATGAAGCCGGAAAAGCGGCCCTTGGACCGGAACGCCTCCGCGAAGCCGAAGCGGTCCAGATGCGGCGCGAAGGCGCGCGCGACGCCACCCACAAGGAACACGCCGCCGAAGGGCAGATGCGACAGCGCGATGTTGCCCGCCACGTCGCCCATGATCCGCACGAACAGCCGCCCCGTGGCGCAGGCCATGTCCTCGCCCGCGCCGATCCGCTCCAGCACCTCGGCCGCATCCGCGGTTTCGCCGTGCAGCGCGCGGTGCAGATGGCCCACGCCGCGCCCCGACAGGACCTCCTCCACCGACGGATAGCCGCCGGTATCGCTCAGCTGCGGCAGCAGCGGATGCAGTGCCCTGATCGCCGCCGGAAGGCTCACATGGCCCGCTTCGGAGGGCGGCACGAATCGCCCCGCGGCGGTGTCGAAGACCGGGCAGGCATTGAATCCGGTGCCGATCCCGATCACCAGCTTGGCCGCCAGTTCAGCCACTTCGGGCTGCGGCAGGACGACCTGAAGATCCCCCGCCGCGAGATGCCCGATTGCATGACCTTGTGCCTGCAAGTCATTGAGTACAGAAACTTTCTCTGCCGTCAACGCGCGCGCAAGCTCGGTCTTGTCGATGCGCCAGTCCAGGTTGGTCAGCGTGCCGACGCCGTCATGGACCGGCCCCGCCATGGCGACGCAGACCCCGGTGATGAAGCCGCGCTCGATCTCCGGGCTGTCGAGGTAACGCGCGATGACATGGGCGATCCCGTCATGCTCGGCGTTCTTGAACCGCCGGACGGTATGGACCTGCACCTGCGGCCCCTGCGCAAGCGCCACGCGGGTGTTGGTGCCACCGATATCTGCCACCAGCGAGAGGGCTGCGGGAACCATGGATGTCCTTTCCCCGGCGCGCCTGTCGCGCCATTGATCTGCAAGCCCGGGCCGTTATCTCAGCGCCACCACTTCGCCAGCGCGTGATAGGACGCTTTGGGCGTCCTTGCCAAGGTGTCGAAGTCCACATGGACCAGGCCGAAGCGTTTCTCGTATCCCAGCGACCATTCGTAATTGTCCATCAGCGACCAGACGAAATAGCCCGCCACCGGCGCGCCCTCGGCCACCGCCGCCTGCACCGCGCGCAGATGGGCGTCGAGGTAGTCGATCCGCGCGGTATCCTCCGCGCCGACCACATCGGGATTCGCCATGCCGTTTTCCGTCACGTAGATCGGCAGGTCGCCGGTATATTCGCGCGCCGTGCGGGTCAGGAAATCCTGCAAGCCCTGCGGATAGATCTCCCACCCCATCTGGGTCAGGGGCAGCTCGGGTCCGGCGTCGGCATAGGCGGGCCAGGGCGCATCGGTGCCGGAAATCCGCTTGCGGGTGTAGTAATTGACCCCGACCCAGTCGAGCGGCGATCGGATGGTGGCGAAATCGTCCTCCCAGCCATGGGGCAGGTGCGGCTCCAACCCTTCCAGCACTTCGGCCGGGTATGCTCCGTGAAACAATCCGCCCAGAAAGAAGCGATTGTAGATCGCGTCGTAGCGCGCCGCGGCGGCCACGTCCTCGGGCGCGTCGCTGGCGGGGGCGGACCATTCGAAATTGCACACCGCGCCCAGGTTGCCGACGCCCATCCCCTTCATCACCTGCACCGCGCGCCCATGGGACAGCAGGACGTGATGCATGGCGCGGGCCGTGGCACGGATGTCGCGCATCCCCGGCGCGTGGTGGCCGTCGAAATGCGACAGCCAACCGACGCACCACGGCTCGTTGATCGGGGCGGCGGACCAGATCCGGTCGCCGATGCGCGCGATCACGGCCTCGGTGTAGTCGGCGAACCAGTCCGGCATGTCGGCGTTGCGCCAGCCGCCCCGGTCGGCCAGCGGCTGCGGCAATTCCCAATGATACAGCGTCAGGGCGGGCGCGATGCCGCGCGCCAGCAACCCGTCCACCAGCCGGTCGTAGAAGTCGAGCCCCTCCGCGTTCACCGCGCCCGTGCCCCCGGGCATCACCCGCGCCCACGAGGTGGAGAAGCGATAGACATCGGCGCCAAGCCCCGCGATCAGGTCCAGATCCTCGTCCATGCGGTGGTAATGGTCGCAGGCCCGCGCGCCGTTCTCGAAACGCACGACATTGCCCGGCGTGGCGGCGAAGCTGTCCCAATGGGTCGGCCCCGCGCCGCCATATTGGTGCCCCTCGATCTGGTAGGCCGAGGTGGCGACACCGAAGCGGAAGCCTTGCGGGAAGTCGGCGCGGGTGAAATTCATGGTCTGTCCTCAGGTTGGGGCAGGTCCGGTGGACCGCCCGAGCGTCAAGTCTGTTTCCCACAATTCCTGGATCGGGGGCTGGTCCGGGTCGTCGATCAGGCGCAGCAGGATTTCGGCGCAGCGCCGCCCGGCGGCCCGGATGGACGACCGCGTGGCCGTGAAAGCCGGGCCCTCGGGCGCATGTACGCCGTCATTGTCGATATAGCTCAGCACGTCGTCATGGCAGATGATCGACACGTCGCGTCCGGTGCGCAGGCCCCGCTCGCCCACGGCGCGGCGCACCCCGATGGCGGGGATGATGGACGAGACGACGAAGGCCGTGGGCGGGTTGGCGCTGTCCAGCATCGCGCTTGCGGTGCGGTAGCCATATTGCTCCGTCATCACCTCCGATCGCATGAGGGCCGGATCGGCGACCATCCTGCGCGCGGCCAGCGCCGCCTCGAACCCCAGCCGGCGGCGGCGGGCGAAGTCCAGCGTTTCCTGCCCGTTCAGCAGCGCGATCCGCAGGTGGCCCAGGTCCAGAAGCAGGTCCGTGGCGCGCCGGAACGCGCGCATGTTGGAGATGTCCATCCACGAATAATGCTCCGCATCGGCCGTGCGTCCGTGGACCACGAAGGGCAGCCCGAGGTCCTGCAACAGGGGGATGCGCGAATCCACCAGCATCGGCGCCTGCACCATCACCCCGTCGACCGAGGCGTTGGACGCCATGTGCCGATAGGCCGCCTCGGCCCCGTTTGTGGTGGTCATGGACAGCAGCAGGTCATAGCCGGCGCGGGAATAGATCTCGCCCGCGCCGGCGATGAAATCGGCGAAGATCGGGTTCACCAGCTCCTCGCGGCCATCCAGCGGTATCACGTGTCCGATCGCCATCGCGCGCCCCGTCGCCAGCTTGCGGGCGCGCGAATTGGGGCTGTAATTCGCCGCCCGCGCCGCCGCATGAACGCGGGCGCGGGTTTCCTCGCGCACCTCCGGATAGCCGTTCAGCGCCCGGCTGACCGTGGTCTGGGACAGTCCCAGCGAGGCGGAAAGTTGCTTCAGGTTCATTGCGCGTCTTCTTGGGCGTCTTCTTGGGGCGGGCAGGGGCTGTGAAAGGGGCGGGCAGGGGCTGTGAAAGGCGCGGGCAGGGGGTGCGACGGTCGGAGACGGGCTCTCAAAGCGCTTCGAATTTCGCGGCAAGCTACCCATGCAGGCCCGCGCCTGTCAAATCGTCTGTTCAAGCAAACCCCTTTGCACTTGCAGCATTTTTTGACTTTTCGCACGCCCGGCCAGAGTCCGATTGACACCTGCGTAGACATGCGCAAGGGTGCGCGTAACCCAAAGCGCTTTGGAGAGATGGCGCAGCGGGTCTCGAAATTCAGCCGGGTCCCGTTTCGGGCGTATCCCGGTGAACTGACTGGGAGGTCATTCAATGAAGACGAAATATCTCGCCAGTGCGGCTGCACTGGCTTTCTCCGCTTCGGGCGCGCTTGCGCAGGATTTCGTGTTCCCCGTGGGGGAGGGTGCGTTCAACTGGGACAGCTACACCGCCTATGCCGAAGCCAACGACTATTCCGGCGAAACGCTGACGATCACCGGGCCGTGGACCGGCGCGGACGCGGCGCTGGTCGAATCCATGCTGGCCTATTTCGCCGCGGCCACCGGCGCCACGGTTCAGTATAACGGCTCCGACAGTTTCGAACAGGATCTCGTCATCGCCACGCAGGCCAACAGCCCGCCCAACATCGCCGTCATCCCGCAGCCGGGCCTGATGGCCGATCTGGCCGCGCGGGGCGAATTGACCCCGCTGGCCGATGGCACCGCCGATTGGGTGCGCGAGAACTATGCCGCCGGTGAAAGCTGGGTGTCGCTTGGCACCGCCGCAGGCGCCGACGGGACCGAGGCGCTGTATGGCTTCTTCTACAAGGTCGACGTGAAATCGCTGGTCTGGTATTCGCCCGAGGCCTTCGACGAGGCGGGCTATGACATCCCGGAGACGATGGAAGACCTGCTTGCCCTGTCGCAGCAGATTGTCGATGACGGCGGCACGCCGTGGTGCATCGGGCTGGGATCGGGGGCGGCGACCGGCTGGCCCGCGACCGACTGGGTCGAGGACATCATGCTGCGCACCCAGACCCCCGAGGTCTATGACGGCTGGGTCTCCAACGAGATCCCGTTCAACGATCCCCGCATCGTCAACGCGATCGAGACCTTCGGCACCTTCGCGCGCAACGAACAGTGGGTGCGCGGCGGTTCTTCCGCCGTCGCCGCCACCGATTTCCGCGACAGCCCCGGCGGGCTCTTCACCTTCCCGCCGCAATGCTACATGCACCACCAGGCGTCGTTCATCCCGACCTTCTTCCCGGAGGGTGCGGACAGCGACTTCTTCTACTTCCCCGCCTTCGCCGGTGAAGACCTCGGCAACCCGGTCCTCGGGGCCGGCACGCTGATGGCGATCACCGATGACGCGCCGGTGGCCCATGCCTTCATCGAATGGCTCCAGACCCCCATCGCGCACGAGGTGTGGATGGCCCAGTCGGGCTTCCTGACGCCCTTTACCGCCGTCAATACCGACCTCTTCGGGTCCGACGACCTGCGCAACATGAACGACATCCTGCTGAACGCGACCACGTTCCGCTTCGATGCCTCGGACCTGATGCCCGGCGAGATCGGGGCAGGGGTGTTCTGGTCCGGCATGGTGGATTTCGTCGGCGGCGCCGATGCGCAGTCCGTCGCCGACAGCATCCAGGCCCGCTGGGACGAGATCAACTGATCGGTTGATCCGGCACCCTTCCCCGGCTGCGCAATCGGCCGGGGAAGACCAGATGCAGGCCCGGCCCGCCAGATCGGGCCGCGTCGATTGCACGGACCGCAAGGAATGGGCGAAAACTGCCCCCGGGTCCGATCACGGCCGTCAGAAGCGGGGGGAACACGTCCATGTCGCCAATCATCCAGGGCCTCATCACCATAGTCATCGGTGTCGGCGGCTGCGTGGGGTATTTCTACCTCGCCAATCTCGTCCTCGACAAAGTCATCTTTCCCGCACGCGGCGCCAATATCGGGCGCAACATCAACCGCGCCAACCAGATCCGGCCGTGGCTGTTCCTGTTCCCGGCGATGTTCGCGCTGGGGCTCTACCTGATGTATCCCGTCATCGGTTCCTTCGTCCGGTCGCTCTATGACCGGGCGGGGACCGACTTCGTGGGCCTTGGCAACTATGCCCGCCTCGCCCAGAACCCCGATTTCCGGCAGGCCTTCCTCAACAACATCCTCTGGGCGCTCGTGGTGCCGGCCGCCACCACCTTCATGGGCCTGCTGATCGCACAGCTGACCGACCGCCTGCGCTGGGGGGCCTTCGCCAAGTCGCTGATCTTCATGCCGATGGCGATTTCCTTCGTCGGCGCCTCGCTGATCTGGAAATTCGTCTACGCGCAGGACCCCGACATCGGCATCATCAACGCCATCCGCGCCGCCTTCGGCGCGACCGAGGGGCTGGACCCGCTCCAGATCCCGTTCTGGAACAACTTCCTGCTGATGGCGATCCTGATCTGGATCCAGACCGGCTTTTCCATGGTGATCCTGTCGGCCGCCCTGCGTGGCATCCCCGAGGAAACCATCGAGGCCGCCATCATCGACGGCGCCAACCCGTTCCAGGTCTTCTTCAAGATCAAGGTGCCGCAGATCATGGGCACCATCGTCGTGGTCTGGACCACGGTGACGATCCTCGTGCTGAAGGTCTTCGACATCGTCTACACCATGACGGGCGGCAATTACGGGACCGAGATCCTGCCGTCGTTCATGATGGATTTCATGTTCCGCGATGACGGGCAGGCCACCGCCGTGGCCTTCGTCATCATGCTCGTCGTGCTGCCGGTGATGATCTGGAACA
>CAZTUG010000095.1:0-11771 GCA_964615955.1 uncultured Roseicyclus sp.
GATCGAGGTGATGGCCGAGCGCGGCCGCGAAACCCTGCGCTTTGGCCCGATGAAGCCCGTGGGCCTGACAAATCCCCATGATCCGCAGGTCAAGGCCCATGCCGTGGTGCAACTGCGCCGCGACAACGCCTTGGGAACGCTCTACAATATCGTGGGGTTCCAGACCAAGATGACCTATGGCGCGCAGAAGGCCGTCTTCGCCATGATCCCGGGGCTTGAAGAGGCGCGGTTCGCCCGGCTCGGCGGCATCCATCGCAACACCTTCATCAACGCGCCCACGCTGCTGGACGACCAGATGCGTCTGCGCACCCGGCCGCATATCCGCTTCGCGGGTCAGATCACCGGCGTGGAGGGCTACGTGGAATCCGCTTCCATGGGGCTTCTGGCGGGCCGCATGGCGGCGGCCGAGATGCTGGGGCTGTCGCTGCCGCCGGTCCCGCCGGAGACCGCGATGGGCGCCTTGGTCCACCACATCACCGGCGGGGCGGAGGCGAAGACCTTTCAGCCGATGAACGTGAATTTCGGCCTGTTCCCGCCGGTTGAAGGACTGAAAGCGGGCCGCCGGGGCCGCAAGGATCGCTACAAGGCCTATACCGATCGCGCCAAGGCGGCATGGACCGACTGGATTGCGCCCGCTGCGCAGGCCGCCGAGTAGGAAAGCGCCCCCCATGTCCGATGACGACGCACCCCGCACCGACGCATCCGGCACCGACGCATCCGGCAGCAACGCACGCCATCCCTTCCTGTCCAGGGTCTATGACCTGAAGGGGGATGGCATGCGCGACTATTACGACCAATGGGCCGACACCTACGAGGCCGAGGTGCAGGCGAATGCCTATGCCACCCCCGCCCGCTGCGCCGCCGCCCTTGCCGCGACCGGACTGGCGCAGGATGCGGCGGTGCTGGACTTCGCCTGCGGCACCGGCCTGTCGGGCGCAGCGCTGGCCGAGGCCGGATTCACCGTGATCGACGGCATGGACATCTCGGACGGCATGCTGGCCAAGGCGAGGGCGCGCGGGCTGCACCGGACGCTGACGCTGGTCCCCGCCGACGCGCCGCCCCCCGTGCCCCACGGCGCCTATGCCGCCATCGCCGCCATCGGCGCCATCGGGCCGGGGGCGGCCCCCGCTTCCGTCATCGCGCCGCTGGTCGATGCGCTGGCGCCGGGCGGCTATCTCGTCCTCTCGCTCAACGATGTGGCACTGGCCGATGCCGCCTTTCCCGATGCGCTGGCCGCCGAAGCGCTCAGGACGGAGACGGTCTTCTGCGACCGCGGGCCGCACCTGCCGGGGATCGACGTGCAATCGACGGTCTACGTCCTGCGCGCCCGGTGATCACCCGCTTCGCCCCCTCGCCCACCGGACCGCTGCATCTGGGGCACGCTTATTCCGCGATGCTGGCCCATGACATGGCGCGCGCGGCGGGTGGGCAATTCCTTTTGCGCATCGACGATCTGGACCAATCCCGCGCCCGGCCCGAGTGGGAAGCCCAGATCCATGACGACCTGCATTGGCTCGGGCTGACATGGGACGGCCCCGTGCGACGCCAGTCCGAGCATTTTCAAAGCTACACGATCGCTCTCGAAGGCCTCGCCCGCCATGGCGCCGTCTATCCCTGCGGCTGTTCGCGCGCCGACATCGCTGCCGCCGCCTCCGCCCCGCAAGAGGGCGTGCCCGAGTTCGGACCCGACGGGCGCATCTATCCCGGCACCTGCCGCGGCCGCGCCTATGCCGACCGCCTGCCAAGCGACGCGCTCCGCTATGATCTGTCGAAAACCGTTGGCCCCCATATGCCCACCTTCACGGAAACAGGCCCCGCCCACGCGGGCGCGCACGAGGTCACCGCCGAGCATCTGCTGACCCATGTCGGCGACCCGATCCTCGCGCGCCCGGGCATGGTCGCCAGCTACCACTTCGCGGTGATCCTCGACGATGCGCAGAGCGGCGTCACCCATGTCATCCGGGGCGAAGACCTGTTCGAGGCGACGTTCCTGCAACGGTTCCTGCAATGGGAGTTGGGTCTGTTGCCGCCCCTCTACCACCACCACCGTCTGATCCGGGATGCAAGCGGCAAGCGTCTGGCCAAACGCGACGACGCCCGCGCGATCTCCACCTGTCGCGCCGAGGGGGCCAGCCCCGGGGACATCCGCAAGATGGTGGGCCTCTGAGCCCTCCTTCATCTTGGCCGAAAAACTCGATTGCGACAGATCACTCGGGCGGCATCATCTCCGTCTCCACCCCCCCCATGACGGAGGTGTAGAAACATACCCGCCGGTTGGTGTGGCAGGCGGGCCCGGTCTGGCGCACCACGGCCAGCAGGCAGTCGCGGTCGCAATCCACCCGCAGGTCCACCAGATCCTGGGTATGGCCCGAGGTTTCGCCCTTGACCCAGAAGGCCTGCCGCGAGCGGCTCCAATAGGTCATCCGGCCGGTGGCCAGGGTCCGTGCCACGGCGTCGCGCGTCATCCATGCCATCATCAACACCTCGCCCGTTGCCTCCGCCTGCGCGATGCAGGGGATCAGGCCATCGGCGTCATAGCGAAGCGTCGCCGGGTCGAAAGCGGTCTGCACGGGATCTGTCATGACGGGGGGCCTTTGCAAATGGAGATGCGAAGGCTACCTAAGGGACGAACCGGGGAAAGGCAAAGCCATGGCGAGCGATAGCGACCTCATCGCGCTCTACAGCAAACGGATTCTGGCGCTGGCGGCGGATATTCCGCATCGTGGGCGGCTGGCGGCACCGCAGGCCAGCGTCAAGAAACGGGCCCCGCTGTGCGGCTCGACGGTGACCGTCGATCTGTCCATGGCGGACGGGGTCGTGTCCGATTTCGCGCAGGAGGTGAAGGCCTGCGCGCTGGGGCAGGCCTCCGCCGCGCTGATGGGCCGTCACATCATCGGCCGCAGCCGCGTCGAGGTCGAGACCGCCCGCGATGCGTTGCGCGCCATGCTGAAGGAGGAAGGTCCGCCGCCCGGCGCGCCCTTCGACGGGTTCGAGGTGTTGGAGCCCGCGCGCGACTACCGCAACCGCCATGCGTCGATCCTTCTGGCGCTTGAGGCCACGACCGAGGCGATGGCCGAGGCGGAACGCGCCGACTGCGCCTGACCTCGCCGCTTCCCGATCAAAAAAAACCGCCGCACATCCGGGACAGGATGGCGGCGGAGGAACGCGTATCCGATACCCCGAGGCAGTGGGGCGGGAGGGTCAGACATTGGCCGGGCGGGGACAAATCGCACGACCAAACCCAATTGGACCGCAGGCAGAAATCGAAACCGGCGTCAGACGAGGCCGGGCAGATGCAGCATGGCGACAGTGAGGACCGCCAGAGCCAGAACGCCGCCGAGATCATACATCAGGGTATCGGCCGAACGGGCGAGGATCTGGGAGGTTTGACGGATCATTGCGGCATCTCCTGAACTGGTCTGCGACTTTGTTGCTCCTTTGTTCTCATATTCCGAGTCAATTGTAAAGAACTTTATGAGAACATTCGAGAACAAAGCGGGGTTCCGCAAGGTCATGCGGGTTCAGCCCACCTCCAGCAGGCGGATCGCCTTGTCCTGTTCCATCAGCCACAACAGCACCCGCGCCGATTGCCCGCGCGCGCCCTGAAGGTCCGGGTCCAGCGCCAGCAAGGCCCGCGCGTCCCGCTGCGCCAGCGCCATCAGGCCCGCCTGTGTTTCCAGATCCGCGATGCGAAACCGCGGCAGGCCGGATTGCGCGGTTCCGATCACGTCGCCGGCGCCGCGGATCGCCAGATCCGCCTCGGCGATGCGGAAGCCGTCCTCGGTCTGGCGCATCACCTCCAGCCGCCGCCGCGCCGTTTCGCCCAGGGGCGCGCGATAGAGCAGCAGGCAGGTCGACGCGGCCGAACCACGCCCGACCCGTCCGCGCAACTGGTGCAACTGCGCCAGCCCGAAGATCTCGGCCTGTTCGATGACCATGATGGACGCGTTGGGCACGTCCACGCCGACCTCGATCACCGTGGTGGCCACCAGCACGCGGGTGTCGCCCGCCTTGAAGGCGGCCATCGCGGCCTCTTTCTCGCGCGGCGGCATCTGGCCATGGACCAGCGCCACCTTGCCCTCGCCCAGGGCCGCGCGGAGCATCCTGAAGCGTTCCTCGGCGGCGGTGGCGTCGTAGACCTCCGACTCCTCGACAAGCGGACAGACCCAATAGGCCTGTCGCCCCTCGTCCAGCGCGCGGCGCAGGTGGGCCACCACCTCGTCGATGCGCGCGG
Organism: uncultured Roseicyclus sp.; assembly: GCA_964615955.1. GTDB lineage: Bacteria > Pseudomonadota > Alphaproteobacteria > Rhodobacterales > Rhodobacteraceae > Gymnodinialimonas. The sequence goes on from CAZTUG010000095.1 coordinate 4,235, forward strand.
TGGAGATCAGCGCGGTCTTCACCGGCTGGCGGCCCGGCGGCTTCTCGTCCAGCACCGACAGGTCCATGTCGCCGTATTGCGCCAGCGACAGCGTGCGCGGGATCGGGGTCGCGGTCATCACGAGGATATCGGCCGCCTCCCCCTTCTGGCTGAGCCGGACCCGTTCGCGCACCCCGAAGCGGTGCTGTTCATCCACCACGGCAAGGCGCAGATCGGCGAAATCGACATCATCCTGAAACACCGCGTGGGTGCCGACGAGGATCTGGATATCGCCACGCGCCAGCGCCGCGCGTTTCGCCCGCCGCTCCGCCCCCTTGTCGGCGCCGGTCAGGATCTCGATCACGACGCCCGCCGCCTCGGCCATCGGCCGCAGGTTAAGATAGTGCTGGCTGGCGAGGATCGAGGTCGGCGCCATCATCACCCCCTGCCCGCCCGCCTCCACCGCCACCAGCAGCGCCAGCATCGCGACCAGCGTCTTGCCCGATCCGACATCGCCTTGCAGCAGACGGTTCATGCGGTGCGGCGCGGCCATGTCGGCGACGATTTCATCAACGGCGCGGATCTGTGCGCCGGTCGGACGATAGGGCAAGGCCGCCAGCACCTTGTTGCGCAAGCGGCCATGCCCGGTGCTGCTGAGGCCGGGTTTGCGCCGACGATGGGCACGGGCCAGCGACAGGGTCAACTGATGGGCGAACAGCTCGTCATAGGCGAGGCGTTCGCGCGGCTTCGTGGCGCGGCCAAGGTCGCCCGGACCTGACGGCGCATGGGCGGCATGGATCGCGTCGAACCACGCGGGCCAGGCGCGTTCTTTCACAAGATCAAGGTCGATCCATTCGCCCAGATACGCCGCGCGGGTCATGGCGGAGGCGACGGCCTTGTGCACGCCACGCTGGGTCAGTCCCTGGGCCAGCGGGTAGACCGGTTCGAACGCGGGGATTGTCGCGGCCTCGTCGGGCGGCAACATGTGGTCGGGATGGGCCATCTGCGCCACGCCATCGTAAAGCTCCACCTTGCCGGACACGACACGGCGGCTGCCCGGCGGATGCGCGCGTTCGAGGTAATCGCCGCGCGCGTGGAAGAAGACAAGCTGGAACGCGGTCTTGGCATCCTCCACCTCGATCCGGTAGGGACCGCGCCCGGCGGGCTTGCGATGCAGGCCGATGACGACCTCCACCGTGGCCGGGCCGGGCAGCGGCACATCGCGGATCGACGCGCGCCGGGTGCGGTCGAGGCCGGAGGCGGGCAGCGTGAAGATCAGGTCGCGCGGGCTTTCGACGCCGATGCCGGCATAGAGCTTCGCCGTCTTGGGGCCGATGCCGTCGAGCGTGTCGAGCGGCGCGAAAAGCGGAAACAGGATCTCGGGGCGGCCCTTGGGGATATGCTCAGGCATCGGCGATCAAGGCCAGCCAGGCGTCTTCGTCGATCATCTCGATGCCCAAGGCCTCGGCCTGCTTGGCCTTGGACCCCGCCCCCGGGCCTGCCACGACCAGATCGGTCTTGGCGGAAACCGCGCCCGAAACCTTGGCCCCGAGGGATTCCGCGCGCGCCTTCGCCTCGGCCCGCGTCATCTTCTCGAGGCTGCCGGTGAAGACCACGATCTTGCCCGCGACGGGACTGGTGGCGGCGCGCGCTTCGGGCGGCTGGATGCGCAGGAGGGCCGCCAGCGTGTCGATGGACGTGCGCTCGCGCGGCTGCTGGAAGGTGGTGACAAGCGAGACGGCCACCGTCGCGCCGATACCGTCGATGCCGGTCAGGTCGTCCCACGCCGCCTTCGCGTCCGGTGCCGTGTCGGCCCAGGCCGCCTCGCGCGCGGCGGACAGGTTGGCGCGGCGGCCCTCGGCGGCGGCCTGCGCGCGTTCGGCAAGGATCGCATCCTCGGCCGCGCGATGGGCCTTGGCGGCGGGCGCGGCCGTGTCCACGGTTTCGACGAGCGCCTCCCATGTCGAGAAATGGCGCGCCAGATCGGCGGCCGCGACTTCGCCGACATGACGGATGCCGAGCGCGAAAATCAGCCGCGCCAGCGGGATGGTGCGTTTCTCGTCGATGGCCGCAAACAGGTTCTCGGCCGATTTCTCGCCCCAGCCCTCGCGGTTCCTGAGCTGTTGCAGGCCCGCGCCGTAGCGGTCGCGCAGGGTGAAGATGTCGGCCGGCTCCGCGATCCAGCCATCGGCATGGAACGCTTCCACCTGCTTGGCTCCCAGCCCTTCGATATCGAACGCCGCGCGGGACACGAAATGTTTCAGCTTCTCCACCGCCTGCGCCGGGCAGATCAGGCCACCGGTGCAGCGGCGGATGGCGTCGCCTTGCTCGCGGATGGCCTGGCTGCCGCATTCGGGGCAGGTCGTGGGATAGGCATAGGGCTGCGCATCGGCGGGGCGTTTGGACAGGTCCACATCGGCCACCTTCGGGATCACGTCGCCGGCGCGGTAGACCTCGACCCAGTCGCCGACGCGGATGTCGCGGCCCTCGCGGATCGGGGTGCCGTCGCTGTTGCGCCCAGCGATGTAATCCTCGTTGTGCAGCGTCGCGTTCGACACCACGACACCGCCCACCGTGACCGGCGTCAACCGCGCCACCGGGCTGAGCGCGCCGGTGCGCCCGACTTGGATGTCGATCGCTTCCAGCACCGTCCAGGCCAGTTCGGCGGGAAACTTGTGCGCAATGGCCCAGCGCGGCGTGGTGGACCGCAGGCCAAGGCGGGACTGATAGGCCAGATCGTCCACCTTGTACACGACGCCGTCGATGTCATAGCCCAACTGCGCGCGGTCGGCTTCGATGGCATTGTACTGCGCCAGCATCTCGTCGCCGGTGCGGCAGGTCGCGGTTCGGGGATTGATCCGGAAGCCAAGCGCGCGCAGGCGGTCAAGGGCGGCGGTCTGGGTTTCGGCCAGCGGCGCCGAGACCTCGCCCCAGGCATAGGCGAAGAAGCGCAGGGGCCGGGCGCGCGTGATCTCGGCATCAAGCTGGCGGAGCGAGCCCGCGGCGGCATTCCGGGGATTGGCGAAGGTCCTGGCACCCGCGTCGGCCTGGCGGCTGTTGAGCGCGGCGAAATCCTTGTGGCTCATGTAGACCTCGCCCCGGACTTCGAGGATGGCGGGGGCGCCGTCAAGGGTTTCGGGAATGTCCGAAATCGTGCGCGCATTGGCGGTGACAGTCTCGCCCACGACGCCGTCGCCCCGGGTGGCGGCGCTGACAAGGTGGCCATCCTCGTAGCGAAGCGACAGCGACAATCCGTCGATCTTGGGTTCGGCCGTGAAGGCAAGGGGGGCGTCGGGCGAAAGGTTCAGGTAGCGGCGTATGCCGGTTACGAACTCGGCGACATCGGCCGCGTCGAAGGCATTGGCGAGCGACAGCATGCGCTGGGAGTGCACAAGTTTTGAGAACCCGTCGGCGGGCGCGGCCCCGACCTGATCCGTCGGGCTGTCGGCGCGCTTGAGGTGGGGAAAGCGTTGCTCGATCGCCGTGTTCTCGCGCTTCAGGGCATCGTAATCCGCGTCGCTGATCGTGGGCGCATCGTCGCCATGATAGGCGGCATTGGCGCTGGCGAGGATGGCGGCCAGTTCGTTCAGGCGCGCTGCGGCGGCGGGCTCATCGAGGGCGGCGACCGTGTCGCGGGCGGTGTCGTGCGTGTCAGACATGCGATGGCCTCCCCAAAGTGCCCGAGTGTCGTGCCCGAACGGCGATGGCCCCGTGATAAGTGCCCGCGCGGCGCGGGTCCAGAGAGGAGGCGGCGGGCTGCGATCCGAACGCGATATCGGCTCGGGTTTTCGGGAGGGCACTGGCTGTTTGAAGCCGGACGGGATCGCGGACCGGGGGGCGTTCGGGCGCGCCGGGGCCTGCGACGGAAGACGGCCCGGACAGGTCCGGGCCGCTCCCCACGTCTCGACGGGTCAAACCGGCAAAAAGCCCCCGCCTTGCCGGATGTCGCGGGCGTGTTCGTGCCGGTCGTGCATCATGGCGTGGATGTGGTCCGGCATCGAGATCGGGAGATGGTTCCAGCGGTGGACTTCAGCCGATGGCAGCCAGGCCCAACTGGGTGCTCGGCACCGGGTCGCGCAGCACATAGCCGCGGCCCCAGACCGTCTCGATATAGGTATCGCCGCCGGTCGCCTCGCTCAACTTCTTGCGCAATTTGCAGATGAAGACGTCGATGATCTTCAGTTCCGGCTCGTCCATGCCGCCATAGAGGTGGTTCAGGAACATCTCCTTGGTCAGTGTCGTGCCCTTGCGCAGGCTCAGCAGTTCCAGCATCTGGTATTCCTTGCCGGTCAGATGCACCGGCGTGCCTTCGACCTCCACGGTCTTGGCGTCGAGATTGACCGAGATGCGCCCGGTGTCGATGACCGATTGCGCATGTCCCTTGGAGCGGCGGATGATGGCATGGATGCGGGCGACCAGTTCTTCGCGATGGAACGGCTTGGTCAGGTAATCGTCGGCACCGAAGCCGAAGCCCTTGAGCTTGTTTTCCGGATCGTCGAGGCCGGACAGGATGAGGATCGGGGTTTCCACCCGGGCCGTGCGCAGGTGGCGCAGTACCTCGTGGCCGGAGACGTCGGGCAGGTTCAGATCAAGCAGGATGATGTCGTAATCGTAGAGTTTCGCAAGATCCATCCCCTCCTCCCCCAGATCCGTCGAATAGACATTGAGGTTGGCGTGCTTCAACATCATCTCGATGCTGCGGGACGTAGTGGGATCATCTTCGACTAGCAGAACGCGCATCAGGTCTCTCCGGGTGGCTCTCGACTGTTGCGTCCAATTTTAGGCCAAATGGTTAACACCACGTTACCGATACCGAGGGGATTAGCAAAAACATCCCGAAATCTTTGTCTCTTAATCGCGGAACTGCTGCAGGGCCGTTGTTTTCAAGGCTTTTTCGCCGAACTTCGCCACCGCCGAGCGCCAGGCGTTCAGCTCCTCTTCCGACAGGGAATAGGTGCGAATCGCTTCCTCCGCGCTCAAAAGCCCATGATCGACGGCCCGAACGACAGCCGCCTTGCGGCTGGCGACCCAGCGCGTCGTCCGGGGCGACGGCAGGTCCGACCGGGTCATCGTGGTGCCGTCGGGCATGGTCACGGTGTGCGGTCCGTGGATCTTTCTGATATACATCTCGGCCTCGGATATCTTGCCTTGGGTTCGGGAAAGCTTGCCCCATGAGGTTTAAGATCGGGTAAGCGCACCTTGTGATACCCGGCCTTTTTCATATATTCCGCGTCTGATCCCCTGACGTGCAGGACTGACCCCATGGCGCTTGACCGGCCCACCTTCGGCGCAGACGCCCTCAACTCCCTCGGGTTGCCCAAAGCGCCCGCCGACACCCGCGTCGTGGTGGCGATGTCCGGCGGCGTGGATTCGTCCGTCGTGGCCGCGATGCTGGCGGACGAGGGATACGACGTCGTGGGCGTCACCTTGCAGCTATACGACCATGGTGCCGCCCTGGCGAAAAAGGGCGCGTGCTGTGCGGGCCGGGATATCCAGGACGCCGCGCGGGTGGCCGAGACCATGGGGTTTCCCCATTACGTGCTGGACTACGAAACCGTGTTCAAGGACGCGGTCATCGACGAATTCGCCGATGCCTACCTGTCCGGCGCCACCCCGGTGCCCTGCATCCGCTGCAACGAACGGGTGAAGTTCAGGGACCTGCTGGAGACGGCCAAGGACCTCGAAGCCGATTGCATGGCGACGGGGCATTACATCCAGCGCGTCGAGGGCGCGCAGAAGGCAGAGTTGCATGCCGCCGCCGACGCGGCCCGCGACCAGAGCTATTTCCTGTTCTCCACCACGCAGGCGCAGCTTGATTTCCTGCGCTTCCCCCTCGGCCATCTGCAAAGCAAGGCCGAAACGCGGGCGCTGGCGGCGAAATACGGGCTGAGCGTGGCCGACAAGCCCGACAGCCAGGATATCTGCTTCGTGCCCAACGGCGATTACGCCGCAGTGATCGAGAAGCTGCGCCCCGGTGCTGCCGATCCGGGCGAGATCGTGGACATGGACGGCACCGTCCTTGGCACCCATCGCGGCGTGATCCATTACACCATCGGCCAGCGGCGCGGGCTTGGCCTGGGCGGGCTTGAAGACCCGCTCTTCGTGGTGCGGCTGGAGCCGGACACGCGGCGCGTCGTCGTCGGGCCGAAAGCGGCCCTGGCGACCCGCATCGTGCCGGTGCGCGAGATCAACTGGCTGGGCGACGCGCCCTTCGACAGCCGGGAAGCGTGGGAGGTGGAAGTCAAGATCCGCTCCACCCGCGCGCCGCGCGCGGCGATCATCCGGCCGATCTCGGCCACGCAAGCCGAGGTCGAACTGTTCACCGCCGAGGAAGGCGTCAGCCCGGGTCAGGCCTGCGTGTTCTACGCCTCCGAAGGCAGCCGGGTGCTGGGGGGCGGTTGGATCTGGAAGGGGTGAGGCGGTCGGACGCGGACCCCTGGTGCCGACCATTCGGCGCCGGGCGGCGCAAGGCGATCCCGCCCCCGCGCTGACGATCTGGCATCCGACATGCGATCCGTGGTGGCTGCGGGCGCTGGACATCGGGCGCCGCGGCCTGTCGCGCCAGCGGAGGACCCGGATCGGGGCTTTCGACGGGCGCCATCATGCGCTCGGCCTGTGTCGCCGGACGGCGGACACGCGCGGCGTGCCCTAGCTCCCGCCCCCCATCAGGAAACTGCGAAACGTCACCTGCTGGTGGCCCAGCGTCAGCGTGATGGTCGCGCTGCGTCCTTGCACGACGCCGCCGTCCGCTCCGCCCTGCCCCTGCAGCACGAAGCCGTCCGGCCCCAGCAGCGACGCGGAGGCGGCGGCCGTCGTCTCGGACACCTCCGGGAAGATCGCCGCCAGCGCGGCACGGGCCGCGTCCGGGCGCAGGATCGCGACCACCTCCGCATCGTCCCAGAGAAAACTGCAATGGAGCCGCGCCACCGCCCCCTCGGGCCATTGCGCACCATCGTCATGGAGCGGCAGCGCCAGCCCCATCAGCGCGACGGAAGCCCGTGTGGCAAAGCCCTGCTCGGCGAACCAGTCGCGCGTGGCCAGCCCGTAGCGGGCGCAATGGAAGATGGTGCCCGGGTCGCTTCCGGGCGCCTGCAGGCCGAAGCGCCCCTCGAGGCTCCAGAAGAACGGATCATCCGGCAGTGCGCCGTCCGCATCGGGGGCCACCGACAGCGCGGGAAACAGGGCGCGCAGGGCCGCCGCGGCGCCGTTCCGCCCCAGGTAGGCCCCGTCCACCAGCGCCAGGACCTCATCCACCGGCAAATCCACCGGCAAGTCCACCGGATCCTGCGCCGTGGCAGGGCGCACGGGGATCAGCGCGAGGACGGACAGAAGCAACAGGAGGGACAAGACGCGCACCATGACCTCACAGCTAGCGCTCGGCCCTCAGCCTGTCCACGCCCCGTTCCCGATCACGCGGCAGCGCGGGGGGCCGACGGCTCCCGCAGGGGGCTTGAGGACGCCCGCCCCCCCTGCGCGCGCAGATCGGGGCCGAAAAGGGAGAAATGGCGCGGTTGACGGGGCTCGAACCCGCGACCCCCGGCGTGACAGGCCGGTACTC
>CAZTUG010000096.1:0-2075 GCA_964615955.1 uncultured Roseicyclus sp.
GCTTGATCCGCGCCCGGTCATGCAGCGGCTTCAGCGCCACGACCATCTGCGCGGTGGAGCAGTTGGGGTTCGCGATGATCATGCGCCTGGCATAGCCATCGACGGCCTCGGGGTTCACCTCCGGCACGACCAGCGGGATGTCCTGATCGTAACGGTAGAGGGACGAGTTATCGATCACGACGCACCCCGCCTTGGCCGCAAGCGGTGCATATTTCTTGGTCGCGTCCGACCCTACCGCGAACAGCGCGATGTCCCAGCCGGTGAAATCGAAGGTATCAAGGTCCTTGGCTTTCAGGGTCTTGTCGCCAAAGCTGCATTCCGATCCCAGCGATCTGCGCGACGCAAGCGCCACGATCTCGTCGACGGGAAACTGGCGCTCGGCCAGAATGTTCAGCATTTCGCGGCCCACATTGCCCGTGGCGCCGACGACGACGACTTTATAGCCCATTTCGGTAATCCTTTGGTTGGACATCGCGGCACATAAAGGATGCATGGGTGCAATGAAAGGGGCAGCCAGCTTGACAGACCGCCTCCTATACGCCATGTGTCCGCCATGGATGCTGCACTGCCGCGTGAGCAGTTGGCCGGAAGACCGGACCCCAGCGCCAGACCTGAACTCCCAAGACCCCCATCACGCAGGGTTCTGACGATCGGCGGATGAGCCGCCCGGTCGCACCCTAGCCCCGCCATGCGCCTGCATGGCAACTTCGGTTCGTGCCCTTCAGCGCGGATCCGAAAGGACACCACTTGTTTGATTTCGACATGCTCGGCCTGAAGCCGATCCTCTCCAAGACCCTCGCAACGTCCGGGTTCACCGAACCCACCCCGATCCAGAACGCCGCGATCCCGCTGGCGCTGGACGGCCATGACATCCTCGGCCTCGCCCAGACCGGCACCGGCAAGACGCTTGCCTTCGGCTTGCCGCTGATGGAGCATCTGCTGGCGCTGCACGGCAAGCCCGAGCCGAAGACGGCCCGCGCCCTGATCCTTGCGCCGACGCGCGAGCTGGTGAACCAGATCGCCGACCAGTTGCGGGTGTTCACCAACTCCACCCCGATCAAGGTCGCCACGGTCGTGGGTGGGCAGTCGATCGGCCGCCAGATTTCCGTGCTGTCGCGCGGGGTCGATATCCTCGTCGCCACGCCGGGCCGCCTTATGGACCTGATGGACCGCCGCGCCATTGATCTCAGCACCGTCAAGCACCTCGTGCTGGATGAAGCCGACCAGATGCTCGACCTCGGCTTCATCCATGCGCTGCGCAAGATCGCGCCGGCACTCGGCACGCCGCGCCAGACCATGCTGTTTTCGGCCACCATGCCGAAGCAGATGGAAGAATTGTCCGCCGCCTACCTGACCAACCCCAAGCGGGTGCAGGTCTCGCCCCCGGGCAAGGCCGCCGACAAGGTCACGCAGGTGGTCCATTTCATGTCCAAGCCCGCGAAACAGGCGGCATTGCGCGAAGTCTTGAACCGGGACCCCGAGGCACTGGTGCTCGTTTTCGGACGTACCAAGCATGGCTGCGAGAAGCTGATGAAGGGCCTTGTGGACGACGGCTACAACGCCGCGTCGATCCACGGCAACAAATCGCAGGGCCAGCGCGACCGGGCCATCGCGGGTTTCCGTGACGGCAAGATCAAGATCCTCGTCGCCACCGATGTCGCCGCACGCGGGATCGACATTCCGGGCGTGGGCTATGTCATCAACTACGAACTGCCCGACACGCCTGACAACTATGTCCACCGCATCGGCCGTACCGCCCGCGCCGGGCGCGAGGGCGAGGCGATCGCCTTCTGCTCGGCCGAGGAAGTCGACCTGCTGGTGCAGATCGAAAAGGTCATGAAGATGTCCATCCCGGTCGCATCGGGCACGCGCCCCGAAGCGATCAAGGCTGAAAAGCCCCAGCGTGGCGGTCGTCGCTTTGGCGGTGGCGGTGGCGGTGGCCAGCGCCACGGCGGCGGTCGCAAGCCGCAAGGTGCAGGCGGCGCTGCGGCCAAGCCGGTGCAGGCCCGCAAGCCCCGCCGTCCCCGCCGCAGCAAGGCGGCATGACTTTGGCCCGCCGCAGCAAGGCGGCATGA
>CAZTUG010000096.1:2175-11273 GCA_964615955.1 uncultured Roseicyclus sp.
GTCCCCGCCGCAGCAAGGCGGCATGACTTTGGCCCGCCGCAGCAAGGCGGCATGAGACAAGCGGCTCAGGCTTCCCGAGAAAACGCGTAGGCGGCGAGCCCCAGCAGGATCGCCGCCGCGAAGATCGCGAACAGCACGCCGAAGGCGGCTTGCGCGCCCATCTGTGCACTCAACTGCGCATGGATCGGACCGGACGCGAACTGGATCACCCCGGCACCGCCCATCCCGAACAGGTTCAGCAACGTCACTCCCCGCCCCGTCAGGTGCGGCGGCAGGAAGCTGCGGCCATGGGAGATGACAGCCGGAAAGGATGCGCCGAAAAAGCCGATGGCCGCGAAGATGGCCATGGCCAGCGCCAGCCCAGATGGCGGCACGGCGAACAACCACAGGCACAGCGCCGCCACGCAAAGGTTGCCGCCCACGACCCCCCATTTCCGGCTGCCCACGATCCGGTCTATCGGGCCGTAGATGAAATTTCCCGCCACCATTGCAAGGCCCATCACCAGCGTCGCGGTGCCGACCTGCGCCAGGGTCGCGCCATGCAGCTCGGTCACATAGGGGCTGATCCAAAGGCCGCGTATGCCCGCCACCGGCCCGTAGCAGATGAACATTCCGACCAGGATCGGCCAGAGCGCGCGGATCCGCAGAAGCTCCGCGAAAGAACCCGTGGCCTCGCCCGCCGGTTTCACCGGATCGCGCATGAAGACCATGCATCCCAGCGCGATCAGGGCCGTGAAGGTCGCCATCGCCCACAGGGACTCGCGCCAGCCGAAGGCCTCGATGGTCAAGGCAAGGGGCGCGGTCGAAAGCAGGTTGCCAAGCGAACTGATGCCGACCGTCAGCCCCGCCAATGTCCCGAAGATCGCGGCCGAGAAGGTGCGGGCGAAGATGAAATAGGTCGCCATCAGGATCGGTGCGCAGCCCAGGCCGATCATCGCCATGGCCAGCGTCACCGCCCCCGGTCCCTGTGCCGTCGCGAAGACGACGCAGCCGCCCACGGCCCCCAGCGTAAACAGAACCGCCACCGTCCGGCGCGGTCCGACCGTGTCCAGCGCCCATCCGACCGGCAGTTGCATGCAGGCAAAGGCCGCGAACCACAGGCCCGAGGCCCGGGCGAGATCGCCGGCCGTGGCCCCCAACTCCTCCATCAGGACCGGCGACAGGACGGCAAGGAACGCGCGGAAGAACTGGCTCAGGCAATAGGCCGCCACAAGGCAGACCAATCCGGCGCGCATGTCTCGATCTCCTCCGCGATACTCGGCCGGACACTGTCCGCTGGCGGTGGCGTCGTCCAGTCGAAATGTTTCCGATAGTTTTTGTCGGAAACATCTTGACGTGCCCACGCGACTGCGCTTGAAAGTTTCCGACTGTTTCAGTCAGAAACAAAAGAGGCATTTATGATGACACGAGTCCTGACCGCCCTGCTGTGCATGACCGTCGCGCTGACTGCCGCCACATGGGCGCACGCGCAAGAGGTGAATATCTACTCCTCCCGCCACTACGACAACGACGAGGCACTCTATGACGCCTTCACCGAGGCGACCGGGATCGCCGTCAACCGGATCGAAGGCGCAGCCGACGAGTTGATCGCCCGCATGCAGGCGGAAGGCGCCAACAGCCCGGCCGATATCTTCATGGCGGTGGATGCCGGCCGCATCTGGCTGGCGGATCAGGCCGGTCTGCTTCAAGCGGTGCAATCCGATGTTCTGACTGCACGGATTCCGGCGCATCTGCGGCACCCGGACGGGCACTGGTTCGGGGTTTCCCAGCGCGCACGGATCATCTTCTATGATCGCACCGATGTGGAAAACCCGCCCCAGACCTACGAGGATCTGGCCGATCCGCAATATGCGGACATGATCTGCATCCGGTCTTCCGGCAACGTCTACAACCAGTCGCTTCTGGCCTCGATCATCGACGCCGATGGCGAAGAGGCGGCGCGCGCCTGGGCTGAAGGGGTCTTGGCCAACATGGCCCGCAGTCCGCAAGGCGGCGATACCGATCAGCTTCGCGGGATCGTGTCGGGCGAATGTGAAATCGCGGTCTCGAACACCTATTACTTCCTGCGTGCCCTGGACGGCGGCGTCGACGGCCTTTCGGGCTCGACCGACATGTTCGGCTGGGTGTTCCCGAACCAGTCCGATCGTGGCGCCCATGTGAACGTCGCCGCCGCCGGTGTCGCGGTCAACGCCCCCAACCGCGACGAGGCCGTTGCGTTCCTCGAATACCTGACAAGTGCCGAGGCGCAGGCGTATTTCGCCAACCAGAACAACGAATATGCCGCCGTTCCAGGTATTGGCCTGGCACCGAATCCGGCAAGCCTCGGGTTGTTCCGGTCGGATGACCTGAACCTTTCGGTTCTGGGCGAGAACCAGCCGCTCGCCCAACAGATCTTCAACGAAGTCCGCTGGCAATAACCGCCAACCGATCCAGGTTCTTGCGGGCGCCCCTAAACGGGCGCCCGTTCCAGTTGCAGGCGACGGGTCCACATCACCACCGGTACCAGCGCCAGGCTCAACGCCACGCACCACGCGCCTTGCGCCAATCCCTGCTCCGGGTAGGTCACGCCCCGGTCGATGAACCAGCCTGTGATGCCCGGCCCGATCGCCGTCGAGAAGACCATGACCGCGGTGGCGATGGCCCGGATCGAACCAAGATGCCTCGTCCCGAACAGCGACGGCATCAGGGTGCCGCTCAACGTGGCCCCCACGCCTTGCGTCACGCCCACCAGCGACAGGGCGACAGCCCATCCCACCGGCGTCTCGGCCGGGCCGATCAGGAACATGCCGACCGCCATCGGCAGCAGCGCCACCGGCAACAGGGTGGCGGGGCCGATCCGGTCCACCACTGCGCCCGATACGAAACCGACGGTCACGCTGGCCAGCGCATAGGCCACGTAGCTTGGCCCAAGGTCGGTCAGGGACCAGCCCTTCACCTCGGCCACGTGGACCGCATGGAAGAAGATCACCGTTCCGATGAACCCCGGCGTCAGCAGGAACGGGATGAAGGCGTAGAACAGCGGATGACGCAGCACCTCCGACCGCGTCCAGTGCTTGCCGTGAAGCCCCGGCGCGCCCTGCCCGCCGTTCGACCCGGCCGGTGCGCGATCCTGTGCCAGAAGCACCATCAAGGTCGGGATCAGGACCAGCGCGATGACGGCCGCCGCCACGCCCCATGTCGCGCGCCACCCGATGCTTGCGATGATCAGGATCGTTACCACCGGCAGCACCGCCTCGCCCACCGGGTAGCCCAGGTTGGTGATCGCCATGGCGCGGCCCCGCGTCGCCACGAACCAGCGCGCCATGGCGGTGGCCTTCATGTGCGTCATCATGCCCTGGCCGCAGAAGCGCAGCAGGAAGACGGCCAGAAACAGCGTCCAGATCGCCGTGCCCAGCGCCATCAGTGCGGCGGCGACGGCGAAGACCCCGGCAACGATCACCGCCAGCCGCGACAGCGGTACCGTATCCGCCCGCCCGCCGAAGCCGATCAGCAGCAGCGCCGAGGCCAGCGTGGTCACGGTGTAGATGCCGCCCCATTGCCCGTCCGTCAGGCCGTAAGCCTCGCGGATCTCGCCCGAGAAGATGGAGATGAAATAGGTCTGCCCGAAGGAGGACCCCACGGCCAGCAACAGCCCGGTCGCAAGCCAGCGGGCGTTCGCGCGAACGAAGCTCATAGCAGGGTCCGTTCAACCACCCAGTACGCGCCGACCCCGGCGATGCACAGCGACGCCGGGATCGCGATGGCGCGGCGATACCAGGTCCGCCCCATGAACCAGCCGACCAGCGCGAAGGCGGTCCCGATGACGGCAAGCTGGCCGAATTCCACCCCGATGTTGAACCCGATCAGGGCCGCCGCGAAGCGGCCCGCCGCGATACCGTAATCCCCAAGCACCGATGCGAAACCAAGCCCGTGCAGCAGCCCGAAGCAGAACACGAGGATCGTGCGACCCCGCATGTTGCCCCAACCCAGCGTGTTCTCGACGCCGACATAGACGATGGTGGCCGCGATCAGCGGCTCCACGATGCTGGCCGGGATGCTGACCACCCCCGTCGCGGCCAGCGCCAGTGTGGTGGTATGCGCCAGCGTGAAGGCCGTGACCTGAAACAGCAGTGGCCGCAGTTGCGTGGCGAAGAAGAACAGGCCCAGCACGAACAGGATATGGTCGAGACCCAAGGGGATGATGTGCTCGAACCCGGCCGCGATATACCGCAGGAAGACCGCGCCCGCCCCTTCCGTCAGCACCTGCGCGCGCGGCAGTTCCGGCGTCAGCTCTCCGCCATCAAGGAAACCCTCGTAGGCATCGTCGCCGCCGCCGACCTGGCGCGGCACGAAGGTGCCGAAGTGCGGCGCAAGGCCGACCCGCACGCCCGCGTCGCCCTCGGGCAGGGCGGCCCCCACGGTCAGCATCGAATCGCGCGGCAGGTCCATGTCGCCCACCGCCGGGATCTGGACCGCGACGATCTCGGGCACCAGCCGCACGCCGTCGACGTCGATGATGAACCCCTCCCGGATCCTTGGCCACGCCGCGCGCAGCGCGTCCTCAAGCGCTGCGGGCTCCATCGCGCGCAGCCGGTCATAGATCGCCGTTTCCGGCGCGTCGTTGGTATCGTCCACCGCAGACAGGTCGATCCCCGCAATCAGCGCCTCCAGCGCCGAGCGCAGGCTCAGGGTCACTTGCGTCACGCCCACCTCGACATCGGCGATGGTCGGGCGGATCTCGTGCGCCGACAATGCCGGAGCCGTGATGGCCAAGACGATTGACAGCAGCAAGCGGCGCGGCATCTTGAACCAATGCATCGGAGGACCTCGCATGAAACGTGCAATTCTAGCCGCGACACTCGCGCTTGTGGCGCTAACAGACAAGGGCGCGGCCCATGAATTCTGGATCGACCCACAGGATTACACCATCGCCGAAGGGGATGTCCTGCTGGGCGACCTGCGCGTGGGACAGGAATTCTCCGGCGCGTCGATGAGCTATCTGCCGCGCAATTTCGTGACCTTCGACGTTCTGTCCGGCGACCGGTCCTTCGTCGTCGAAGGCCGCCTGGGCGACATTCCGGCCCTGTCCATGCCGGACCTGCCCGACGGTCTGGCCGTCGTCGTCCATGAAACCACCCGCAATCGCCTCGCCTGGACCGATTGGGAACGGTTCTTCAACTTCGCCGTCCACAAGGATCTGGGCGACGTGGTGGCCCTGCACGAAGCGCGCGGCCTGCCGCAGGAAAACGTGATCGAGAACTATTACCGCTTCGCCAAGTCGCTGGTCGCGGTGGGCGATGGCGCGGGCGCGGATCGTCGCGTCGGCTTGCGGACCGAGCTTGTGGCGCTGGCCAACCCCTATACCGACGATGTCAGCGGCGGCCTGCCGGTGCAGCTGTGGTACGAGGACGAATTGCAAGCCGACTACCAGATCGAATTGTTCACCCGCGACGCGGCGGGCGCGGTCACGATCACCTATCACCGCACCGACGCGGCGGGCGTGGCGCTTCTGCCGGTGGCGCCGGGCATGACCTACATGGTGGACAGCGTGTTCCTCGCCCCGCTGGAGCCGACGGCCGACAGCGACGCGATCTGGGCCACCTACTGGGCCAACCTGACCTTCACCGTTCCCCAGTGACCGCGGCGGTATCGCAGGCCCGTCTTGTGGCGCGCCGTGCAAGCCGTTAATCTCCTTCCGACCGAAGGAGCACGACCCATGGACAAGTTCACCACCCTGACCGGAATCGCCGCCCCCATGCCCCTGATCAATATCGACACCGACATGATCATCCCCAAGCAGTTCCTCAAGACGATCAAGCGTTCGGGACTTGGCGTGAACCTGTTCGACGAGATGCGCTATGACGACAACGGCGAAGAAATCGCCGATTTCGTGCTGAACAAGCCGGCCTACCGCAACGCGCAGATCCTTGTCGCGGGCGACAATTTCGGCTGCGGCTCGTCGCGCGAACACGCACCCTGGGCGCTGCTGGATTTCGGCATCCGCTGCGTGATCGCGCCCTCCTTCGCGGATATTTTCTACAACAACTGCTTCAAGAACGGCATCCTGCCCATCGTCCTGCCGCAAGAGGATGTGGACAAGCTGATGGACGATGCGGACCGCGGCGCGAACGCGGTCGTCTCGGTGGATCTGGAAAGCCAGACGATCACCGGCCCCGATGGCGGCTCGATCCCGTTCGAGGTGGATGCCCATCGCAAGCATTGCCTGCTCAACGGTCTCGACGATATCGGGCTGACCCTTGAAAAGGGCGCCGCCATCAAGGCGTTCGAGGCCGAGGCCGCCCAGGCGCGTCCCTGGGTCTGAGGACCCTGCACCGCTCCCATTGTGATGCAAAACTGTGACAGGTCAGCGCCTTAACCGGCGCGCCACCCCGGACCCCGGGCCGTAGTGGGTTGCGGCCTCAATCCAATTTGGGCACAAATGTGTCAAAATCGTGCTTGCAATGGGGTCGTCAATTCCAATTCACACGAAATTGGACCGATCTGACCACGAAGCAGGCCCAAACAGAAAATAAGTGTGCCGGCATGAACTGGCATCACGTTTGAGGTAGATCGAGTGTTCACCAGATTGGTCGGCGCATCTTTGCGGGCGATAATGATCGTCATCGTCATCCTGACGCCGTCCCTGCTGTCGGGGTCCAACTCGGAAGGTGCGCAGACGGTGACGTTGGTCGCCCTCGCCTTCGCCATGATCACCGCCGTCGAATACGGCGCGAAATTTCCCGGCCTGATCGAGTTTCGCGACGCGCCGCCGTTCAACCGCATTCGCATCGTGGCCCTGTTCCTGATCCTGTTCGGTCTCAGCATCATCATCGCCGGGCGATCGGATGGCTCCACCCTGACGATCGTGATCTCGGCCCTTGGCTTCCTCGTCGGGCGCGCGCTGGATTTCCCGTTCAGCCCGTTGCGCCTCGTGCTGGAACACTTGCCCCAGGGCATCGACCCGACCATAGCGTTCCGCATTCAGGCCATGGCGGGCCTGTCCGTGCTGGTCACGCTGGTGTCGCTGTTCCTGTTCTCGGCCCTGATCCGCCTGGAACACTGGCCCCACCGCGGCAGCGCCTTCAACGTCTGGATCAACCTGCCCACCTTCGACCCGACCGCGGGCGGAGATGTTGTCAAACGCCTAAGCCGAGACGGGCACGTTAACATTATCTTTGGACTTTTCGCGCCATTCATCATTCCTGTGGTGGCCGTGATGGGCGCGAACCAGTTGCAGATGCCTGTTCTGGGGTCTCCACAGATGATGGTATGGGCGGTGACGCTATGGATGTTCCTACCCCTCAGCCTCGTGATGCGCGGTCAGGCGATGCTGCGGATCGCCCGCATGATCCGCGCCCGGCGCGCACGCCTTGTCGCCGGGGTGGACACCGACGCACCGCTGGCCGCGATGTCCTCCTCGGCGGCCTGATCGCCCTTGCGCTGACGGGATCGGCATTGGCCGAACCGCTCCGCCTGGCCAGCTTCCACACCACCCTGTCAGGGCGCGGCCCCGGCCTGATCGTGCGCGATATCCTGCGGATGGAAGATCCCGTCGCTGCCACCGTGGCGGTGATCGTCGCGGCGAATGCCGATATCCTTGCCGTGCAGGATCTCGATTTCGATGCCACCGGCGTTGCCGTGTCGGCGCTTGTGGCGGCGCTGGCCGAACAGGGGCTGGACTATCCGCATCACGTCGCGCTGCGGCCCAATACCGGCTGGCCCACCGGCCACGACCTCGACGGCGACGGGCGGAACGATGGCGCCGCCGATGCCCATGGCTACGGACGCTTCAACGGGCAGGGCGGCATGGCGGTGCTGTCGCGCTATCCGCTCGGGGCGGTGCAGGATTTCTCGGGCCTGCTCTGGCGCGATTTGCCCGGCAGTCGCGCCCCCGGTGTCACACCGGAAGCCGCGCTGCCGGTCCTGCGCCTGCATTCCGTCGGCGCCTGGGATGTGGAGGTGCTGACGCCGTCCGGCCCGCTCCATATCCTTACCTCGCACGCCTCTGCCCCCGTTTTCGACGGGCCCGAGGATCGCAACGGCCTGCGCAATGCAGACGAGGTCGCATTCTGGCGGGCCTATCTCGACGCGCGGCCGCCCGATGCCGCACCTTTCGCCTTCCTTGGCACCCTGAACGTGGACCCGGACCGGGGCGAGGGCCTGCGCGACGTGCTGTCGGGCTTCCTGGCCCACCCGGCGGTGCAGGACGCCGTGCCGCAAAGCCCCCACGGCACGGCCACCGCCGATTGGGCCGAACCGGTGCCGGGCGACCTGCGCGTCGATTACGTCCTGCCGTCCGGTGCGCTTGCGGTGCAGGACGCGGGCGTGATCTGGCCCGAGGACGGCCCCTTGGCCGAGGCCGTGGCAGAAGCTTCGGATCATCGGCTGGTCTGGGTCGATATCGACTACTGAAGCGGCGGCCGCGAAGCCCGGCATCTGGTCCGGCCGATCCGCCGGACAAGCCCCGGCTTCGGCCAGGTCGGGCAGAACGGCCCGGGCATGGCGCTGACCCGCCCGCGCGCCAGCGTCGTCACCGCGACGATCCGGTCGAACCGCTTGCCCGAAGCAGGATCGCCATGGGGATGGCCGTCACACGCGATTTCCTCACCACCCGCAGCGACGACCGGGTGGCCTGTTGGAACGCCGTCGCCGCCGTCTGGGCCGCGCTCGACCAGGCGATATCGCCGCTGCTTTCTTGACGGCCCAAGGCAGGCGCGATACCGCAGGCGCATCCCCAAACCCAAGGAACCGATACCATGACCGACCGCAGCCTGCTTATCCTTCCCGGCGACGGGATCGGCCCCGAAGTGATGGCCGAAGTGCGCAAGGTCATCGACTGGTTCGGCGCGGCGCGCGGCATCGGCTTCACCGTGTCCGACGGGCTGGTCGGCGGCGCGTCCTATGACGCCCACGGCACCCCCCTGACGGACGAGACGATGGCGCAGGCGCAGACGGTGGACGCGGTTCTGCTCGGCGCGGTCGGCGGGCCGAAATACGACGATCTGGATTTTTCCCTGAAACCCGAACGCGGCCTGCTGCGCCTGCGCAAGGAAATGGACCTTTACGCCAACCTGCGCCCGGCGCAGTGCTTTGACGCGCTGGCCGATTTCTCCAGCCTC
>CAZTUG010000097.1:0-10029 GCA_964615955.1 uncultured Roseicyclus sp.
GGATTGCGCACCTCCGGAACGCGCAAAACCGGTGCCCACTTTTGCGCGACGTGCTTTAGCGGCGGTGGTGGAAGAGCGCGATCAGCCTGCCCTCGCGCGCGAAAGGGTCGGTCGGGTCGGTCGGGTCGGTCGGGTCGGTCGGGTCGGATGGCCTGGATGGCTGGGGCGTTCCGGCGCTGGCCATGATGCGGCGCACGAGGACCAGCGACAGCACGCCGAACACGACGCCGCCGACCGCCTGCCCGATCAGCACGCCCTCGGCGCCGAGCCACGCGGAGAAGGCCAGCACCGGCAGGATCGTGCCCACCGTGTGCCGCCCCCAGTTCACCCATGTCGAGGTATAGGGGTGGCCAAGATTGTTGAAGCTGGCATTGGACACGAAGATCATCCCGTTGA
The DNA here is from genome assembly GCA_964615955.1 of uncultured Roseicyclus sp. Classification (GTDB taxonomy): domain Bacteria; phylum Pseudomonadota; class Alphaproteobacteria; order Rhodobacterales; family Rhodobacteraceae; genus Gymnodinialimonas. The sequence goes on from CAZTUG010000097.1 coordinate 397, forward strand.
AGAAGAACGCCAGCGCCAGCGGGCCGCAGAACAGGTAGACCAGCGCCCGCGCTTCGCCAGTGGCGGAGAACAGGTCCGCGATGGGGCCGCGCAGGGCGAAGAGCACGGCGGCGATCAGGACAACGACGATGGCGGTGAACAGCAGCGCCTCGCCATAGGTGCGGCGGACGCGGTCCTGCAGCCCCGCGCCGAAATTCTGGCCGATGATCGGACCAACCGCGCCCGACAGCGCGAACAGCACGCCGAAGGCCACCGGCGTCAGGCGCGCGACGATGGCCATGCCGGCCACGGCCTCGTCCCCGTAGCTTGCGATGGAGCGGGTGACGAAGGCCTGCCCCACGGGGGTGGCCAGTTGCGTCAGGATGGCGGGCGCGGCCAGCGCCGCGATGGGGCGGAAATCCAGCGCCAGGTCCGGCAGGGCGGGCCGCGCGAGGCCGCCATGGTGGCGGAAGATCGGGATCAGCGCCACGGCGGCGATGGCGCAGCGCGCGCAGACCGAGGCGATGGCGGCCCCGGTCAGCTCCAGATCGAGGCCGAAGATCAGGATCGGGTCGAGGATCGCGTTCACCACCCCGCCCGCGATGGTGGCGGTCATGGCGCGCCGCGCATCGCCATGGGCGCGCAGGATCGCGCCGCCCACCATGCCCACCAGCAGAAGCGGCAGCGACGGGATGATGATGCGCAGGTAGTGGATCGCAAGATCCGCCGTCTCGCCCGTGGCCCCCAGAAGCGCGACCAATGCGGGCAGGTTCACCCAGACCAGCGCCGCGAAGGCCGCGCCGAACAGCACGCCGTAGCCCAGCGTCGTGCCCGAGCGGCGGCGGGCAAGATCGACATCCCCCGCCCCCAGCGCCCGCGCCACCAGCGCGCCGCCGGCGATCGCCATGCCGATGCCGAAGGACGAGGTGAAGAACAGGATCGCGCCCGCATAGCCCACGGCGGCGGCCAGTTCGGCATTGCCCAGCATGGAGATGAAGATCATGTCGACGAAATCGACGAGGAACACCGCCATCAGCCCGACCGAGGAGGTCAGCGACATCACCGTGATGTGCCGGAAGAGGGAGCCTTGCAGGAAGACGGCTGAAGCGGGGGACTGTGCCATGGCGGGAGGGTGGCACGGTGTGCGGGCGGCCCACCAGAGGATTCAGTGCCCCCGGCGGGGATATTTCCAGCACATGGAAACGGGCGCGGGGACCGGTCTAACGGATCTCGCAGACCGACATCTGGCCGGGGATCGTCGTCCACCACTGGCCGGTCCATGTCCCGCCATGGGAGGCGGCGACCGCCGGGCAGACCTGGTCGGCATGGGCCTGGTTCCAGATCGGTCCGGCCTCGAACGCCTGGGCGGACGCGGCGACGGGGGAAAGCAGGGCGGCGGCCAGCAGGGCGGCGGCGAGGACAGGCGTGGTTCGGGTCATGGGGAGGTGTCTTGGGGCCAACGCAACGTTTGAAACCGGAATAACCAAAGGCATACCGATCTGTCAGCACCGGTTTCCCGCAGCGCGGCGGGCGGTTCCGGTCACGCTGGCGTCCACGCGGCCACCGCACCCGACCGCAGGTCGGGTGCCACCTCGCGCGCGGGGCGCAAGGGCCCGCAAGGGGCCGAGCACGCGGCGAAAGCCACCTCGGAGGCCAGTCGTCAGAGGCGGGGCTTGACCTGCAACAGGCGCATGACGTCGGCCATTTCGGGGCCTTTCTCGCGCCCCGTCACCGCCTGCCGCAGGGGCATGAACAGCCCCCTGCCCTTGCGCCCCGTGGCCTCTTTCACCGCGTTGGTCCAGGTGCTCCACGTGTCGGCATCATAGGGCGGCTCGGGCAGCATGGCGAAGGCCCGGGCCACGAAATCGCGGTCCTCGTCGGCCACACGCGGCGTGGCGCCGTCGCGAAACAGGCTCCACCACTCGCCCATCTGGCCCCGCGTGCCGATATTGGCGCGGGCCACGTCCCAGAAGGCGGGCGCGAGATCGGCCGGCACGCCAAGCGCGGCGATCTGGTCGGCCACGGCCGCGAACGGCATGTCGTGGATCACCCGCGCGCTGAGCGGCCAGAGATCGTCCACATCGAACTTGGTCGGCGCGGAGCCGAAATGGCTCAGGTCGAAGCCGTCCGCCAGGTCGTCCAGCGATCCGGCCAGCACGACGGGCTGCGACGAGCCGATGCGCGCCATGTGCGACAGCAGCGCCATCGGTTCCATCCCGCCCGCGCGCAGGTCGCGCAGGCTGAGCGTGCCGAGGCGTTTGGACAGCGCCTCGCCCTGCGGGCCGGTCAGCAGCGAATGGTGCGCGAAGGCCGGGTGGCCGTGGCCCAGCGCCGCCATGATCTGGATCTGTGTCGCGGTGTTGGTGACGTGGTCCGAACCGCGCACCACGTGGGTGACGCCCATGTCGGTGTCGTCCACCACGGAGGCGAGGGTATAGAGCACCTGCCCGTCGGCGCGGATCAGCACCGGGTCGGAGACCGAGGCCGCGTCGATGGAGATGGCACCGAGGATGCCGTCGGTCCAGTCGATCCGGCTCTGGTCGAGCCTGAAGCGCCAGACGCCCTGCCCGCGTTCCGCCCGCAACGCGGCGCGGGCGTCCTCGGACAGGGCCAGCGCGGCGCGGTCATAGACCGGCGGCAGGCCCATGTTCAGTTGCTTCTTGCGCTTGAGGTCCAGTTCGGTGGGCGTTTCCCACGCCTCGTAGAAGCGCGCCTGTGCGCGCAGGGCGTCGGCGGCCTCGGCATAGCGGTCGAGCCGGTCGGATTGCCGTTCCATCCGGTCCCAGGTCAGGCCGAGCCATTCGAGGTCTTCCTGGATCGCATCGGCGAAGGCCTGGGTGGAGCGTTCCGGGTCGGTATCGTCGAGGCGCAGGATGAACTGGCCGCCCGCCTTGCGCGCGATCAGGTAGTTGAACAGCGCCGTGCGCAGGTTGCCGACATGGATATGGCCGGTGGGCGAGGGCGCGAAGCGGGTGACGACGGACATGGAGCGGCGGCCTTCCTGGTGGGCGGTGGGGACCAACCCCCTCTTTCACGCGCGTCCGCTTTTGTCCATATCGGGGGGATGGAGCATGCCGACCTGACCGCCCCCGACCTGGCCGCGCTGGAAGCGCTGGCCGATGCCGCGCGCGCCGCCCTGCCCGAGCCGTGGCGCGGCCTTGCACAAGCCGTCGTCGTCGTCGTGGACGAGGTCGCCGATGCCGCGATGCTGGCCGAGTTGGGGATGGAGGATCCGTTCGAGCTGACCGGCCTTTACGAGGGCATCCCGCTGACGCAGAAATCGGTCATGGACCAGCCCGAGGGGCCGGACCGGGTGTGGTTGTTCCGCCGCGCCATCCTGGACGAATGGGTGGACCGCGGAAACGTCACGCTGGGGGAGTTGGTGGGCCATGTCCTGATCCACGAGCTGGCGCATCATTTCGGCTGGTCCGACGAGGATATCGCGCGGGTCGACGAATGGTGGATGTGACGCGGACGTTGCCGGGCCGTGCCGGGGCGCCATGGCCGGGGGCGGGCACGGGGAGGCACGGGGGCAGGCGCGCAGGCGCGGGGGCCCGTGCCTGACCGCACAGGCGCTGTGCCGATGCGCAGGGAACGCTCGCACAGGCGTGATCGACCCCGGTCTCCTGCGTGCTACCCTTGCGGCAACCGACACCCACGAAAGGATCCCGTCTTGACCATGCTGACCCGCCGCACCGTGTTGTCCTCCGCCGCAGCATTGCCACTGGCCGCAGCCCTTCCGGGGCGGGCGCGCGCCGAGGCACCGATGATGGGTGCCAGCTTCGCGCGGCACCGCCGCTTCGGGATCGGCGACTTCGAGGTCACCACGATCCTCGCGGGCACCACTCCGCGCGAGGATCCGCAGGGCATCTTCGGCACGAATGTCTCGACCGAGGAGTTCGCGGCGGTCAGTCGCGATCATTTCCTGTCCACCGATGTGTCGCAGTTCTTCTTCACGCCGACGCTGGTGAATACCGGGGCGGCGTTGATCCTGTTCGATACCGGCCTGAACGCCGCCGCCACGACCGCGGCCCTTGCCGGTGCGGGCTATGCGCCCGACCAGGTCGATATCGTGGTGCTGACCCATATGCATGGCGACCATATCGGCGGCATGATGACGGATGGCGCGCCGACCTTCGCCAATGCGCGCTATGTCACCGGGCAGGCCGAGTTCGACTTCTGGGCGGCCGCGGGCAACGAGGGGTTCGACGCCAATGTCCGACCCATGGCGGACCGGATGACGTTCCTCGGCGATGGCGATGACGTCGTCGGCGGGATCACCGGCATGGCGGCCTTCGGGCACACGCCGGGGCACATGGTCTACCGGATCGACAGCGCGGGCGCGGGGCTGGTGATCTTCGCGGATCTGGCGAACCATCCGGTCTGGTCGCTGGCGCGGCCCGATTGGGACGTGCGCTTCGACGCCGACACGGCCACGGCCGCCGAAAGCCGTCGCCGCGTGCTGGGCATGATCGCCGCCGACCGGGTGCCCGCGATCGGCTACCACATGCCGTTCCCGGCGGTGGGTTTCGTCGATACCGGCACGAACGGCGCCGCGTTCCGCTGGGTGCCGGAAGCCGGGCAGTTGATGGGGTGACGGCTCAGGTCGGCTGCACCGGCCAGCGCGCCCCGAGATCCGCGAGCCCCGCCCGGATCAGTTCGGCCAGCACGCCGGTGTCGATATCGGCGAGCCTGGTCACGTAGAGGCAGGACTTGCCCAGCTTGTGCTTGCCCAGCCGCGCGAGGATCGGGCCGTGATCGGCGTAGCCCGGCATGATGTAGATCGAGAGGTTGGCCTTGCGCGGGCTGAAGCCGGTGGCCAGCGCCGTGCCGGAATGGCCGGTGGCATAGGTGTAGCTGTAGCTGCCATACCCCACCATCGTGTCGCCCCACATGCGGGGGGCGAAGCCCGTCACCGCGCGGAATATCCGGTCGAGCGCCTGCGCATCCGCACGTCGCGTCGGATGCGGGACCGCCGCCAGGAACGCCTCGACGCTGGCGGCGGTCGCGTGGGTTTTCTGCTGGTATCGGGCCATGGCGTTTCCTCCGTGGCCCACGATAGCAGGGTGGGCAGCCTCAGGCGAGTTTGCCCGCGACATCCACCAGACGTTTGGCCTGATGGGTCAGCGCGGCGGTGACCTCGTCCGTGACCTTGCCGGCAACGGCGACGGTGCCGTAGGGATTGCCACCGGCCGCGAACAAGGACGGGTCTGTGAAGCCCGGAGCCACGATGATCGCGCCCCAATGCATCATCGTGGTGTAGAGGCCTATCAGCGTGGTCTCCATCCCGCCATGGAGGTTCCCGGCGGAGGTCGAGGCGCTGACGGCCTTGTTGGCCAGTTTGCCCTCGCCCCAGACGCCGCCAAGGGTATCGATGAAGGCCCGCAACTGGCTGGCCGACACCCCGAACCGGGTGGGCGCGGAGAAGAAATACGCATTGGCCCATTCCATATCGGCGGGCGTCGCCACGGGAATGTCGCTGGTCTTTTCGGCCTGCGCCTTCCAGGCGTCTTGCCCGTCGATCACGGCTTGCGGCGCGGTTTCGGGCACGCGCAGGAGGCGCACCTCGGCCCCGGCGGCGCGGCCGGCTTCGGCCACGATTTCTGCCATGCGGTGATTGGTGCCATAGGTGGAGTAGAACACGACGGCGAGTTTGACGTTGGACATTGGGACGCTCCCGGTTGGGGTGAAGGACTCCCCTTACCTATGGGAGTGCGGCGGAAATGAAGCCCGTGATTGCCGCGCAGGCACTGTGCCGCACCGCACAGAAGGCGCAGGTTCCCGACAGGCCTGTGTCATACGCGCGCACCGTCGTCGAGCCGCTTCAGAAAGGCGTCGGCGGTATCCAGCGCCGCTTGCCGCTTGTCGTCGGACATGCGCGCCCAGGTGCGATACATCTGCGCCATGCGGGGATTGCGCCCGAAACGGTCGCGGTGCCGGTGGAGAAACGCCCAGTAGAGGGAATTGAACGGGCAGGAGGTTGGGCCTGACTTCTCCCCGACTTCGTAGGCGCAGGATTTGCAGTAGTCCGACATCTTGTTGATGTAGTTGCCGCCCGAAACGTAGGGTTTCGAGCCGACGATGCCGCCATCGGCAAACTGGCTCATGCCGATGACGTTGGGCGCTTCGACCCATTCATAGGCGTCGGCATAGACGGCCAGATACCATTCGTGCACCACGTGGGGGTCGATCCCCGCCAGCAGCGCGAAATTGCCGGTGATCATCAGGCGCTGGATGTGGTGCGCATAGGCCTCGGTCCGGGTCTGGTCGATGGCCTGCGACAGGCAGTGCATCGCGGTGTCGGCGGTCCAGTAGAAGGACGGCAGCTTGCGGTGGTGGTCGAGCGCATTGCGCGATGTGTAGTCGGGGCCTTCGCGGAAGTAGATGCCGCGCATGAATTCGCGCCAGCCGATGATCTGGCGGATGAAGCCTTCGACGGCGTTCAGGGGTGCGGTGCCGGCGCGATGGGCGGCTTCGGCGGCCTCGCAGATCTCGCGCCAGCCGAGCAGGCCCGCGTTGAGATACATCGAGATGACGGCGTGGTAGAGGAATTTCTCGCCGGTCATCATCGCGTCCTGAAAGTCGCCGAAGCGCGGCAGGGCGGTCGTGATGAAGTGGGTCAGCGCGCGGCGGGCCTGTGCGGTGTCGGTGGCGAACCAGAAATCGTCGAGCGTGCCGAAATTGGTGTCGAAACGAGACGCCACGAGGCTCAGAACCTCGGTCACGGTCGCGTCGGGCGTGAAGTGCATGGGGGCGGCGTCGATGGAGCCGGGCGGCGGTTTGCGGTTGTCGTGGTCGTAATTCCACTTGCCGCCCGCGGGCGTGTCGCCGTCCATCAGCAGGCCGGTCTTGCGGCGCATGTCGCGGTAGAACCATTCCATCCGCAATTCCTTGCGCCCCTCGGCCCAGGCGTCGAAGTCGGCGTGGGAACAGGCGAAGCGGTCGTCGGGGAAGATGTGCACGGGGACGGGGCAGTCTTCCAGCGCCGCGATCAGGCGGAACTCGCCGGGTTCGGTGGCCAGCCCCTCGACCGCCCCCGTCGCCGCGCAGGCGCGCAGGATCTCGCCGGGAATGGAGCCGGCATTGTCGGGATCGTCGAGCCGGGTGTAGCGGACCTGCCAGCCGTCGGCGCGCAGACGGGCGGCGAACTTGCGCATGGCGGCGAAGAGGAAGGCGATCTTCCTGGGGTGGTGGGGGACGTAGGATGCCTCGTCCGCGACCTCGGCCATCAGCACGATATCGCGGGCGCGGTCGGCTTCGCGCAGCGCCGAGAGGCTGTCGCTCAACTGGTCGCCCAGCACCAGAACGAGGCGGGCTACCACGGGATGTCCTTGCCCGCGTAATCGTGGAAGCCGCCGGATTGGTCGGTGGTCAGGTGCTCCATCACGTCGCAGAGGTTTTTCGCGGCCTGATCGGGCGTGAGCTTGCCGTGTTTCGGGTCGTAGCCTTCGGTGAATTGCGTGGCGACCGTGCCGGGGTGGAGCGCGGCGATCACCGCCTCGCGGTGGGAGCGGGCCAGTTCGATGGCCGCGCCGTGGACGATCTGGTTCAACGCCGCCTTGGAGGCGCGGTAGGAATGCCAGCCGCCGATCCGGTTGTCGCCGATGGAGCCGACGCGGGCGGTGAGCACGCCGGTGACGGAACGGCCCTTTTTCGGCAGAAGCCGCGGCAGGTGGGACAGCAGGTGCGCCACCCCGATGGTGTTGACGGCGAAGACGCGGGCCATGGTTTCAGGGTCGATGGCCGAGAGCTGCTTTTCCGGGGCGCCGCCCTTGGGCGCAAGGATGCCGACGGATATGAACACGGTCTGGAACGGGCCGTCGAGCGCGCCCATGACCCGCGCCACGCTGCCAGCGTCGGTCACGTCGAGCCCGTCCACGCGCCGCGAGAGCGTCGTGACGTTGCCGCCCCGCGCCGTCATTTCCTTCACCATGGCCTGTCCGATTCCGCCGGAGGCCCCGATCACGAGTGCGTCTGTCATGGGAGTGCGAGGTAACCCGCGGCCCCGGTCGGTCAACCGCTTGCGACCCGCCCTGCCCCATGCCATCAGACAGGCAAAGAGATGGGGGCGGGTATGGGCGAGTTGATCCTGGTGCGGCACGGGCAGGCAAATTCCGGCGCCACCACCGAAAAGGACTATGACCGCCTGTCGGAGCTTGGCCATCGCCAGGCGGCGTGGCTGGGGGAGTGGCTGAAGCACCACGAGGCCCCGTTCGACCGTGTGCACATGGGCACGATGCGCCGCCACCGGGAGACCGCCGCCGGGATCGGTGTCCGCGGCGAGGAGGACGCGCGCCTGAACGAGCTGGATTACTTCGCGCTGGCCCGCGATATCGAGATCACCCATGGCATCCCCATGCCCGCCAGCCAGCAGGATTTCACCCGGCATGTGCCGCAGACGATGCGGGCGTGGCATGCGCAGGAGATCCGGGGCGCGGAGGCTTTCGCGGCCTTCGAGGACCGGATCGCGACCGTGCTGGCCGAGGCCGCGGTGCCGGGGCGGCGGGTGCTGTGCGTGACCTCGGGCGGGGTGATCGCGATGGCGTTGCGGATCGCGCTGGGGCTGGACACGGACCGCCTGGCGCAGGTGTTGCTGCCGATCTACAATTCGTCCGTGCACCGCTTCCGGGTGGTCGAGGACGGCACCTTCCTGACCAGCTTCAACGCGGTGCCGCATCTGGACCTGCCCGAACGGCAGGAGGCACGGACCTGGATCTGAGGGGCAGAACGGGGCTTTTCATTTCCGAAACTCCCGTTATCCTGCGCCAATGTCCACGCACGCGCATATCCCGACCCTTGCGGCACCTGCCCGCGATGCCCTGCGTGGCCTTCTGCTCCTTAGTCGCCTCTGAGCGTGCCTTTCGGCGCGACCGCTCAGGGGAGGGATTGCGCCGGAGACACCCAATCAAAGCCAAGGACCAGAACAGATGACACCTGAAAACCGTGTATTGATCTTCGACACCACGCTGCGCGACGGCGAACAATCCCCCGGCGCGACCATGAGCCATGACGAGAAGCTGGAGATTGCCGGGCTTCTGGACGAGATGGGCGTGGATATCATCGAGGCGGGTTTCCCGATCGCCTCGGAGGGGGATTTCGCCGCCGTCAGCGAGATCGCCAAGGCGGCGCGCAATGCCACGATCTGCGGGCTGGCGCGCGCCAGTTTCAAGGATATCGACCGCTGCTGGGAGGCGGTGCGCCATGCGAAAAGCCCGCGCATCCACACCTTCATCGGCACCTCGCCGCAACACCGCGCGATCCCGAACCTGACGATGGACGAGATGGCCGAGCGCATCCACGAAACCGTCACCCATGCGCGCAACCTGTGCGACAACGTGCAATGGTCGCCGATGGATGCCACGCGCACGGAATGGGATTACCTCAGGCGCGTGGTGGAGATCGCGATCAAGGCGGGGGCCACCACGATCAACATTCCCGACACGGTCGGCTACACCGCGCCGGTGGAGAGCGCCGAATTGATCCGCCGCCTGATCGCCGAGGTTCCGGGCGGTGACGCCGTGATCTTCGCCACCCATTGCCATAACGATCTGGGCATGGCGACGGCCAACAGCCTGGCCGCCGTGGCGGGCGGCGCGCGGCAGATCGAGTGCACGATCAACGGCCTGGGAGAACGCGCCGGCAACACCGCGCTGG
>CAZTUG010000097.1:10039-11225 GCA_964615955.1 uncultured Roseicyclus sp.
CGATGAAGACGCGCCATGACATCATGCCCTACACCACCGGCGTCGACACCACGAAGATCATGCATATCAGCCGCCGGGTGGCCACGGTGTCGGGGTTCAACGTGCAGCCCAACAAGGCGATCGTCGGCAAGAACGCCTTCGCGCACGAATCGGGCATTCATCAGGACGGGATGCTGAAAAACGCCGAGACCTTCGAGATCATGCGCCCGGAGGATGTGGGCCTGTCCGGCACCTCGTTGCCGTTGGGCAAGCATTCCGGCCGGGCGGCGTTGCGTGCCAAGCTGGGCGCGTTGGGCTTCGACATGGTCGACAACCAGCTCAACGACCTGTTCATACGCTTCAAGGCGCTGGCCGACCGCAAGAAGGAGGTTTTCGACGATGACCTGATCGCGTTGGTCACCGATGCGGGCAGCGACGGCGAGGGCCATCTGGAGGTGAAGTTCCTGCGCGTCGTGTGCGGCACGCAGGCGCCGCAATCGGCGGACATTACCTTGCGCGTGGGCGACACGGATCATCAGGCCACGGCACAGGGCGACGGGCCGGTGGACGCGGCGTTCAACGCGGTCAAGGCGATCTACCCGAACGAGGCGGTCCTGCAACTCTATCAGGTCAGCGCGGTGACCGAGGGGATGGACGCGCAGGCGACCGTGTCGGTCCGCATCGAGGAAGACGGGCGCATCGCCACCGGCCAGTCGGCGGACACCGACACGGTGGTGGCCAGCGTGAAGGCCTATGTCAACGCGCTCAACCGGCTGATCGTGCGGCGCGAGAAAACCGGCGGCGATGTGCGCGAGGTCAGCTACAAGGATGTGGGTTAGCCGGGCCAACTGCAGCGACCTCCCGCCGATCGCTCGATCCACCGCCCCTTGCCGATAAGGGGTGTCAACGTCTATATGCGACTCTCTACGGGGGCGTCCTGACAGCAGGGCGCCCATATATTATATGACGAACGGACCCCGCCCCATGGCCGGCTTTTTTGGCAATCTCTTCTCCTCCGATATGGCGATCGACCTCGGGACCGCGAATACGCTGGTCTATGTGCGCGGCAAGGGGATCGTTCTGAACGAACCCTCGGTCGTGGCCTACCAGGTCAAGGACGGCGTCAAGAAGGCGCTGGCCTTCGGCGAGGATGCCAAGCTGATGCTGGGGCGCACCCCGGGCAGCATCGAGGCGATCCGGCCGATGC
>CAZTUG010000098.1:0-11207 GCA_964615955.1 uncultured Roseicyclus sp.
CGGCCTTCTGAAGATGCCGGAAAGCTGCCGCTGCCAGACCGTGCCGCCATGGACGAGTTCGTTGACCAGACGAAAACTCTTGTCGGCGCCCTTGGTTGGGATCTATTTCGTGAAATGCGGGGGCGAGCGACCGAAGCGGTCCTAGCGGTTCGTGACATTCCGGAAGCTCCTTCTGTCGACAGCCCGCGCTTCCAATTTCGCGGCGAGGGGTTTGCCGCCGAAATGGAGCTCGGGCCGTCCGGCGAGTTCATGGTCATGTCTGGGTCCAAAGCACGTCTGAGGACAACGACGACAATCCCACGGGGCACGACGACGTTGCGCAATACGCTGATTGAAAAGGGGGTGCTGCGTCCGGACGGCAACTTTCTGTTGTTTACCAGCGACTATAGTTTCTCTTCGGCATCGGCCGCAGCGGCAACGGTAATCGGGGCGAGCGCAAACGGTCGTATTCTTTGGAAAATGCCTGATGGGCGGACCTACGGAGATTGGGAGGCTGGCCAAGGTGAATCACTGGATAGGCCGGACGACACACCCCCATCAGGGGCAGTAGGATTTTCTCAATAGTCTGTCTCGACGTAGACGCCTGCGCAGTCGTAGGCGACGACTGCCGCCGTAGCGCCGTTATTCATGTAGTTGCGTGGGCTCAAGAGCTGGGTGGCGGCGGGCATGTCGCTGGTGATGGTGAACTCGACCGCCGCCCCGCTGACCTCCTCGACCACCCGCACGCCGATGTCGGCCCCGTTTGGCGCGGCGGCGATGTAGAGCGTCAGCACATTCGTCATGCTGGCGACCGGGAAACTGACTCCAAGGTCGATCAGCGTCGGCGCGCCCGCGCCATCATTGTGCACCAGCTGCCAGTTGGCGTGGGTGCCGCGCTGGAAGCCGATGCCAATGCAGTTCAGCACCGTGGCGAGCGTCAGGGTGGTCGCCAGCGCCGAGATCGACCCGTACAGCCCGAAGAACCCCATCCCGGTCGCTTGCAGCGTGGTCAGCGACAGGCGGTTGACGAAGTTCCAGCCGCCCAAACCCTCGGCATTGCCGCGCCAGCAGACCCATCCTGCGGAGCGTTCCTCGGCGGCGGCGCTGGCTGTGGCCGCGCTGGTCACCCGCCAGCGCCGCATGCTGTCGGCCAGACCTGTGGTGGTCAGCGTCGGCGTCGCCACGGTGCCAACAGCGGTGCGGGGCATGCCGTTGGTGTTGACGGTGGTGCTGGTGGACGGGGCCCATGTGGCAATCCGGTTCACCCCGAAGTGGGGCTGCAGCGGAAAGAACCGACCCGAGGGGCGCTGCACATCGAGCCATCCAGCCCCGGCGCGGTCGCGGGCATAGACGGCCAGCTTGCCAGCGGGCGGCGGGTCGGGCGCAGCGGCCAGGGCGGGCAACACGACCGGTTCGGGCAATTCGACCCGGCCCGACGTGCGGTCGATCCGGATTGCGTCAAAGAAGGTCGACCCGTTCGGGCTGACCTTGAAGCTGAAATCATCGTTGCCCAAGAGGCCGATCAACGCCCGCGGCGAGAAGCCTGTCTTGAAGGCAAAGGCAGCGTCATTCCCGGCCGCCGCCTTGTTCACTGTCGCCTCGATCCCAGCGCCTGCGTTGTTCAAGAGCACCGCAGGGGTGTTCATCGACAAGCGGTTGTAGCTGTCGGCCGTGGCCCCACCGAGGCCCAGCAATTGCGCAGTCAGGTTGGCTTGCGGCATCCCAACCTGCGTAACGGCATTGGCGAAGGTCACAGTTGGCGTGTTCACCACTGTGGTCCCGCCCGACCCAGCGGTGGCGGAACCGATGTTGACGACCGTGGTGGACCCCGAAGCCCCGCCAGTCCCGAGGTTCAGGGTCTTGGTGACGCCAGTGGTCGTGGCCCCGGTGCCCATGCCGTAGGTGGCGGTCGTTGTCGCCGTGCCGATGGTGGCCGCCGCCGCCGACACGGTCACTGTTCCCGAGGCGGTTAATGTCCCCGAGAAGGTCTTGTTGCCGCTGAAGGTTTGCGTGCCAGCAAGAATTGCCAGTTCGGATGAAGTGTTCGGCAGGGTGAAGGTCCGGGTCGTGCCGGTTGTGATCCCCGACAGCGAAAATACCGCCTTCTTGGTCGGATCGGCGTCGTTCACCAGGCTGAAGATGGCATCCGACACATCGACCGGTTCGCCGACTGGATCCCAGCTCGACCCATTCCACACGACGAAGACCGACTCATCCGCGATCCATGCCAGCCAGCCGGGGCGCGGGACCAGCCGCATCCAGACTCCATCGATCCAGAAGGCGACATTCAAATCCCAGCCGACCCACAGACCGGTGGCACCGGATGCCACGATATGCCGGTCGCCATCGGTTGGGCTGGCGGGCGGCGCGGTACGGGTGCGATCCAGGACCGACAGCTGGACCATCGCATCCAGTAGGCGCAACGCCTCGTTGTGCGTGACATGCTTTTGCGCCTGCGATGCCAGGATATAGGGCAATAGGAGGTGGGTGGTGATATCGGACATTTTTCAGTCTTTCTGGGGGTGCGCCTTCAGAAGGTGAGCGTTACGGATCGCACAGCGCCCCGGCCGATCAGGGCCGAGAGCTGGTAGATGCGGATGGCGAGGGATTGGCCGGGCCCAAGGGGTGCGCCCCAATCGGCGGTCTGCAGGGCGGCGGTGTAAAGGGCGCTGGTCGTTGTCGTGGTCAGCGTGCTCTTGACGGTGCTGCCATCACTGATTTCGACCTCGTAGGCTTCACTGTCCTCGGCCAAAGGCACATCGCCCGCGCCCCAGGTGTCGGCGGCCAGCGACCGCGACCGGCGTGTCCAGCGGATCGTCAGATCGTCGGAATTGCGTGCCGTGCGCCACGGTTGCTCCACATGCGCGACGGAAAACGGCCGCAGCCCAGCGCCCTCGGGCGTGAAGACTGTGGCAACAAACGTCTCGTCGCTGACCGGCTTCGAGGCCGGGCCGATGCGCCAATTCCACGGCAGGCCGAGGTCGGCTTCGGAAATCGGCAGACTGGCAAGGGTTGTGTCCAGCACCGCCACCCGCGCGCCGGTCGGCACCGTGCTGACGATGGCACCTTCTGTTCCGCGCTGGCCCCGCAGCAATCGCGTCAGCCGATAGCGCCCCGGTGCGATAAGTTCTGCAGCGCCAGCTTGGACAATTTCCCATTGTCCGGCGCCGGTTTCCACGGCCAGCGCGTTCGCTCCGCCCAGCAAGGTGATGTCCGTGACGCTTTCCAGCGTGCCGGAATAGAGATCGACCACCAGCGCATTGCCGAGATCGAAGCGCGACACTGGCCCCGCAAAGAAGTCGGCCGCCAGCACACCCATGCGCGCCCGCGAGCTGAAGGTTGTCAGCAACGCAAAGCCATCTGTGGCGGCACTGCGGTAGACCGCGATTTCACCGGGCCATGGTTTTGCATGCGCAGCGACCATGGGCCGATGCGCAGACTGGTCATCGCGCAGCTGCGGCAGGTCCAGCAGCAAGATGTCGGGCGCGCCGAAAACCGTCGGTGTCGACAGAGACGCAGGGCGCGGTTCGCCGGGTGGCAAGTCATAGATCGCGCGATCCTGGCGCACTGCATCGATGCTGCGCAGGGCCGAGTCCGCGACGGACACGAGCCGCACTTCCGTCAGGCGGCCATCGTGGTCGAGCAGGATGACGTCGCAAGGATCCAGCGCCAGGCGCGAGGGCGGCAGGCGAAAGACGGCACTTTCGCGGCCAACCCACGCCTCCATCAGCGCGCGGCGACAGCGGCGTTCTGCTTCCTCGGGCGGAATGGCCATCGGGAAGGATTCAGAGGCGATGCGCGTGGTGTCGACTGTGATGCGTCGCGCTTCTACCTGTGCCGCGTCATAGTCCTCGTCGGCCCGCGCGACTTGCCACTTCAGCGCCTGCGGCAGTTCGGTTTCCTGCGCGCGGGTCAGTTCCATCACATCGCCCTGCGCCGAGGCGGGCGCGACCATGCTGTCGGGCGTGATGGTCGGACCGGCAATCCGGCCCCGCATCAGGAACTTGATGCGGCCCTCGCTTTCCACCGCATCGAAGCCGAAATGCCGGGCCAGCGTGGAAATCGACGCACGCGGGGCTTCCAGTGCCGAAATCACATACCCCTCGACTGCGCCCCAGAGGCCGGAGACGTCGATCAATTCCTCCGGCATTCCGGCGCGGAGACAAAGGTGGCGCACCAGTGCCGCTAGCGATACTGCGCCCAGCCGCCCGGTCAGCCAGTGCCCGAGCCGCCAGTTCGGCCCGTCTGTCCAGACATCGGTCAGTTCGGGGAAGAACGGATAGGGCCGGGCATCCCATGTCCAGGCGGCGCATTCGGGGACATGGACCATGCGGTTTCCATAGACGGAGGACACCGGGTTGTTGGCCGCCTGACCCCAGAACAGAAAGCTGGCTTCGAGATAGGCACGCTGGATCGCATCATCGCGCCAGCCCCGTGAGAAATACGGCGTGAAGCTTTCCGACGATTTCGGATCGAAGAACACGTTGGGCTGATTGGTGCCCCGGTCGATAGCCGGGCAGCCCAGTTCCGTGAACCATATCGGTTTGGACTGCGGAACCCATGCGGTCGGTGTCCCGCTTTCCACCCCGCCCGGGCGGTTGAAATGCGGATTCTGCCACCAGGCGCGCAAATCCTTGAAGCGGAAGACCCATGGCTTGGCCGCCGCACCATCGGTGATCGGCGTCCGGGTCTGCGTCCCCCGGTCGACCGGGCTGGCATAGAACCAGTCGAAGCCTTCGCCGCCGGTCATGTTGGCTTGCAGATAGGTCCGGTCATAGATTGCAGGCGCCAGCGCGGCGTCAGCGTGATCGAAACCGTCCCGCCAGTCCGACAGCGGCATGTAGTTATCGACGCCGATGAAGTTGATGTTTGCGTCCGACCAGAGCGGGTCGAGGTGGAAGAAGACATCACCTGAGCCATCCGCCGGATGATGGCCGAAGTATTCAGACCAGTCAGCGGCATAGCCGATCTTGGGCCCAGCGCCGAGGATCGTTCGGACATCGGCAGCAAGAGCCTTGAAGGCGGTGACCGCAGGATAGGTGCTGGCGCCCGAGCGGATGGTGGTCAGGCCGGGCATCTCAGTGCCGATCAGGAAGGCATCGACCCCGCCCGAAGCCGCGCAGAGATGCGCGTAGTGCAGCACCATGCGGCGCAGGCCCCAGTCAGAAGGCGAGCCGGTGAAGCTGACACTCTCGCCCGACACGCTGAAATTGCCCGGTGTCGCCGCCCCGAACAGCGCCGAAACTTGCGTTGCCGCCGTGCCGGTCTTGTCGACCGATCCGGCAAAACCCGGAGCGGGGGAACAGGTGATCCGCCCCCGCCAGGGGAACGCGGGTTGGCCGGGCGTGGCGGCACTGGGGCTGTAGGGGTTTGGCAGGGTGTTGCTGGGCGGCACGTCCATCAGCAGGAAGGGATAGAAAGTGACGCGCAACCCGCGCGCCTTCATCTCCTGGATCGCCTGCACCACCGCAAAATCCGCAGGCGTGCCGCCATAGACCGGCCGATCCTCGGCGTCGCGGCTCACCAGAAACGCATCGGCACGGCTGACGCCATTCACAACCCATGCCGAGGGCGTGGTGGTCTTGGCCGCCACCTCGACGCCCGGCCGCACCTTGCAGTTCCCGGCGCGCAGATCGTCGCCAAACCACGCGACAACCAGGCTGACGCTTTCCACAGCCGGAGCGAGGGACTGCAGCCGGTCCAGCGCCACCACGATGTCAGCGGTGTCAGTGATTGCGTTCAGGTTCTCAGCCACCGTCGCGCCACCCGAACCGGCGGTCTTCTTGACCGGCGCGGTCGCATAGCTGAATTCGCCCGATGCCGGGATCATCGTCACGGCCTTGACCAGCCCTTCGGCTGTATCGGGATCTGCGAGCGGCCGGAACACCTCGAAACTGATCTGGGGCAGGCGGTTGCCGAAGGCGCTGAGGTCCAGTTCCTCGAAGACGACATAGGCGGTGCCGCGATAGGCGGGGGTGTTGGCTGCGCCCATCTTGGCGGCGATGAACGGATCGGGGGATTGGACCTCGTCGCCGGGATACCAGCGCCATGTGACGCCGGTCATATCCATCGCCTTGCCATCCGCCCAGACCCGACCAATGCCGGTGATCTCGCCCTCGCACAGCGCCACCGCGAAGCTGGCGAAGTAGAGATATTCGGTCGTCGTGACCTTCGGCCCGCTACCCTTGCCACCGCCTTGGCTGGTGGTGTTGACCTCCTCGCGAAAATCGGTGGCCCAGATGATATTCCCGCCGATCCGCATGCGACCGAACAGGCGAGGGATCACGGCCCCTTCGGTTGAAGACGTGATGCGCAGGCTGTCGATCCGCGCGCCTTCGATCCGTTGGGCCGGGGCGAGGGACGAGACGATCCAGTTGTCGACTACTGAGCCAATGGCCGAGCCGATGAAACCACCAATTGCCGCGCCGGAAAAGCCAAGGATGGCACCGCCAAATGCGCCGCCAATCGCGGAGCCGACGGCACCGAGAACCAAAGTTGCCATTCTCAGCTTCCATGAAGTTGGGGATCGACGGGGGTACCGCCGCGAGGTTGATTGGTTGGGACCTTGGCTGTAGCCTTTTGAGATGGGCCACGCATTCGCTCCTCAAGTACTCTTGCAGATGCCGCTGATGGCGAACCTCGCGACGATCTGCGCCGAGGGGCCGCGGAATTCTCCGGTCTGGTTTCTTTGGGAAGACGGAGCCATCTGGATGCTCGGTGACAAGGGTGGCAGTTCCGTCAAACGTCTGAAGGCCGACCCCCGTTGCGCAGTTGAGCTCGTGCACTTCAGCCGTAAGGAAGGCCACCTCCTGCATCTTGGAATGCGCGGCTCAGCAACGATTGCACCGATGGACCCACGGCTGTTCGAGAGGCTTCTCGACAAATACCTCGGCGCGGATCGATCGCAATGGAACGCCTGGTTCATGGATGAAGTTGCCCGAGTTGACGATCCATCAGGCCGGTTGATCCGATTGGATCCAGAGACGTTCTACACCAACAACGTGTCCTATTTTCTCACTGGCCCGGAGCTGGCTTGGTCGGATGGAATGCCGCTACCCTGAGAGGCGGCATTGTTGGGAAACAGGAAAGCGAAGGCGATCTTGCGCGCCCAGATTGGGGTCAAGATTTCCTCGACGACGCCCAGCCGTTCGTAGGCGTGGATGAAACGATCGTGCTCGGTCAGGACCCCGACATGCTTGGCGATGGCACGAGATGCCATCCGGAAGAGGATCAGCGTGCCGGGCCCCGCCTCAGTGGGCGTGATTTCTGGCATCATCTGGCGCGCGCCTTCCGCCAGAACCTCACGCGGGCCGGTTTCACCCCAATCCCGGCTGTAGGGCGGAATGGGAAATGGCTCGTCGCCGACAACCTCGCGCCAGACGCCACGCGCGAGGCCAAGGCAATCGCAGCCGACCCCGCGCAGGCTGGCCTGGTCGTGGTAGGGCGTGCCTAGCCACGACCGTGCGGTGGCGACGACGAGGGAGGGATCGGCGGTCATCACAGCACATTTCCTTCATGGCCGCCGTCCTGGCTGGCATAGCGCAGGACTGCATCCTGACCCGGAATGTTGGGGAAGCCCCGGAAGTTGGCTGTGTTGGCGAACTTGACACTGCAGGTTGCGATGCGCTTATCGCAACCCGCCCGCGCGATGAAGCCGTCACCCTCGGCGATGGCGCGCACCGGGGCTTCCAGAAGGGTCAAGGTAGCGATGCTGCCATCCAGCCCATGAGCCAGCACCTCCGTGACGCGCCCGGCATTAGCGCCGCTCGTCCAGGTGATTGTGCCTGACGTGAACCAGCCCGCTTCAAACCCAGACAATCCAGAGGCCATGAACGCTCTGTCGCGCAACAGGTCCGTCACGACACCCGTGCCTTTGTAGACAGCGTTTTCCAGATCGATCCCGCAGCGCGCATCGCCAAGCGCAGCATCGCATCCCGCCTGAAACGTCCGCCCCACAGCCTGACCCAGCACATGCGCTAGGCTGCGCACCTCGGCCACGAATGCCATGCGGCCACGACGGATTTGCCCAACCGCACCCCGGCGCAAGAGCACGCGCTGGCTGGTGTCAGCCCAGTTTACCCGCCACAGCTCGACCGCCGCATTGTCCCAGCGCCCGTCGAGGATGTCGGTTTCGGTGATCCGGTCGGAGGACAGCACGCCGGTCGCATCCTGCGCATCAACGGCCAGATCGGAGCCAGCGCGGATTTCCGAGGCGGCAAACCCGCTTTCCGGCTCAAACTCGGTGCTATCGAAGGCCAGTGGGCGATCATGATCGGTAAAACCAAGTGCCACGCCGTCGGCGCGAATGATCCGCCAGCACCAAGAAAGGGTGGTGGTGCCATCATTAAGATGAGACTGCAGCGCTGGCGAAAGGGTTTTCATCGGCACGTTCCCGTCATGCGGTCGTCGAGGTCGGCGATCCAACCCGCCCAGTCGGGCGCCACGCCTGTGACTGTCGCGTTGGCGGGGAGGCCAAGGCGGGCTTCGGCATAGGCGGAACAGCCTGCATCACCAGCGCGCATCGTTGTTGTGCAGCCGGTCAGCAAGATCACCAGCACCGCGACCGTCCCGAACGGCCACGCGTCCGCGTTCCGTACGCTCAATCGTGTCCACCATTGCATCGCGTTCCCCTTCCAGTTTACCCACACGTTTGCCTTCCGCGCGGCCCCAGAGCCGCCCAAGGACGACACCTCCGGCGGCACCAAGGGCTGCAACCAGCCAGATCAAGATCTCAGCCATCACCCCGCTCCCCGCCCGACGCCGCCACGCAGAGGGCGGCAATGACCATACCCATCGTCCCGCCCACGATCATGCCGGCCAGAAACTCAAGCATCGCCGCGGAACCCACGTTCGATCCGGTCGCGCAGACCGATCAGACCAAGCCCAAGGCTGATCAGCGTCATCGGCGAGGCATCACCCGTCCCGGCGAGGATCGCGACCAGCCGCGCCAGTTCGGCAAGCTGGCCTTGGTCGGGCAGGAAGAGCGCACCGCTGCCGGTCAGTAAAGCGAGCACTCCTGCCCACCAGGTGAGCGATGTTGGTTGAAAATAGCGCATGGGTCAGACCCTCCGGGTGAAGTTGGAAAAGAAGGTTGCGAGGCGCGCGAGCCAGCCGCTCGGCGGTGCGGATGGTTGGGTCGGTGTCGGCATCGGCGGTGGCGCCGACAGGTTCGCCGGGCGCAGCAGAGCCAGCGCCTCGGTCTCGGTCAGTCGCCGGATCGGTCGCGAGAAATCCACGCGGCCGTCGCGATCCACCGCCCAGACCGGGATCATGCCGGTCGGATAGCGGCCATCCCGGAACAGATCGCGTTCGGCCTCGCGTCGTGTGCGGATCGCAGCGGGCCGGAGCCAGCCCATGAAAGCTTGCGCGGCGGCGGCGCGGTTGCCCGCGTTCAGATGGCGGGTCAGCGAGGCCTTGGCGATGCCACCGGTATTGTAGTGGAAGCTGACCAGCGCATCGAACTCGTGCGGCTCCAGCGGCACCTTCACCGCGCGCAGCACCTCAGCCTCGTAGGCGACGATGTCGGCGCGGAAGAGCCGAAACGCCTCGCGGACCCCGGCATCGAGATCGGCGGGCATACCGCGCGGCATCTGGGCCGGATCGGGCGGCCCCGCCGAGGCAGTGTGGCCGATGCCGAAGGTCCAGACGTTCTTCACATCGAGATAGGGTCCGGGCACGAGTCCTTCGTGCCGGACAAGGGCCAGCAGGCCCCGGTCGGTCATGTGCATGGGATTACCCGAAAAGAGTTGAGAGGATCAGGATCAGCGCGGCGACCAGAAGGCCGATGCGCAGACGGTGGCTGAAGGCTTTTGCCGGATCGGAAGCGTCGCACCGGATGGCGCGCGCAAGGCGGAGAAGTTCATGCATCGGGATTGCCCCCCTTGCCGCTGCGCAGCCGGGCGAGCACGACCTCGATGAAGGCAGGGCCGAAGACACCGACCAGATAGGCGGCCGAGCCCGCCGCACCCCCGGCCGGGATCGCTTGCGATGGCAGGCCGAGCCAGGCGGTGATGACCGCCATCGAAAGGCTGCCCATCCCGGCGGCGATCAGACCGCCGAGCAGGATGTGGCGCAACGCATCGCGCAGCCGCATCCGCGTGGTCAGGGCGTTGGTCGCCCCGCCCAGAGCGCCCCAGGCCGCGAGGATGACGGCGGTGGACGTCGCAAGATCGCGCAGCACAGCTGCGACAAAGCCGGTTTCTTCGTTCATCGCCGGATCTCCAAGAGCGGAATGGATGTGATCGACCCGAGACGCTCAAGGTCGAGGGTAACGTCGAGCATGTCGGTGTCGAAGCGGACGGGGACGTCGAACTCGAAGCCAGCGGTGATCGCGACGCCCGCGCCGGGGGCGGTGGTGAAGGTAATGCTGCCGGTGGTGGTGTCGGCGCTCCAGCCGGCCATCTGCTCGACCCCGTTCAGGGCGATGCGGACAGTGCCGGCCACCGGCTTGGCGATGGCACGGGTCCGGCTTTGCGCGCCGGAGGTGTAACGCTTCAGCAGGGCGAAAGTGGTGACAGCACCATTGCCGGTGCCGATCGGCTGATCGATCGGGGCCACCGCCTGCGACGGCAGGCAGGATTTGTAATCCGCCCAATCCTTGTGGCGAAACCCGTGCAGGCGGCCATTGCGGGCCTCGAAGAAGGCCACGACCGCCGCCAGATCGTCAGCGCGGCGGATGCCATAAGCCACATCATAGCGGCGTCGGCTGTTGGCCCAGCTGGCGTTGCGCTCCTCATCGCCGGAGGCCAGTTCGACCACTTGAGTGCGCCGTTCCGGTCCGCCGCGCGCCCCGCGGCTGATGTTGTCGGGAAAGCGGACCTCATGGAATGCCATCACATGCCCCTCCGACCCAGTGACACGGCGCGGGCAATATCGCTCGCCAGTTGCGTGCGCGATTGCCGGAAGCTTTCGGCATCGCGGGCCATGATGGTGACGTTGACTGCGGGTGCGCTGGACTGGCCTTGGCCGTATCCAGCTGCTTCACGGTGGGAAAGGACACGCTCGCCGCGTTGCAGGATCGCCGGAACCTCGTCGGGCTTGATCCCGGCCCAGCCACCTGCATGCATGCGTGGGGCATTCGCGAAGGCCAGAGCCGGAACCATGCGGCCCGGGCCCGGCGATCCGACCATACCACCGGCGTGCAGGATGTTCGCGAAGATACCGCCCGCACCGCCAAGTGCGCCTGACAACGCGTTAGCGATCGGCCCGAGGATGAAGGTCCGCGCTGC
>CAZTUG010000099.1:0-11188 GCA_964615955.1 uncultured Roseicyclus sp.
CATAGGCGCGCATCTTGTTGGCCAGCCCGATCCCCCGCCCTTCCTGGTTGAGGTAGAGCAGCACGCCCTCGCCCGCGCGGCCCATCTCGGCCAGCGCGGTGCGCAGTTGCGGCCCGCAATCGCATTTCAGGCTGCCCAGCACATCGCCGGTGAAACACGCCGAATGCAGCCGCGCCAGCACCGGCCTGGCGCGGTCCGGTCGCCCGATCTCGATCGCGTAATGTTCGATCTGGCCATTGTCGGGGCGGAAGATATGCAGGCGTCCCGCCTCGGCGGCCTCCATCGGCAGACGCGCCGCCGCGACCGCCAGCAAGGGTGCGTGTCCGGCAAGGTCCTGCGCCGCTGCCTCCGCGGGCAGGGCCGTCAGCCCCTCGGGCGGGTCCGTTACCGCAACGCATACCGCCGCCGGCAGCAATTGCGCCGATTTTGTCAGCACCAGCGCCAGACGATGCAGCCCGGCACTGCCGTCCCGCACCTCCCGGAACGGTCCCTTCATCGGCGCGACCAGATCGCGCGCCGGGTCCGCCAGATCGCGCAACCAGCCCGCATCCCCGTCGCGCGGCATCGCGATCCGCGCGATATCGCCATCGTAGACGCGGACCTTCAAGGTCTCGGCCCGCCGCCCGGTGATCGCCGCCACCACCGGCCCCAGCGCGCGCAACCCGTCCAGCCGGGGGGCGGTGGCCGTCTCGCAGGCCATCACCACCAATGCGCCCGCCGCGCCCGACAGGACCACCGGCAAACCCACCCGCAAGTCGCTGCGCGCGCGGGCCACCAGCTCGGAAATGGAGGGCAAAAGGCTCATGGCTCAAACCCATATCCTGCCGCGCGCGGAAATTGAAACATTCCCTCACCAACTCACACAGCCGCGTGAGACACGGTTACATCCATGGACACAGGCCCCCGCAACGCGTCATGTCGGGAGGAGACTTCATCCAGAGCGGAGGCCAAGAACATGGCGAACCTCAAGAAAATCCTACTCGTCGACGACGAAGACGACCTGCGCGAGGCGCTTTCCGAGCAATTGGTAATGACCGAGGACTTCGATGTCTTCGAAGCCGCCAATGGATCGCAGGCAATGGAACGGGCCCGCGAGGGGATCTATGATCTGGTGATCCTCGACGTGGGCCTGCCCGATACCGATGGCCGCGAACTGTGCCGCCTGATGCGCAAGCAGGGCGTGAAATGCCCGGTGCTGATGCTGACGGGCCATGACAGCGACGCCGACACGATCCTGGGCCTCGATGCCGGTGCCAACGACTACGTGACCAAGCCGTTCCGCTTCCCCGTCCTGCTGGCCCGCATCCGCGCGCAATTGCGCCAGCACGAACAATCGGAAGACGCGGTTTTCGCGCTGGGACCGTATACATTCAAACCCGCCATGAAGATGCTCATCACCGAGGACGAGAAGAAGATCCGCCTGACGGAGAAAGAGACCAACATCCTGAAGTTCCTTTACCGCGCGCAGGACGGCGTCGTGGCTCGCGACATTCTTCTACATGAAGTCTGGGGCTACAATGCCGGCGTGACCACCCACACGCTGGAGACGCATATCTACCGCCTGCGCCAGAAAATCGAACCGGATCCGTCCAATGCCCGCCTTCTTGTGACCGAATCAGGAGGCTACAGACTGGTGGCGTAGAGTGTGTATCCCCCGGTGCCGGGCGCTCTGACCTCTCTCGGGCAAGGCACCATCTCTCCCTGTTGACTGGCCCGGGCACGTTGCCCGGGCCTTTTTTCCGAACCCGCCCGCCCAAGGCCACCCGGCGGGCGTCGGTCCGCTGCCGCCGCGCCGAGCCGCCACGCCACCCGCCACGCCGCCACGCCACCCGCCACGCCACGCCCCCTAGACACCCCGGCTCCGATCTCTATCGTCCGCGGTCCACACCCCGCGGAGCCGCCCATGCCCTTCACCCTTGCCACCTGGAACATCAACTCCGTTCGCCTGCGGGAAGGCCTCGTGGCGCAACTCCTGTCCGAGGAAGCGCCGGATATCCTGTGCCTTCAGGAATGCAAGAGCCCGGTGGACAAGATCCCGGTGGAGACCTTCAAGGCGCTTGGCTATCGCTACATGGTCGCGCGCGGGCAGAAGGGCTACAACGGCGTGGCGATCCTGTCGAAGCTGCCGATGACCGAGGCGGGCAGTCACGAATTCGGCGGCCTCGACCATGCCCGCCACATCGCGGGCACACTGGAAAACGGCGTCACCATCCACAACTTCTACGTGCCTGCGGGCGGCGACGTGCCGGATCGCGACGTCAACATCAAGTTCGGCCAGAAGCTCGATTACCTGACGGACATGCGCGACTGGGCGCATCGCGAAACACCGGAGAAATCCATCCTCGTCGGTGACCTGAACATCGCCCCGCGCGAGGATGACGTCTGGTCCCACAAGCAGTTGCTCAAGGTCGTCTCCCACACGCCGATCGAGGTCGAACACCTTGCCCAGACGCAGGATGCGGGCAAATGGGTGGACATCACGCGGCAGGATATCCCCGCCGGCCCGCTCTACAGCTGGTGGTCCTACCGCGCGCCGGACTGGGATGCCGCCGACAAGGGCCGCCGTCTCGATCACGTCTGGGCCACGCCCGACATTTCGGGGGCGGCACATTCCTCGCGCGTTGCGCGCCATGCGCGCGGATGGGACAAGCCCTCGGATCACGCACCGGTCTTCGCCACCTTCGATCTGTGATCGGGCGGCCGGGCAGGCCACGCGGTGCAGAAAAAACGGGGCGCTCGCCGTTGCTCCCCCTTGGCGCGACGGCCTGGCGCCCGCATATAGGGGCCAACACGGCAACCGCCCATCCAGACCAGAGGAGCACCCCATGCTCGAATTCGGAACCCAACCCTCCGCTGCAACGTCCGACGTGATCAAGGACACCACGGATGCCACGTTCATTGCGGACGTGGTGGAGGCCAGTCGCGACATCCCCGTCATCGTCGATTTCTGGGCGCCATGGTGCGGGCCATGCAAGACCCTCGGGCCGCAGCTTGAAGCGGCCGTCGCCGCCGCGAAGGGCCGCGTGCGCATGGTCAAGGTCAACGTGGACGAGAATCAGCAGGTCGCCGCGCAATTGCGCGTGCAGTCGATCCCCACGGTCTATGCCTTCCACAACGGCCAGCCCGTCGATGGCTTCCAGGGCGCGGTGCCGGAAAGCCAGATCAAGGACTTCGTGCGCAAGCTGTCCGAATTGTCCGGCGACGATGGCGGCCTTGCCGAGGCGCTGGACGCGGCCGAGGCGATGCTGGCCGAAGGCGCCGTGGCCGATGCCGCCCAGACCTTCGCCGCGATCCTTGGCGAAGAGCCCGAAAACGCCACGGCGCTTGCCGGCCTCGCCCGCTGCCACCTTGCCCTGAACGAGGTCGACCAGGCCGAAGCGGTGCTGAACACCGCCCCGGACAGCATCTTCACCGCGCCCGAGATCGAAGCCGTCCGCGCCCAGATCGAACTGGCGCGGCAGGCGGCGCATGCCGGGCCGCTGGCCGAACTGCAAGCCGCCGTCGATGCCGATCCCGACAATCACCAGGCGCGCTTCGATCTGGCAACGGCGCTCTATGCAAGCGGCGACGTGCAAGGCGCGGTGGATCATCTGCTCGACCTGTTCCGCCGCGACCGGGAATGGAACGAGGCCGCCGCCAAGCAGCAACTCTTCACCATTTTCGATGCGCTCAAGCCGCAGGACCCGATCGCGCTCAACGGGCGTCGTCGCCTGTCGTCGATGATATTTGCCTGAGACAAGGATCAGCCTAAGTCGCATCGAATGAAATACCACGTCGACCTTCCCGGAACGATCCCGATCTTTCCCCTGCCCGGTGCGCTGATGCTGCCCCGGGCCCGCCTGCCGTTGCACCTGTTCGAGCCACGCTACCTGCAGATGCTG
This sequence comes from uncultured Roseicyclus sp., assembly GCA_964615955.1. Lineage (GTDB taxonomy): Bacteria > Pseudomonadota > Alphaproteobacteria > Rhodobacterales > Rhodobacteraceae > Gymnodinialimonas. The sequence goes on from CAZTUG010000099.1 coordinate 3,882, forward strand.
GACGACACCCTGAAGACCTCGCACCGCCTGATCGGGATGGTGCAAAGTTACGAGGTGCCGGGAACGGGCGAACGCAAGCTGCATTCCATCGGCTGTGCCGGTCGCGTGACGCAATTCTCCGAAACCGAGGACGGGCGCTACATGATCACCCTCTCGGGCATGTCGCGCTTCCGCATCCAGCAGGAGGTGTCCGGCTTCACCCCGTATCGCCGCTGCGACGTGTCGTGGGACGGGTTCAGCGCCGATCTCGGCCCGACGGAAACCGACAAGGGCTTTGATCGTGAACGGTTCCTCAACCTGCTCAGCCGTTATTTCGCGGCGATGGACCTGTCGACCGATTGGGAAAGCCTGTCCGAGGCGGATGACGAATTGCTGCTCAATTCCCTGTCCATGCTCTGCCCGTTCGATCCCGAGGAAAAGCAGGCCCTGCTGGAAGCGCCCTCGCTGACGACCCGGCGCGAAACGCTGGTGACCCTGTTGGAATTCGCGCTGGCCGCCGGTTCGGACGAGGAGCGGATGCAATGACCCCGCCCAGTGATCGCGATACCATGGACCCCCACGACGACGCGCCCGATTTCGCATCCGCAAAGGCGCCCATCGACCGGCGCATGCTGGAGGCGCTGGTCTGCCCGATGACGCAGGCACCGCTGACCTATGATGCCGCAGCGCAGGAACTGATCTCCAAGGCGGCGCATCTGGCCTATCCGATCCGGGGCGGCATTCCGATCATGCTGGAAGACGAGGCCCGCAAGCTGGAATGATCCACGCCTCGGCCCGCCGTGGTGGTGCTGGCCCGCCGTGGTGCTCTGCCTATCCGCGCGGCAGGTCCGGCGGCGCGACGCTGCGCTTGCCCGACTGCATCAGACCGCCGATCAGCACAAGGATCAGGCCCACGACCATGCCGAAGATCACCCCCGCACTGGCAAGGATCGACGTCAGGACAAAGGCGCTGGCCTGTTCGTCGGTGAAGTGCGTGCCATCGGTCAGCGCCTGAAGCGAGGCATCGCCTGCTTGTTCCGCCCATCCGCCCAAGGCCATGACCGGCACAAGGATGAACACCGCCCCCAGCGCCATGAAGCCGCGCCCGAAGGCGCGCTTGCTCGATCCCTCGGGGTCGACGAACCGGATCAATGCGCAGGTGGCCGCCGCCGCGACAAGGCCCGTGACCAGCGCCCCGACCCCACCGACAAGGCCCACGGCAAAGACGAAGGCGAAGACGAAGCCCAGGGCTCCGAACAGGATCATTGCGATCAGTTTGGGTCCGGTCATCGGCGTGCTTCCGTTGCGTGGCGTTCCGCGTCAGCTTACAGAAACCGAACGGGGTTCCAAGGGCGGGGATTCATGCCCTGTCCCTGGAATTGATATAGCATTGATATACCTTGCGGCTGCCAATTACAGCGCGCGGCCCTGCATCAGACGCGGAAGGTCGCCGGTCAGCCCCGCGGCTTCGCGGATGAAGCGGCGGCGCAGTCCGGGCAGACCGGACACTGCACCCATCCCCAGGTCCCGCGCCAGGCGCAAAGCCGGATTGTCGTTCGAGAACAATCGGTTGACCGTGTCTGTCGCGACAGCAAGCCCCGCCGTGTCGAAGCGCCGCCATTGCTGGTAACGCGCAAGAACATCTTCGGCGGCAAAATCCTCGCCCCGCCGCGCGGCATCCGCCAGCACCTCCGCCAAAGCACCAACATCCCGCAAACCAAGGTTCAGACCTTGCCCCGCGATCGGGTGAATCCCATGCGCCGCGTCGCCCACCAAGGCAAGCTTTCCAGCCACGAAGGACTGCGCGAGGCTCAGGCCAAGGGGGTAGCTAAACCGTTGACCGGAAAGCGAAATGGATCCCAGGAAGTCACCGAAGGCGGGGCGCAACGCGGCCATGAACGCGGCGTCATCGGCCGCCATCAACGCGCTGGCGCGGGGTTCTCTCTCGGACCAGACGATGGAGGATCGGTTTCCCGGCAAGGGCAGGATCGCCAGCGGCCCGCCCGGCATGAAGAACTGATGCGCGATGCCGTCATGGGGCAGTTCGTGGTCCACCGCGCAAACCAGCGCTGTCTGGCCGTATTCCCATCCGATCCGCTTGATGCCCGCGCGCGCTGCCACGCCCGATTTGCGGCCATCCGCACCCACCAGAAGGCGGCCGCGCAAGGTCTTACCGCTTTCCAGGGTGACGGTCGCAAAGCCGTTTATATCTTGCGATAAAACACGCGATCCGGGCCGGTGTGTCACGCGCTCGGACACGGCCATCGCGTCCAGAAGCGCGCGCCGCAGGTAGCGGTCCTCGCACATGTGACCCATCGGGCCTTCCTCGATCTCGGCATGGTCGAAGTGCAGGAAAAAGGGGGCCGCCCCTTCGCCCGCGCGCCCATCCGACGCCTTGATCTCGAAGATCGGTTGCGCGTGATCCGCAAGGCCGTCCCACAGCCCCAAGGCGTCCAGCATCCGAACCGAGGCAAGCGCCAGCGCATAGGCGCGCCCGTCGAAACCTGTCTCCGCCCGGTCGGATTCCGGAAGCGAATCCAATACGATGGAGGTCAAGCCAGCCTGCGCGCAGGCCAGCGCAAGGCAGGGGCCGTTCAGCCCGCCGCCCACGATCAGAAGATCCGCATCGGTGTGTGTCATGGGGCGAGATATGGCCTGCAACAAGGGATTGTCCATGTGACGCGTCGTCGTTAGCGTCGCTTCGACAATTGAGGGCAAGCGCATGGAATGGCTCCGGAAATCGGCAAGTGAGATCGGACGCGGCATCGGCACGGGTGCCGTCGATCCGGTCGAGATGACCGAGGCCTACCTTGACGCGGCGCAAGCGCATCCGTTCGGCAACCGCATCTATGCCCGCCTGACCCGCGATCGGGCGCTGGCCGAAGCGATTGCAGCCCATGACCGTGCAAAACAAGGGCTGCGGCGTGGTTTGCTGGATGGTGTGCCCATCAGTTGGAAGGATCTTTTCGACACTGCGGGCGTCTTGACCGAGGCCGGATCGTTGCTTCTGGAAGGCCGCGTGCCCGCGCAGGATGCCGAGGTTCTGGCCCGCGCGACCCGGGCGGGGCTGGTGTGCCTTGGAAAGACCCACATGACCGAACTGGCGTTTTCCGGCCTTGGGGTGAACCCCTCCACCGCCACGCCACCCAATATCCACGACCCCACGCTTGCGCCCGGAGGTTCGTCTTCCGGCGCCGCGACCTCTGTCGCCTTCGGCCTCGCGGCGGCAGGGATCGGGTCGGATACCGGCGGGTCGATCCGCCTGCCGGCCGCGTGGAACGATCTTGTCGGCTTCAAGCCGACCCACGGTGTCCTGCCCCTGACCGGTGTCGTGCCCCTGGCCGAGAGTTTCGACACGGTCGGTCCGCTCTGCCGTTCGGTCGAGGATTGTTCCGAGATTTTTGCCGTCTTGGCGGGCCGTCCCGCCACCGACTTGCGCGGGGCAAGCCTTCAGGGCACTCGGCTGCTTGTCCTGAACCCCTGGTCCACGGATGTCCGGGATGCGCCGCGCGATGCGTTCCTGTCGGCTGTCGAACGGCTCACCCGCGCCGGTGCGCAGATCGACCGGGCCGAGATCCCGGCGGTGGACGAGGCGATGGAGACGACGCTTTCCCTGTTTACTGCAGAGGCTTACGGGACATGGGGAAAGTTAATCGAGGCTGATCCCGACAAGATGTTCTGGCGCATCCGCGACCGGTTTCGGCAAGGCGCCACGGTGCCGGCCGCCGCCTTCGTCGCCCTGTGGCAGCGCCTGCGCGTGTTGCGGGCGGATTATGCAAGGGCCACGGCCGCCTATGACGCCGTGCTGATCCCGAGTGCCGCCAACCTGCCGCCAGATGTCGACATGCTGGACAGCGACGACGATTATTTCGTCACCGAGAACCTGCTGACCTTGCGCAATACGCGGGTCGGCAACCTTATGGGTGCCTGCGCGATCACGTTGCCCACCGGCGTGCCGAGCACCGCCATCATGCTGATGGGTCAGCCCGGCACCGACGCGCGGCTGTTGCGCCTGGCGTCCGCCGCCGAGGCAGCGCTGGCCTGAGCGCCACACCAGCCTGATTTCGCAACCGTTTTTCTGGACCCGGGCGAACCGATTCGCTATCGTCTGACGAAACAGGGCGTGAACGACCCTGATCTTGAGGCAGACATGAATTTCCCGGAGCGGTTTTCGGACCTCCCAGAATATGCGTTTCCGCGTTTGCGGAGCTTGCTTGACGCCCACGAACCGGGCGGCGCGCCCATTGCCATGACCATCGGCGAGCCGCGCCATGCCTTTCCGTCCTGGGTCGGCCAGGTGTTGTCCACCCATCTGGACGGGTTCGGGCGCTATCCCGAAAATGACGGCACGGCGTCGCTGCGCGCGGCGCAGGCGGCTTGGCTGGGTCGGCGATACTGGGTGCGGGTTGATCCCGCGACGCAGATCATGGCGCTGAACGGCACGCGCGAGGGGCTTTACAACGCCTGCATGGCGCTGTGTCCCGAGCGGAAGAATGGCCGGCAACCGGTGGTGTTGACGCCCAATCCGTTCTACCAGGTCTATGCCGTGGCGGCCATGTCGGTCGGGGCGGAGCCTGTCTACCTGCCTGCGACCGAGGCCACCGGCGATCTGCCGGATTTCGCCGCTGTCGATCCCGCGATCCTCGACCGGACGGCGATTGCCTATCTCTGCTCGCCCGCCAACCCGCAGGGCGCCGTCGCGTCCGAGACCTATTGGAAAGCGCTGATCGCACTGGCGGAAAAGCACGATTTCCAGATCTTCGCGGATGAATGCTATTCCGAGATCTATCGCGACCGTGCCCCCGTCGGGGCGTTGCAGGTGGCGCAACGCATGGGCGCAGACCCCGAGCGTGTGCTGGTGTTCCATTCGCTGTCCAAGCGTTCGAACCTGCCGGGGTTGCGATCGGGCTTCTGCGCCGGCGGTCCGCAAAGCATCGCCCGGATCAGGCAACTGCGCGCCTATGCCGGCGCCCCCCTGCCGCTGCCCTTGCAGGCCGTGGCCGAAACCGTCTGGGCCGACGAGGTCCATGTCGCGGATAACCGCGCGCAGTATCGCGCGAAATACGCCATCGCCGACGAGATCTTTGGCGATGTCCCCGGATATGTGCCGCCGCAAGCCGGGTTCTTCCTGTGGCTGCCGGTGGAGGATGGCGAAGCGGCGACGCTGAAGTTGTGGCGCGAGACCGGCGTTCGGGTTCTGCCCGGTGCCTACCTTGCCCGCAAGGTCGACGGCGTGACGCCGGGCCACGACCGCATCCGCGTGGCGATGGTGGCCGAACAGGAAGACATGCGCCGCGGACTGATCAAGCTCCGCGAAACACTCTACGATTGAGGAGGCGAACCGATGGCCTATCAGACCCGACAGCGCGAACCGCTTCTGGACGGACACATGCAGGAATTCCTGTCCCGGCGTGGGCGCGAGATGATCGGTATGGCACTGATGGGTGTGGGTCTGGCCCTTGTGGCGATGCTTGGCAGCTACGTGCCGGAGGATCCGAACTGGATGGCCGCCACGGACGCGACGCCGGAAAACCTTCTGGGCCGGGGCGGGGCGTCGATTGCCGCCGTTCTGATGATGATCATGGGCTATGCCGCCTGGGTCCTGCCTGCCGCCTTCGTCGTCTGGGGTGTGCGCTTCCTGCTCCATCGCGGCGAAGGCCGTGCGCTTGGCCGCTTGCTGTTCCTTCCCATCGCCATCGCACTGGCCTCGATCTATGCGGCGAGCCATGTGCCGCCCGCCGACTGGACGCATTCCTTCGGGACCGGGGGCCTGTTCGGCGACACGATCCTTGGCGCGGTGCTAAGCGCGCTGCCGATGTCGCCGCAGGTCGGCATCAAGATCGCGGCCTTCACGGCCTTTCTCGCCTCTGGCCTGATGGTGCTGTTCGTGCTGGGAGTGACCCAGCGGGAATTCGGGCTGACCCTGCGGTTCCTGCTGGTGGGCATGGTCGCCACGGGCGGCGTTTTGACGACGGCGATGCAAAGCGTCGGGCGCGGACTCTGGCGCGGGGTCGGGACCGTGGCGCAGGCCCTGCATGACCGCCGGGTCGCGCGCGGTGACACTGCCGATGTGCGCGGCGCAGCCCTCTCGACCGGTCCGGCTCGTTCCCTGTCCGAACCGCGCGTGCGCCGGGCCGAGCCCGTGATGGACCCGGCGGCCGCATCCACCCACGGCGCGCCCGCCGCGCAACCCGCACCGCAGGGCCTGTTTTCCCGAATGCCGATGCGTCGGCGCGAGGCGCAGGCAACGATTGACCCGTCCTTGCCGGACGCCGATCCGGTCCTGGTCGAGGATCTGCATGCCGCCGTCGTCCAGCCGAATGATCGCGTCCGCTCGCGCATTTCCGATGCGATCCGCGCACGGGTCAGTCCGCAAGCCGCGCCCGCGACGGGCAACACCATTGCCGACATCGCCGCCCGCGCCCGCGTGACGCCCGGCACGCCGTCGCGCGTGCCGCAATTGAACCGGATCGAGCCGCCCCTGACCGCCGCCGCCGCGACCATCCCGCAAGACGCCCCGATGGCCGAGGTGGACCCGGTGAACCTGCACGCGGAAGATCCGACGGACCTGCATCAGATGGAGCCAGACCAGCCACGCGCGCCCATTCCCGCGCCGCAGACAGCGCCCGGCCTCCAGCGCCGCGTCGTGCAGCAGCCGACCCGCAAGGCGCCCGCACAATCGCGCCAGGCGAGGGCGGATCAGCAGCCGTCTCTGCCGCTGTCCGAGCCCGAGCCCTACGAATTTCCGCCGCTGACGCTTCTGACCAATCCCGTCACGATCGAGCGCCATCACCTCAGCGACGAGGCATTGGAGGAAAACGCGCGGATGCTGGAGAACGTGCTGGATGATTACGGCGTGAAGGGCGAGATCGTGTCCGTCCGTCCTGGCCCCGTGGTCACCATGTATGAACTTGAACCGGCGCCAGGCTTGAAAGCGTCCCGCGTGATCGGCCTTTCCGACGATATCGCGCGCTCGATGTCCGCGCTGTCCGCCCGCGTCTCGACGGTGCCGGGGCGCACCGTGATCGGGATCGAACTGCCGAACCAGAACCGCGAGATGGTGGTGCTGCGCGAGATGCTGTCCCACCGCGATTTCGGCGACGGCAACCACAAGCTGCCGCTGGCCCTGGGCAAGGATATCGGCGGCGAACCGGTGATCGTGAACCTCGCCAAGATGCCTCACCTGCTGATCGCGGGCACCACCGGGTCGGGCAAGTCGGTGGCGATCAACACGATGATCCTGTCGCTGCTCTACAAGCTGAAGCCGGAAGATTGCCGGATGATCATGATCGACCCGAAGATGCTGGAACTCTCCGTCTATGACGGCA
>CAZTUG010000100.1:0-11149 GCA_964615955.1 uncultured Roseicyclus sp.
GGCTGGTTCAGCGCCGGCATGATGGTGCCGGAATTCGAGGAAACGGTGTTCGGGCTGGAGCCGGGCGAGGTTTCCGCCCCGGTGCAGACGCAATTCGGCTGGCATGTCGTGCTGCTGAACGAGACCCGCGAACAGGCCCCGCCGACGCTGGACGATGTCCGGGCCGAACTGGAAGAGGGCCTGCGCCGCGCCCGTGTGGATGCCCGTCTGGAGGAGTTGACCGCCGAGGCCCAGATCGACCGGCCCGCGCTTGACATCGACGCCTCCGTGATCCGCAATCTCGACCTGATCGCCCAGTAACGGGCGGCCGGTCGGGGGGGACCAGATCGTGACAGACAGCACAGCGTCGAAGGTCGCCGTCGCCACTGGTGGCGACAAATACAAGCGTTCGCCCCTGGCGCCCGAGGCCTTTCCTGACCTGCCCGCCATCGACGGTGTCCGCTTTGCCGCCGGCGAGGCGGGCGTGCGATACCGCAACCGCGTGGACGTGATGCTGGCCCATGTCGCGGCTGGGTCCACCGTGGCGGGGGTGTTCACCCGGTCGGCCACGCGGTCGGCCGCCGTGCTGGACGGGCAGGCCAAGCTGCCGCACCAAAGCCCCGACCACGGCTTCGCCATCGTGGTGAATTCCGGCAACGCCAACACCTTCACGGGCAAGCGCGGCGTCACGGATGTGGAGCTGATCGCCGCCGCCGCCGCCGCCGCGCTGCGCCTGCCTGCGGGGCATGTCTACACCTCGTCCACCGGGGTGATCGGGGAACCGCTGGCCGCCAGCAAGATCACCGATATCCTGCCGGTCCTGGTGGATGCGCTGGACGCGGGCGCGGCGGAAATGGCGGCGCGCGCGATCATGACGACGGATACTTTCCCGAAAGGCGCCGTGGCGCGGGCCGAGATCGACGGCACGCCGGTGACCATCATGGGGTTCGCCAAGGGATCGGGCATGATCGCGCCCGACATGGCGACGATGCTGGGCTATGTCTTCACCGATGCGGCGGTGACGCAAACGGCCTTGCAGGAGATGCTGAGTGCCGTGAACCGCGTTACCTTCAACGCCGTGACCGTGGACAGCGACACCTCCACCTCGGACACCGTGTTGATGGCCGCCACGGGCCGCGCCGGGAACGTGCCGCTGACCGCGCCGCATGGGGGGTTTCAGGCGGCGCTGCACTCCGTCATGGAGGACCTCGCGCACCAGATCGTGCGCGACGGCGAAGGCGCCACCAAGTTCGTGGAGGTGCGCGTGACCGGCGCCATGTCCGATGCGGATGCCGAAAAGGTGGCACGCGCGATCGCCAATTCGCCGCTGGTGAAGACCGCCATCGCCGGGCAGGACCCGAACTGGGGCCGCATCGTCATGGCGGTGGGCAAATCCGGCGCGCAGGCGGACCGCGACCTGCTGACCATTCGATTCGGGCCCCATGTCGTCGCAGAACACGGCTGGCGCGCCGAGGGGTATGACGAGGCCACCGTCGCGGGCTACATGACGCACGCGGAGCTTCTGATCGACGTCGATCTTGGCCTCGGTGCCGGGCGGGCGACGGTGTGGACCTGCGATCTGACCCACGCCTATATCGACATCAACGCCGATTACCGGTCCTGATCCGGTGCGAAAGGTCGTTCTCGTCTCGGCCGTGGCGCTGATCGACCGCGAGGGCCGCGTGCTTCTGGCGCAGCGGCCCGAGGGCAAGCCGATGGCCGGCCTGTGGGAATTTCCCGGCGGCAAGGTCGAACAGGGCGAAACGCCGGAACAGGCCCTGATCCGCGAATTGCAGGAGGAACTGGGAATCGACACCTGGGCGTCCTGTCTTGCGCCGCTGACCTTCGCCAGCCATGCCTATGACGATTTCCACCTGCTGATGCCGCTGTTCGCCTGCCGCAAGTGGGCCGGTATCCCCGTTTCGCGCGAGGGGCAGAGCCTGAAATGGGTCCGTCCGGCCGACCTGCGCACCTACCCGATGCCCGCGGCGGATATACCCCTTGTCCCGATCCTGCGGGATTGGCTCTGACACCGGATCGCCACACTTGTGAAATTACGTCACCCATGACCCGGGTCGCGTTTACTTTTCAGGTGATTTGTTCACGCGGATCGCTACCGTCGTTCCATCAGACAGGTCTATTTGGGGGTAGTGCCATGCTGACGACGGTTCTTATTGGAACTTGCGTTTCCGTGCAGGGTCATTTCGTGCGGCGACTGGCTTCCGGGCTGGTGATGGTGCGGGTGGATGACAAGTTCTATACCGGACGACCGGTCGGGGCCTTGCAAGCAGCCTGACGGCGACTGCGTCAACCCAGCCATCCGCGCAGATTCTCTTCCACAACACGCGACAGTGCATGCATATGGGCATCGTCATCGTTGAGGCATGGAATATAGGTGAAGCTTTCGCCGCCCGCATGCTCGAAGCTTTCGCGGATTTCCTCGTTGATTTCTTCCAGCGTTTCGATGCAGTCGGCCGAGAAGGCCGGTGCGCAGACGGCGATGCGCGTCTTGCCCTGTTCGGCCAGACGGGCGACCTCCTCGACCGTGTAGGGCTGCAACCATTCCTCCGGGCCGAAACGGCTCTGGAAGGTGGTGACGATCCGGGTGTCGTCCCAGCCCAGCCGTTCCTTCAGCAGGCGCGAGGTCTTCTGGCACTGGCAATGGTAGGGATCGCCCTCCATCAGGTAGCGCTTCGGCACACCATGGTAGGAGGCGACCAGAACGTCGGGCTTCACCTCCAACGTGGCATAGGCGCGTTCGATGGATTGCGCCAGCGCGTCGATATAAAGCGGGTTGGCGAAGTAGGGTTCCACCGTGCGCACCTGCGGCTGCCACTTGATGTTTTCGAGGCTGCGGAAGAACTGGTCGCACGCGGTGGCGGAGGTGGCGCCCGCGTATTGCGGATAAAGCGGGAAAAACAGGATCTTGGTGCAGCCCTGCGCCACCAGCTCGTCCACCTTGGACTTGGTCGAGGGATTGCCGTAGCGCATGCAGAAATCGACCACGACATCGTCGCCATAGCGCTCGGCCATGAGGGCGCGCATCTTGGCGGTCTGGTCCTTGGTGATGGTCATCAGGGGGCTTTCGCCTGCCTCGTGGTTCCAGATGCTCTTGTAGGCCGCGCCGGAACTGAAAGGGCGCTTGGACAGGATCACAAGCTGCAACAGCGGCTGCCAGATCCACGGGCTGTAGTCGATGACGCGCTTGTCGCTGAGAAACTCGTTCAGGTAGCGCCGCATCGACCAGTAATCGTAGTTGTCCGGCGTCCCCAGATTGGCCAGCAGGACACCCACCTTGCCCATCTTGACACGAGGGTGGTCGGCAGGTGCGTGGGCCAGGGCCGGGCTATGGGCGGACTGCATCATGTTCATCTGGTCATTTTCTTTCTTCATCGGGCCGCTCATGGACCGGTTTGGCCGTCTCGTCAAACTCTGTGGTTCCAAGGGCATCGGCCAGACGGTGCTTTGCCGCGCCGGGGCGCAGCGGCTTTTGCTGGCTGTCGTCCGGAGCCCATCCGGAAAGGAATACGAATTCGAAGCTCGACCGGATGCGATTTTCTTCCGCGGGGTGCGTGCGGGCGTAGATCGCGGCCATGGTCGGGAACAGCGCGCGGGGCGGGATCGCGCGGTGCCGGGCGGCCAGCGCGTTGGTCTCGCCCATGGCGCGCAGGTCGTGCATCAGGGCGATTGCGTTCGGGTAGGTGACCGTCTTGCGCAGGGCATCGGCGACCGGCAGCGCCAGACCCGCGCGCTGCAACAGCCCGCCCATGTCGCGGATTTCCGCCATCGGGGCCACCCGGGGGCTGAGCCCGCCGGTCACCGCCGTTTCCGCCTGCGCAAGGGCGTCGCGGAGTTCCGTCAGGGTCGCGCCACCGAAAGCCACGCCAAGGAACAACCCGTCGGGGCGCAGCGCGCGGCGGCATTGCACGATCTGGCCGACCGGATCGTCGGACCAGTGCAGGCTCATGGCGTGGATCACGAGGTCGTGGGCGGCCGGTTGAAGGTCCAGCGTCTCCGCCATCGGCACGATCCTGCCGGTCTGCAGCAATTCGCCCCAGATTGTCGGAAAATCCGTCACGAGGGCCGGGTATGTAAACGTCCTGTTAACGTCCTTGAGCCTTTCCTGAATTTCAAGAAGGGCTTCGTCATGCAGGAACCGCGCCGCCGACAGGTCGGCGCGGGCGCGGTGGGCAGCCAGCGCACGGGCATCTGTCAGGCGGGGTCGATCAGGGTGCATTTGGTCCATGTCCGGGCAGTTACGACCCGCAGGAACCTAGGGGGCGAGTATGAGATTGCAAAGCGTGCTGCGTGCGGTGTTTCCGCCCGAATGCCTGAAATGCAGCGCGCGGGTCGAGGATAGCTTCGCGCTTTGCGGCACCTGCTGGGCCGATACGCCGTTCATCCTTGGCGCGGCCTGCGACCTGTGCGGCACCGGCCTGCCCGGACAGACCCCCGACCAGGGAGAGGCGCTGATCTGTTCGGACTGCCAGCGCACGCCGCGCGCGTGGGATCATGGCCGTGCGGTCTTCATGTACGAGGGCGTCGGGCGCAGCCTTGTGCTGGCGCTCAAGCACGGCGACCGCACCGACATCGCCCGCGCTGCCGGCCCGTGGATGGCGCGCGCCGCGGCGGACCTGCTGGAGGTCGATGCGCCGCTGCTGGTGCCGGTTCCGCTGCACTGGACGCGGCTTGCCCGCCGACGCTTCAACCAGGCCGCCCTGCTGGCGTGGTCGCTGTCGCGCCAGACCGGCGCGGAGGTGGAACCGATGGCGCTTCTGCGCCTGCGCCCCACGCCGTCGCAGGAAGGCCGCAACCGCGACGCCCGCTACCGCAATGTGGACGAGGCGATCATGCCGCATCCGCGCCGGGGCGGCACCATGGCGGACCGGAACGTGATCCTGATCGACGACGTCGTGACATCGGGCGCGACGTTGAACATCGCGACAGAGGCGTGCCGGCAGGCCGGTGCCAAAAATGTGTCCGTTCTGGCTCTGGCGCGGGTCGGCCCGGACATCTAGGTTGACAGCGTTAGTTACGACCGCGAAGGGGCTCGCCGCAAATGGCATTGATCGAGATCTACACCTCACCGTTGTGCGGCTACTGCCATGCCGCCAAGCGCCTGCTCAACGAGAAGGGCGTCAGCTTCGCCGAGATCGATGTCGCCGCCGATCCCAAGCGGCGGCAGGAGATGATGGGCCGTGCACAGGGCCGTCATACCGTTCCGCAGATCTTTATCGACGATGCCCATATCGGCGGCTACGACGACATCGCCGCGCTGGATCGCAATGGAAAGCTGGACCCGCTTCTCGCGGCGCAGTGACCCTGCCGCGCGGTTAACCCTTGCGCCGCGCCGCAGCGCGGCGTTCAATCGCGCCCATGCCCAGTTCCGATGACCCGCTATCGGTCGCCCTGTTCAGTGAAGTCTTCATGGTCGACCAGCTTGCGCGGGCGCGGCTGGCGAAAGCGCTGCCCAAGGGCATGGAGCTGAGCCATTTCACCGTCCTCAATCATCTTGCCCGCACCAGCGATGAACGGTCTCCCGCGCAATTGGCGCGCGCCTTCCACCTGACGCGGGGGGCGATGACCAATACGCTCAACCGCCTGGAATGGGCCGGGCACATCCATGTCCGCCCCGATTGGGACGACGCGCGCCGCAAGATGATTTCGATCAGCCCGGCAGGCCTGCGCGCGCGGGAAGTGGCGATTTCCGCCATCGCTCCGATCCTGTCGGATGCCGTCGCCGATATCGGAACCGACAAGGTCCGCGCGGCCTTGCCGGTTCTGCGCGCCATGCGCGAACGGCTGGAGGGCGAGGGTTAGCGTTTCACCGAGGCGGTCACGTAATTCACGCTCAGGTCCCGGTCGCTCAGCGACCAGGTCCACAGGACGGGATTGAAGACGAAGCCCTTGCGGTCCACCGGGTCGAGTCCCGCGTCGCGGATCAAGGCGAACAATTCGTCCGGGGTGATGAATTTCGACCAGTCATGGGTGCCCCTGGGCAGCCAGCGCATCACATGCTCGGCCCCGATGATCGCCATGAGGTAGCTTTTCGGATTCCGGTTGAGGGTCGAACAGACCATCAGCCCGCCCGGTTTCAGAAGTTGCCGGCAGGCCGTCAGGTAGGCCAGCGGATCGGCGACATGTTCCACCACTTCCATGTTCAGAACGACGTCGAATTGCTCGCCTGCCGCTGCCATCGCCTCGGCGGTGGTGTAGCGATAGTCGATGGCCAGCCCCGATTGCGCGGCATGGACCTGCGCCACGGGAATGTTGCGCTCGGCTGCATCGGCCCCCACCACATCCGCGCCCAGTCGCGCCATCGGTTCCGCCAGAAGGCCGCCGCCGCAGCCGATATCGAGGATGCGCAACCCGTCGAACGGTTTCGGCCCCTTCAGGTCGCGCCCGTATTCTGCGGCGATCTGCGACGTGATGTAATCCAGCCGCGTCGGGTTGAGCATGTGGAGCGGCTTGAACTTGCCGTTCGGATCCCACCATTCGGCGGCCATCGCCTGAAACTTGGCGATTTCGCCGTCGTCAACGGTGCTGATGGGTGCGGTGTTCATGGACATCCCTTCGATCTCTTGTCACTTTCAACATGCCGTTTCCGGCGTCACGGTCTATATAGGTTGCGCATGGACAAGTTCGCCGGTCAAAAGCGCGCAAGCGCCCATTTGTTCCCGCCGATCGACCCGTTCGATCAGCGGATGCTGGATGTGGGCGACGGGCACCACATTTACGTGGAACAATGCGGTAATCCGCGCGGTGCGCCTGTCGTGGTGTTGCATGGCGGCCCCGGTGGTGGCTGCAGCCCGGCGATGCGGCGCTATTTCGACCCGGACGTCTGGCGGATCATCCTGTTCGATCAGCGCGGTTGCGGACGCTCGCGGCCCCATGCCGCGACTCGCGCCAACACGACATGGCATCTGGTCGCGGATATCGAGCGGATCCGGCACACCCTGGGGATCGAGCGTTGGGCCGTTTTCGGTGGCTCCTGGGGGGCGACGCTGGCGCTGATCTATGCGCAGGCGCACCCCGCGCCGGTGGCCTATCTTGCCCTGCGCGGCGTGTTCCTGTCGATGCAGCGGGAGCTGGACTGGTTTTATGGCGGCGGCGCGGGGCAGTTCTGGCCCGACCAATGGGCGCGTTTCGTGGCGCTGGTGCCCGAGGAGGAACGCGGCGACCTGATCGCGGCCTATAACCAGCGGCTGTTTTCCGGCGACCTGATGGTCGAGACGCGCTTCGCCCGGGCCTGGGCCGCGTGGGAAAACGCGCTGGCCTCGATGGGCAGCGACGGGCATGGCGGCGAAAGCCCCGCCGATTACGCCCGCGCCTTCGCCCGGCTGGAGAATCATTATTTCGTCAACAAGGGCTTCCTGGAAGAAGACGGCCAGATCCTGCGGGACGCCCACCGCATCGCCCATATCCCCGGCACCATCGTGCAGGGGCGATACGACATGATCTGCCCGCCGGTCTCGGCCCATAGCCTCGCCGCGCGCTGGCCGTCGGGGCAGTTGCACATCGTGCGCGGCGCGGGCCACGCCCTGAGCGAGCCCGGCGTCAGCGAGGAGTTGGTCCGCGTCATGAAGACCGTGGGAGAGAAGCGGGCGAAGTTCGGGTTGTAGGCAGCCCCGGTTTCGTCGGCTCCAACAACCGCCGGTCGATCCCCGGGCTCAGCTTGTGGCGGATCAGCGCGACGGGATGCGTGCGCAGGGTCAGGCGCATCGCCACGTAATCCTCGACCACATTTTCCCCCTCGGTCATCTGCGGCAGGTAGACCGCCGGTTCCACGATCCCCTCGCCGTCAAGATCACCGGCAAACAGCGGCAGTTCCGTCTTCGGCGACAGGGCGCGGGCCGCCCAAAGCGCCTCGCGACGCGCCATCCCGAGCGTGGCGAAGGCATCCGCCTCGGCCAGAACGGTCAGCATCCGCGCCTCGATCCCCGCGCGGCGCCAGACATCCTCGACGCTGGTATAGCCGTTGCCCCGCGCGGCAACCAGCCAATCGGCCTCTTCCCCGCGCATGGACTTGATCTGCCGGAAGCCAAGGCGCAGGGCGAGCTCGCCGGTCTCTGTCCGTTCCATCACGTTGTTCCAGTGGGAGCGATTGATGCAGATCGGCCGCACCTCCACCCCGTGTTCGCGGGCATCGCGCACGATCTGGGCGGGGGCGTAGAACCCCATCGGTTGAGAGTTGAGAAGGGCGCAGGCGAAGATGCCGGGGTGGTGGCGTTTCAGCCAGCTGGACGCATAGACCAGCAGGGCGAAACTGGCGGCGTGGCTTTCCGGGAAGCCGTAGCTGCCGAAGCCTTCGATCTGGGAAAAGCAGCGCTCGGCGAAATCGTCGTCATAGCCATTGGCGCGCATGCCGCGCAGGAACCGGGTGCGCAGTTCGGACACGTTGCCGTGCTTCTTGAAGGTCGCCAGCGCCCGGCGCAGCCTGTCCGCCTCTTCCGGCGAAAAGCCCGCGCCGATGATGGCGATCTGCATCGCCTGTTCCTGGAACAGCGGCACGCCAAGGGTCTTGCCCAGCACGCGGCCAAGCTCGTCGGAGGGGAAGCTGACCGCCTCCTCGCCGTTTCGGCGCCGGATGAAGGGATGCACCATGTCGCCCTGGATCGGACCCGGGCGGATGATGGCGACCTGGATCACCAGATCGTAGAAGCAGCGCGGGCGCATCCGGGGCAGGAAGTTCATTTGCGCGCGGCTTTCGACCTGGAACACGCCAAGGCTGTCGGCACGGCACAGCATGTCGTAGGTCGCGCGATCCTCGGGCGGCAGGGTGGCCAGCGTGTAATCGGCCTGGTGGTGGGTTTGCAGCAGATCGAACGCCTTGCGGATGCAGGTCAGCATGCCCAGCGCCAGGATATCGACCTTCAGGATGCCGAGCGCGTCGATATCGTCCTTGTCCCAGCAGATGACGGTGCGATCTTCCATGCTCGCGTTCTCGATCGGCACCAACTCGTCCAGCCGTCCCTCGGTGATGACGAAGCCGCCGACATGCTGGGACAGGTGACGGGGGAAGCCGATGATCTCGTCGATCAGGCGGATGGTCTGGGCCAGGCGCGGGCTGGTGGGATCAAGGCCGATCTCGCGCATGCGGGCCATGTCGGGGCCGGTTTTCGACCACGATCCCCAGATCTGCGAGGACAGCGCCGAGAGGATGTCTTCCGACAGCCCCATGGCGCGACCCACCTCGCGCACCGCACGCTTGCCGCGATAGTGGATGACCGTGGCGCAGAGGCCCGCACGGTGGCGGCCGTAGCGGTCATAGATGTGCTGGATCACCTCCTCGCGCCGCTCATGTTCGAAATCCACGTCGATATCGGGCGGCTCGTTCCGCGCCTCCGACACGAAGCGTTCGAACACCATGGTGCCGATCTCGGGCGAGACGGAGGTGACGCCCAGCGCGTAGCAGGTGATGGAATTGGCCGCCGACCCGCGCCCCTGGCACAGGATGCCCCGGCTGCGCGCGAAGGCCACGATGTCGTTGACCGTCAGGAAATAGGGCTCGTATCCCAGCTTGCCGATCAGGGCCAGTTCGTGGGCAAGCTGTTTCCGGGCGCGCTCGGGGATGCCCTGGGGATAGCGCCAGTGCAGGCCATCCATGGCAAGACGGCGCAGACGCTCGGCGGCGGTCTCGTTATCGGCGATCTCCGAAGGGTATTCGTAGCGCAGGCTCTTGATGTCGAATTGGCAGCGCTCGGCAATCTCGGTGCTGCGCGCCACGGCCTCCTCGAAGCCCGCGAAGATGCGGCGTATCTCGTGCTCTCCGCGCAGGCGCTGTTCGGCATTGGCCTGCGCCGCGGTGCCAAGGTCTTCGACGCGGAGCCCTTCGCGGATGCAGGTCAGCATATCGGTCAGGCGGCGGCGCGCACCGTGATGCATGAGCGGCCGGGCGGAGGCCACCGTTTGCAGGCCGAGGGTTTCGGCGAGACGGGCCTGGGCGATGAAGCGCGGGCTGTCCTGCCCGTCATAGCGGGGCGAGAGGCAGAGGCTGGGGGACAGGGGAGCAAGGCGTTCGGCTGCCTGCATCCATGCTGTCGTGCGCCGGGCAGGGGCGTGGAGCAGAAGCTCCAACCCCGCGTGGTTGGCCAGAAGGTCATCGAGACGGAGGATGCAGGCCCCCTTCTTCGCGCGCAGCCGTCCGGTGGAGAGCAGACGGCACAGCACCGCCCAGCCGGTGCGGTCGCGCGGCAGGGCGGTGATCTCGACCCCCTCGGTGAAGACAAGCCGCGCGGCGGGCAGCAGCCGCGGGATATGGTCGATGGGCGCGCGCGGGGCGGGGGGGATATGGGCGGGCCGCGGCGGGCCGACGGGATCCCGCGCGGCGGTCTTCGCAGTGGCGATCTCGTCGGCGATCTTGCGCAGTTCCGACCACGCCCGGACCACGCCCGCGACGGAATTCTCGTCGGCGATGGCGATGGCGTCGAGGCCGAGGATCGCGGCGCGGCGCGCGTATTCCTCCGGGTGGGAGCCGCCGGTGAGGAAGGTGAAGTTGGTGGTGATGGAAAGTTCCGCGAATCCCATGGGGCAGTATGTTCACATTTTGTTCCGATTTGGGAGTCGGGGGGTGCGCGTGGTTTCGCCCCGCCTGCGGCGGGTCGACCGATGCGAGGGGGCGTTGCCCCCTCGCGCTCCCCCAGAGTTTTTCGGCCAAGATGAAGACGGGTCGGCCGGGGATTGGTGACCGGCGGTCACTCCTTTGGCGTTTCATCCTCGGACCGCGACAGGCCATAGCGCTCGGCGACGCGCCAGACATGGGCGGGCACCATGTTCTTGACCCGCGCGGGGTGGGCGCGGCGCAGGTGGAGGATGGTTTCGATCGCCTTCATCTCGACCCGGGCGCGGGCGAATTCGAGGCCACGGGGACCGATGCGCGGTTGCAGGAAGGACACCAGCGGGCGCAGCCAGTCGGGCATGGACCGCAGCGGCATCCCGCCCGCCGCGCGTTCGGTATTGGCGAGGAAACCCTTCACCGCGCTGTCGCGCTTGCCCTTGTCGGTCAGGGGCTTGACCTCCAGCCGGTCGGCGATGCCGGCCAGCATCTCGGCCCCGCGCGCATTGCGGGTGAGGATCCATTGATCGCCATCGCCTGCCATGTAGCCGACGGTGATATCGGCCAGCCGGTTGGTGTAATCCACGCAGGTCTTGCAGGTCAGCGGGAAGAAAT
>CAZTUG010000101.1:0-11060 GCA_964615955.1 uncultured Roseicyclus sp.
GTCGGAGGCGATCTTGGCGAGGAACTTGTTGTGCGACAAGCCGATGGAGCCGGTGATCCCGATCTCGTCACGCATCCGCTTGACCAGCCGCGCCAGCATCACGGCGGGCGGTTTGCCGTGGAGCCGGGTCGTGCCGGTGAGGTCGAGAAAGGCCTCGTCCAGTGACAGCGGTTCGATGGCGGGGGTCAACTCCTCCATCAACGCGCGGATCTGGCGGGAGACGGCGACATAGGTGTCCATCCGACCGCGCAGGACGACGGCTTCGGGGCACAGTTTCAGGGCCTGGAACATCGGCATGGCCGAGCGCACGCCCTTGATCCGCGCGATGTAGCAGGCTGTCGAGACCACCCCGCGCCGCCCGCCGCCGATGATGACGGGCTTGTCGCGCAGATCGGGATTGTCGCGTTTCTCGACCGAGGCATAGAAGGCGTCGCAATCCATATGCGCGATGGACAGGTCGTAAAGTTCGGGATGCGCGGTGACGCGCGGCGACCGGCAGGCGGGGCAGCGGCGGCCTTGCGGGCCTTGGGGGCCTTGGGGGCCTTGGGGGCCTTGGGGGCCTTGGGGGAACGTCTCCAGACAATCGCGGCACAGGGCTGGCATGGGTGCGATGATACGCCCATTCGCGCGCTTCAGAAAGGCCGCGATATGGGTGCCTCCGCTGTCAGGGCTCGCGCAGATCGAGGGGCTTTTCCATGTAGACGCGGTTCAGCCCGCGTTCCGTCACGCGAGCGGTTTCGACATAACCGGCCCGGGTATAGAGCGCGATGTTGCTGGCCATCTTCTCGTGGGTATAGAGCCGCATTCGCGGCAGGCCCGCCGCGCGCGCCGCATCCTCGGCCCAAGCCATCAGCCGCTGCCCAAGCCCGCGCCCCTGCGCTGCGGGGGCCACGGCGATGTTGTCGAGCAGCATCGCATCGGATTGCGGGATCAGGACCAGCACCGCGTCGATGCCGTCCGGCCTCTCCAGCACCTCGACCTGCCCGGCGGCGATGGCGGCTGCGTAATCGTCGTGCATCGGCCCCGGCTCGACCCCGATGATCGGCACCCAGGGCGCATAAGCCGCCAGCACCAGCGCGGTCACCGCCGCCGTGTCCGAGGGGGTCGCCTTTCGGATCAGATCGGGCAAGACACGCGCTCCTTTCGGCGACACGGAGGAAATCCTCCGTCGATTAGGGCTGGTCTCAAGAGCGATCTGCCCGCATATCCTGAGGGAATGAAAGCCGAAGACCAAATCAGAGGTATATTAGCCATGGTCCAAGACCTGTTGAACGGGAATATCTTTTTCCTGGCGCTCGCCCTTTTCGTCATCCTTTGCATCTTTCTTGCCATCCGCATCGTGCCGCAATCCGAGCAGCATGTGGTGGAGCGCTTCGGGCGGCTGAAATCGGTCCTCGGGCCGGGGATCAACTTCATCGTGCCGTTCCTCGACAAGGTGGCGCATCGGATTTCCATCCTCGAACGGCAATTGCCCAATGCCGAACAGGACGCGATCACCAAGGACAACGTGCTGGTGAAGATCGACACCAGCGTGTTCTACCGCATCATCGAGCCGGAAAAGACGGTCTACCGTATCCGTGACGTGGACGGCGCCATCGCCACGACGGTCGCCGGGATCGTCCGGGCCGAAATCGGCAAGATGGACCTCGACGAGGTGCAATCGAACCGCGCCACGGTCATCAGCCAGATCCGCGAACAGGTCGGCACGGCGGTGGACGATTGGGGGATCGAGGTGACGCGGGCGGAAATCCTCGATGTCAATCTGGATCAGGCCACGCGCGATGCGATGTTGCAGCAGTTGAACGCGGAGCGCGAGCGGCGCGCCGCCGTGACCCGCGCCGAAGGCCAGAAGCGCGCGGTGGAGCTGAACGCCGATGCGGAGCTTTACGCCGCCCGCCAGACCGCCGAAGCGCGCCGGGTCGAGGCGGAGGCCGAGGCCTATGCCACCGGCGTCGTGGCCGAGGCCATCGCCAAGGGCGGGCTGGAGGCGGTGCAATACAACATCGCCATCGAACAGGTGAAGGCCATCGCCAAGGTTGCCGGCGGCGCGGGGTCGCAGACGATCATCGTGCCCGCGGATGCGGTGGATGCCTTCGGCAAGGCGTTCCAGATGCTGAAAGGGCGCGGCTGATGGATCTGTGGGGTCAATGGTGGGTCTGGGGCGTCGCCGCCGTGGCGCTGGCGGTGGGCGAGGTGCTGTTGCCGTCGTTCCTGCTGCTGGGCTTCGCCATCGGCGCCGGCGTGATCGCGCTGCTGCTGCTGGTCGGCGTGCCGCTGGCGGCGAACTGGACGATCCTGGTGTTGATCTTCGCGGTGGTTTCGCTGGTGTCGTGGCTGGCGCTGCGGCGCTGGCTGGGGGTGTATCACGGTCAGGTGAAAACCTTCGACCATGACATCAACGACTGATCACACCTGCGGATGCGGCGCGTTCAGTCCAAACGGATGCCGGAGAGGCTTGCCCTTCATCAGCCATGCCGCCGAGAACGAGAAGACGGCGATCGTCTCCAGCCAGAAGGTCACGTTGCGCTGGTCAAGCCGCGCCTCAAGCGTGTCGGGGAGCAGGAATTTCACGATGGCGATGAGCACGATCGAGCCGAGGATCCCGTAGCCTAGCGCCCGATATATCAAGGCTTGCGCCTTGTTTCCCTTGAGCATCGGCCCGATGGGAAACAGCGCGATACAGAAATATGCCAGCATACCCAGGAACAGAACCGCCGACCCGATATGGAGAAAGTCCTGCAGGCCGTCGGGCAGCGTCCCGAAGCCGGTGACCGGTCCGATGTCGATCCGTCCGATCCCGTTTCCCGCCGCGCAGCGGTCGATTTCCGGCCCGTGACACAGGGCCCGTTCCACCGTCCCGCTGGTCGGAAACAGAGCGGTTCCGATGGCCCCCAGACCGGCGAGGACAGCGGCGGCCCGATCTCCGAGGGGGAGCCTCTCGGGCCGCGTCGCATAGCCCCGGTAGGTCAGAAGGAAGGTTCCGATCGCGACCAGACAGCCAACCATGACATCGCCCATCGCGGTGTAATAGAACTCGCTGATCGACGGCTGCATCCGGTCCGACGGGCCGATGCGGGCATAGACATAAAGGGCCGTGGGCAACGCGAAGCCGATCAGCCCGACAAGTTGCCGGATGGCAAGATGGGACAGGACGCGGGCGTCGCTTTCGGGCGGGGACGCAGGGGAATCGGCACCGTTGGTCATCGCTTGAGGATACCACATCGGGGATCGGATTTCGCTTAGGTCCCGTTCGGGCTGCGCGGCTGCGGCGAGTCCAGGTCGCGAAGGATCGCCTCGGCGGCGCCACGGGGATTGTCCGCTTGCCAGATCGGGCGTCCGACGACGATGTGGTCGGCGCCGTCTGCGATCGCCTGTGCGGGCGTCGTCACCCGTTTCTGGTCGCCATGCTCGGAGCCGGTTGGCCGCACGCCGGGCGTCACGATCAGGCGGCCCGCCGCTTCGGGCAATGCGCGGATCAGGGCGGCCTCGTGGGGCGAGGCGATGACGCCATCAGCGCCCGCATCGAAGGCGCGGGCGGCGCGGGTCGTCACGATTTCGGCCATGTCGCCCGGCACGATCATGTTCGCGTCAAGGTCGGCGCGGTCGTTGGAGGTCAGCACTGTCACCGCGAGGATCTTGAGGGCGCTGCCCGCAGCACCCTGTTTCGCGGCCTGCACCACCTGCGGATCGCCATGCACCGTCAGGAAATCGAGATCGAACTGCGCGATGCCGCGCACGGCGGCTTCCACCGTCGCGCCGATATCGAAGAATTTCATGTCGAGGAAGATGCGCTTGCCGTGGTCCTGCTTCAGCTCGTTGGCCAGCGCCAGCCCGCCGCCCGTCAACATCCCGAGGCCGATCTTGTAGAACGACACGGCGTCGTCAAGGCGGGTCGCAAGCTCCAGCCCGGCGACGATATTCGGCACATCCAGCGCCACGATCAGCCGATCATCGGACATCTTCCACCTTCCCCTGCATTGGATTTCCGGCCTGCTTAGGAGGGCGGTGCGGGGAAGTCCATCCTATCGCTCGGCCAGGACCGCGTCGCGCAGCCCGCTGGCGATGCGCGCGAACTCGGCCGTGACGGGACCGCGCCATTGCACCGGGCGGCGGCGGATGCCGGTGACGTCGAGAATCTGCGCCTCGGCCAGGAAGGCATGGGCGTGTGGGTCGTAGGCGACGCGATGCAGGCTGAGGCAAGGGGTCGACATGGGCGATACTCCGAACGAGGGCGCGTTTGCCCTATCTGTAGCGGAATAATGCCACAACACCGCAACATGTCGAGATCAGGTTCCCCTTACCCATCTGGCCGGAAAGGTGGCCCGGATCGACCAACACCAAAATGGCGACCCGGACCGACACGACCGCGAAATAGCGGCCGCGTGTGACAAACAAGGCGGCTGCGCCGCGCTGGGGACGGCGGCGCAGCCCGGGGATCACGGCGGGGAACCGTTATCCCGGTGCGCAAGAGATGGGGATGCGCGGCACGGTTGTCGCGGGGAAAAGGCCTGCCAGCTTCCCGCCTGTCGCCAACCCGTTGCGAAGCGCTTCCGGCCTTCCCATATATCCGCCGAGGCCCATGCACGCATGCCGATTGAACGGGTGCACGCGAACGGGCGCTTTATTGAGGAGACGGACAATGAACTTGGAGAAGTTCACGGATCGCGCACGCGGCTTCCTTCAGGCCGCGCAGACCATCGCGCAACGCGAGGATCACCAGAAACTGGTGCCCGAGCATCTTCTGAAGGCTCTCATGGACGATGACCAGGGCCTGGCGTCCACGCTGATCGGGCGGGCCGGAGGATCGGCCACCCGTGTGCGGGAGGCGCTGGAGCTGGCCATGGGCAAGCTGCCGAAGGTCACCGGCGACGGCGCGCAGGTCTACATGGACAAGCAGACCGCCAAGGTGCTGGACGAGGCCGAGAAGCTGGCCGAGAAGGCAGGCGACAGTTTCGTCGCGGTGGAACGGTTGCTGACCGCGCTGGCGATGGTGAAATCCGGCGCCAAGGACGCGCTGGATGCGGGCGCGGTGAACGCGCAGGCGCTCAACACCGCGATCAACGATCTGCGCAAGGGCAAGAAAGCCGATTCGGCGTCGGCCGAGGACAATTACGATGCGCTCAACAAATATGCCCGCGACCTGACCAAGGCTGCGCGGGAGGGCAAGATCGACCCAATCATCGGGCGCGACGAGGAAATCCGCCGCTCGATGCAGGTTCTGTCCCGCCGCACCAAGAACAACCCCGTCCTGATCGGTGAGCCGGGCGTCGGCAAGACCGCCATCGCCGAAGGTCTCGCCCTGCGCATCGTCAACGGGGATGTGCCGGAAAGCCTGCGCAACAAGACGCTGATGTCGCTGGACATGGGCGCGCTGATCGCGGGCGCGAAATATCGCGGCGAGTTCGAGGAGCGGCTGAAGGCCGTTCTGGGCGAAATCGCCAATGCTGCCGGCGAGATCATCTTGTTCATCGACGAGATGCACACGCTTGTGGGCGCCGGCAAATCGGAGGGCGCGATGGATGCGGCCAACCTGATCAAGCCTGCATTGGCACGGGGCGAGTTGCACTGCATCGGGGCCACGACCCTGAACGAATACCGCAAATACGTGGAAAAAGATGCGGCGCTTGCCCGGCGGTTCCAGCCGCTTCTGGTGGAAGAGCCGACGGTGGAGGACACCGTGTCGATCCTGCGCGGCATCAAGGAGAAATACGAGTTGCACCATGGCGTGCGGATCAGCGACTCGGCGCTGGTGGCCGCCGCGACGCTGTCGCATCGCTACATCACCGACCGGTTCCTGCCCGACAAGGCGATCGACCTGATGGACGAGGCCGCCAGCCGTCTGCGCATGGAAGTGGACAGCAAGCCCGAGGAACTGGACGCGCTGGATCGCCAGATCCTGCAACTTCAGATCGAGGCGGAGGCGCTGAAGAAGGAAACCGACACGGCGTCGAAGGATCGGCTGGAAAAGCTGGAGCACGAGCTGGGCGACTTGCAGGACCAATCCGACGAGATGACCGCCAAGTGGCAGGCCGAGCGTGACAAGCTGGACGCTGCGCGCGACCTGAAGGAGAAGCTGGACCAGGCCCGCGCCGAGTTGGACCAGGCCAAGCGGCAGGGCGATCTGGGCCGCGCCGGGGAGCTGTCCTATGGCGTGATCCCGCAGCTTGAGAAGGCCCTGGCCACGGCCGAGGCGCAGGAAGACGACGTGCTGGTCGAAGAAGCCGTGTTGCCCGAGCAGATCGCGGAAGTGGTCGAGCGCTGGACCGGCGTGCCGGTGGCCAAGATGCTGGAGGGCGAGCGCGAGAAACTCCTGAAGATGGAGGACGAACTCGGCAAGCGCGTGATCGGCCAGCAACAGGCGGTCAGCGCGGTGTCGAGGGCCGTTCGGCGTGCGCGCGCCGGGTTGCAGGACGAGGGGCGGCCGCTGGGCAGTTTCCTGTTCCTGGGGCCGACCGGCGTGGGCAAGACCGAGCTGACCAAGGCGCTGGCCGAATACCTGTTCGACGACGACCAGGCGATGGTGCGGATCGACATGAGCGAGTTCATGGAAAAGCATTCCGTCGCGCGGCTGATCGGTGCGCCTCCGGGCTATGTCGGCTATGACGAAGGCGGCGTTCTGACCGAAGCCGTGCGTCGCCGCCCCTATCAGGTGATCCTGTTCGACGAGGTCGAGAAGGCGCATCCCGAGGTTTTCAACGTGCTTTTGCAGGTGCTTGACGACGGGCATCTGACCGACGGGCAAGGCCGCACGGTCGATTTCAAGCAGACGCTGATCGTGCTGACCTCGAACCTGGGCAGCCAAGCTTTGAGCCATCTGCCCGAAAACGCCGATGCGGCACAGGCGAAGAAGGATGTGATGGACGCGGTGCGCGCCCATTTCCGTCCGGAGTTCCTGAACCGTCTGGATGACATGATCGTCTTCGATCGCCTGACGCGGACGGACATGGACGGCATCGTGACGATCCAGTTGCGCCGACTGGAGCAGCGCCTGGCGGCGCGGAAGATCGATCTGGTGCTGGAGGACAGCGCGCGGACATGGCTGGCCGATGAAGGCTACGATCCGGTGTTCGGCGCACGCCCCCTGAAGCGGGTGATCCAGCGCAGCTTGCAGGATCAACTGGCCGAGATGATCCTTGCGGGCGACGTCTCGGACGGGGCCGAGGTGCATGTCGCCGCCGGTGTAGACGGGCTGATCGTGGGCGACCGTGTGGCCGCGTCCAGCAGGCCCAAACCGGACGACGCCGTGGTGCACTGAACGCCGGGCATATGAGCCGTGTTCGCTCGCCCCTCGGGTTGACCGGGGGGCGGGCCGTCTTGTCCGGTCAGTGCGGCAACAGGACTGCGTCGATGATGTGAACGACGCCGTTGGAGGCGAAGACATCGGCGGTCGTGACCGAGACGCTGCCGTTCAGGTGAACGCCGTTGCGGCCGTTGACGCGGATGGTGCCGCCCTGGACGGTGGGCACGACGCCATGCTGCCCGACAAGGGCGGACGCCGGGTAATAATCGCCCGAGACGTGGTAGGTCAGCACATTGGCCAGCGCCGCCGGATCGGCCAGCAGACTGTCGAGCACGCCGTGGGGCAGATGCGCGAAGGCGCGGTTGGTGGGCGCGAAGACGGTGAAATTGCCATCCGCCGACAATGTGTCCACCAGTCCCGCCGCCTGCACGGCGGTCACCAGCGTGGACAGGTCGGGCGTGGCGACAGCCAATTCGACGATGGTGGACGAGCCAGTGACGGCGGCGGCTTGCGTCGCGGCCAGGCCCGCGAAGGGCAGTGCGCTGACGAGGCCCGCGCTGCGCGTGATGAATTGACGACGATCCATGTAAAATCTCCCCTTGGTGGATGTGGTGAAAAAAGGGGGCCGTGGTTACGGCCCCCTGTCGCACCTGAACCGATTACATCGGCGGCAGGATCACGCTGTCGATGACGTGGATAACGCCGTTCGATGCTTCGATATCGGCGGCAATGACAGTCGCATCATTGATCATCACGGTGGAGCCGTCGATGGTGACGGTGATGTCCGCGCCGTTCACGGTGGTGGCGGTCATGCCGTCGGACAGGTCACCCGACATCACGGCGCCCGGGACGACATGGTAGGTCAGGATCGCGGTCAGCGCGGGGATATCCGCCAGCAGGCCCTCGACGGTGCCCTCGGGCAGGGCGGCGAACGCTTCGTCCGTGGGAGCGAAGACGGTCAGCGGGCCTTCACCCTGAAGCGTCTCGACGAGGCCTGCGGCGGTTGCGGCGGCCAGAAGCGTGGTGAACGTGCCGGCTGCGTCGGCGGTCGCGACGATGTCGGCGACATGGCCATCGGCAAATGCGGGAGAGGCGAGGGCGGTGGTGGCCGCGAGGGCCAGAAGGGTGTTGCGCATGATGTGTCTCTTTCCGTTGTCTGGTCTGTTCCCGGCGCGCGCATGGCGGGCCGGTTCCGGCGAGGTCTGCCCGCCAGTGTGCCGCCAGATGGCATTGGCAACCGAAGCATCAACCGTGGCGGAATTCCGCCATGGGGCTTGAAGTCGTGGGCCGCTCCGCTAAGCCGCGCCGCATCGCGCGTTCCAGTCACATTTGAGTGAAATCATGTGACCGGGCGTGAGAGGATGTTGCGAAACCCTTTGTTGCATGGGTGTCGTTTGACTGGCCTAGATAACGAGCCTGACCACGGAGAAATGCGCCATGGATATGCCGAGTATGGAAAGCGTCTCGCTGTTTCTGGAGGCGATGGCGGTCCTGTTCTGGCTGGTGCTCGGCTTCGCAGCCCTCGCAGTCGTCATCCTGTTCGTGCTGGACCGCTTGCAGACCAGCGACGCGATCCGGCGCAACTACCCGGTGCTGGGCCGCTTCCGGGGTCTGTTCAGCACCCTGGGCGAGTTCTTTCGGCAATACTTCTTCGCCATGGACCGCGAGGAATTGCCCTTCAACCGGGCGCAGCGGGAATGGGTAAAACGCGCGGGCGAGGGGAAATCCTCGACCCTGCCGTTCGGCTCCACCCGAAACATCAGCGTCGTGGGCACGCCGATCTTCGTGCCGTCGGCCTTCCCGCCGCTTAACGACCAGTTCGCCAGTTCCGAGCCGCTGCTGATCGGGCCCCATTGCGACACACCTTATATGGCGGGCAGTTTTTTCAACCTGTCGGGGATGTCCTACGGCTCCATCTCGGCGCCTGCGGTTCGTGCCCTGTCGCGGGGCGCGCGGATGGCGGGCATGTGGATGAACACCGGCGAGGGCGGGCTTAGCCCGTATCACCTGGAGGGCGGCTGCGACGTGGTGTTCCAGATCGGCACCGCCAAGTTCGGCGTGCGCGATGACGACGGCAATCTCGACGAGGGCAAGCTGGCCGACATGGCCGCCAAGCCGCAGGTCAAGATGTTCGAGCTGAAGCTGAGCCAGGGCGCGAAACCGGGCAAGGGCGGCATCCTGCCCGCCGCCAAGATCACCGACGAGATCGCGGCGATCCGGGGCTTGCCCAAGGGCCGCGACGGCATCAGCCCCAACCGCCACAAGGAGGCCGGCAACACCGAGGAGTTGCTGGACCTGATCGACCTGATCCGCCGCGTCACCGGCAAGCCGGTGGGGATCAAGACGGTGATGGGCGATCCGCAGGTCTTCACGGACCTCTTCACTGCGATGAAGGCGCGCGGCGAAAACCACGGCCCCGATTTCATCACGCTCGACGGCGGCGAGGGGGGCACCGGCGCCGCGCCGATGCCGCTGATGGACCTTGTCGGAATGTCGATCCGCGAGGCGCTGCCGATCCTTGCCGACCTGCGCAACAGGGAGGGTCTCAAGGATCGGGTGCGGATCGTGGCGTCGGGCAAGCTGGTGAACCCCGGCGATGTGGCCTGGGCGCTGGCGGCGGGCGCGGATTTCGTGACCTCGGCGCGCGGCTTCATGTTCGCGCTGGGCTGCATCCAGGCGTTGAAGTGCCACAAGAACACCTGTCCCACCGGCATCACCACCCACAATCCGCGTTTTCAGGAAGGGCTGGTGGTGGAAGACAAGGACATTCGCGTGGCGAATTACGCGAAGAACATCGTCAAGGAAGTGGAGATGATCGCCCATTCCGTCGGTGTCAGCGAGCCGCGCCGGATGCGGCGGTCCCATGTGCGGCTGGTTCAGCCGGACGGAACCTCCCTGCCGATGGACCGCCTGTTTCCGGTGTAAGCGGCGCAGGGTCCATGCGATCGGTTTGAAACAATTCACGGCCTCTAACCGTTACGTGATAAGTGATGTCAGTGCTTGGGCAGCGGCCCATGTCTGGTGCATCAAGGTTTCGACCCTGAACGAGGAGACACTGAAATGGCCCGCCGCTACACCTCGAAACTGACCTGGGATGACGTGACGCCCGAGCATTTCTACCTGAACCGCCGTCAGATCATGGCCGGTGCGGGGGGGCTGCTGGGCGCAGGCCTGATCGGTGGCGCGGCCCATGCGCAGGACGATCCGCGTCTGGCGCTTGAGCCCAACAGCTGGGAAGACATCACCACTTACAACAACTATTACGAATTCGGCACCGGCAAGACCGACCCGGCCGCCAATGCCCACAGGCTGACGACCTCGCCCTGGGCGATCGAGATCGACGGACTGGTCGACAACCCCGGCACCTACTCGCTGGCGGATATCCTGTCCGAGGTCGAGATCGAGGAGCGCATCTATCGCCTGCGCTGCGTCGAGCAATGGTCGATGGTGGTGCCGTGGAACGGGTTCGAGCTGGCCGACCTGCTGAACCGCGCAGGCGTGCAGGAGGGCGCGCGGTATGTCGCCTTCCAGACCGCGATGCGCCCCGAGGAAATGCCGGGCCTTCGGGTGCCGGTCCTGAACTGGCCCTACAAGGAGGGCTTGCGCCTGGACGAGGCGATGCATCCGCTGACCATCATGGCGACGGGCATCTACGGCCGCGACATCCCGAACCAGAACGGTGCCCCGATCCGGTTGGTCGTGCCGTGGAAATATGGCTACAAGTCGATCAAGTCGATCGTGCGGATCAGTCTGGTCGCCGACCAGCCGCCAACCAGTTGGGGGGAGTATTCCGCCCGCGAATACGGCTTCTATTCCAACG
>CAZTUG010000102.1:0-8490 GCA_964615955.1 uncultured Roseicyclus sp.
TCATGACCGACGCGGACGTGGACGGCGCCCATATCGCGGCGCTGCTGATGACCTTCTTCTTCAGCCAGATGCGCCCGATGATCGACGCAGGGCATTTGTATCTGGCCTGCCCGCCGCTGTTTCGCCTGACCCAGGGCGCAAACCGCGTCTATTGCCTCGACGAGGCCGAGCGCGACGCCTGGCTCGCCAAGGGCATCGGCGGGCCCAACAGCAAGAAGGGGGGCAAGATCGACGTTTCCCGCTTCAAGGGTCTGGGCGAGATGGACGCCAAGGACCTCAAGGACACCACCATGAACCCCGCGACGCGCAAGCTGATCCGTGTCAGCGTGGACGAGGACGCGCCGGGCG
Source organism: uncultured Roseicyclus sp. (assembly GCA_964615955.1). Taxonomy (GTDB): domain Bacteria; phylum Pseudomonadota; class Alphaproteobacteria; order Rhodobacterales; family Rhodobacteraceae; genus Gymnodinialimonas. The sequence continues at coordinate 349 of CAZTUG010000102.1, forward strand.
AAACCGGCGACCTCGTGGAACGCCTTATGGGCAAGAAACCGGAACTGCGCTTCGCCTATATTCAGGAAAACGCGCGATTCGTGGAGGAACTCGATGTTTAGGGCCCTGATACCGGCGGTCTGTGCCGCCCTGACACTCACCGCATGTAGCGGCCCCGAGGCACGCATCATGAGCCGCACCACCGGCATGACCGGCACCGGCGAGATCACCGCCGGACGCCTGCGCAACAACGGCGACATGACCATCCAGACGCCCTACGAGACCTTCACCGGCCGCTGGGTCGCGGTCCGCGAAGGCGCGAACCAGGGCCTGGAACTGCTCCGCTCCTACGCCGGCGGCTCGGTCCTGAGCGGCACGGCGGACCTGCTGGCCGAAACCGAAGCGGGCTTCGGGACGGCAATCCTGACGAGCGACGGCGGGCGCTCGATGCGCTGCGAGTTCCGCTATACGGGCGTGAACATCAACGCGATTGGCGTGTGTGAGACGACCGACGGGGAAGTGTTTGATTTGCAGGTGGGGTGATGGGGGAGTCCAAACTTAGGCCAATTTTCTAAACGATCTACGTGGTAGTGCGCGCATACCAAGCATCTTTTTGAGTGTATCTTCATCGAGCAAAAGATCTTTCATGTGGTGAATCGGTTTTATCCCGGAACCAATAATTGACCCTTTTTCGTCTGCCGCAAACCTACTGCTCAATTCAGTTAAGTATCGAGGTTCAGTTATTTGAAAATTGTCTGGTGTCTTGTTTACACAGCAGTAAAGCGAATGCGCTATTAAGTCTGCATACCGCAGTAACTCCTCTTCAGACTTACTTTTCTTGACAATACAAAATGGATTGATGGCACTCAATGCGCGAGACTGAACATATATCGGATTTTCCTTTACCTTCGAAAGATATCGAATCATTCGATCATAATCGTGATTGCGCTCTTCGAATACAATAGTCGGGTTGGCAAGTTCTGGATGAACGCTGCCAAGGTAGCTACCTACTCGCTCCAAAATATACTTGGAGCACTTATTATAAAATAGGTCCGGCTCCCAATCAATCGATTTGCTGTATTCCTTAAGAGTAGGCTTGTATGAAACTACACCAAAGAATTCAGCATTTAGGCCCGTAGCGGCTTTGCAAAAGTGAATCTTTTGGCTGTGGTTTAAATCCGTTGCATGACGCCATGGCTTGGTTTTCTTAAAGTCCTTTTGAAGCTCCATAAGGTTCTTTCGAGCACGAATCTCTGAAGCAGGTTGTAGGACTATCGCACCCATGGTGAAGTAATCGCTGGAACCTGGTCGGCTAGGAGATCGAATTGACGAAATACCAGTGTCGCCACTTTCGTCGATATAAACGGTACAAGGCAAATGACACCCCTAAGAGAAATACCAATGACGGAATTGACCGTGCTTGACCTGAGAATGATATCGCCTGTGAATCTGTTTCATGAAATACCTTATCGTTCGCACTGTTTTAGTACTAGTCAGTAGGAGAGGTATGTCGAAACCCAGCGCCTGCCCGCGGGATGGCGCCGCGCCCTCCCCGCCATGGCACTTTATCCCCGCAAAGTCTCTCCTCCCCAACCACGTGGCACCCGGCCGCAAAAGCGCCAGCCCGGGGGGCGGGCAGGCGCTGGCCACGGCGGCCTTCGGCCTTGATTCCGTGGCCGCCAGTGCAGGTCTCACCGGCGTAGCCCAAGGTGGTATGCACCTCGCCACAACGTCTTGCCCACCCCAACGCCAGCCCCGTCACGCCCAAGGCGTGCCGACAGCAGTCGGCGCATCTCCGGTGCGACGGGCGCGCAATCGCTGGCCTGAGTGCAGCCTGCTGCGCGAACCGGCAGCGTCTCCCAAAGGGATGCGCGAGAGGCGGCAGACTGCGGCGCTGTACCGGGCCGACCAGCGCAGGTCTCACCGGCGGAAAGGCTTACACCTAACCGTCCCATCCATGGAGCACGCCCCGCCGTCACGCCGCGCCCTCCACGCCCAAATCCCTGCCAAAACCTTAACGGAATCCCGATCTCCGTTTTTAATCAAAGGTTTAACCCCCCTTATCACGCGTGATAACCCCGCCGGGACGCCCCATTGCGCCCCCTACCCTTTCCCGCGCCGTCCTGCTATCCTTGCGCCAGCGGGGCAGATCCCGCCCCTCTCCGGACATCATCGCCCTGCCCTCCCGTTTCGGGACCACCGGCAGGCAACCCTGATCGCCGCGTCGAGCCTCCGACCCGTCCGGCATCCCGCCAGGCGGCCTCCCATCGCAGGAGCCATCCCATGTCCAAAGAGAAAAATCGCGGCAACAAGGAAGCCAAGAAGCCCAAGAAGGAGAAGCCCAAGGTTTCGGCCACGGCCAATTCCAACCTCGGCAAGCCCCTCGATATCGGGAACGCCAAGAAGGGCAAGTGACCCCTCCGGCAAGGAAGGCCGCGCGCGACCGCGACGGTCTTTCCTTGCCAGACCGCCCTGCGGCGGCCTAGCCCGCGGGACGTTCATTTGTCCCCAAAAGGTCTTGCCCCATGCGTCTCCTGATCCTCGCCCTTGCCCTGCTCGTGCCGCTACATGCCCATGCCCAGTCCGAGAACCCGATCATCGCCCGGATGGAGGCGCTCGTCGCCGCTTACAACGCGCAGGATCTCGAAGCCATCGGCGCGATCTATCACCCCGAGGCCGCGCTGTTCGCACCGGGCGAGCCCGCCATCCTCGGCCGCGCCGCGATCGTGCAGCACTATGCCGACGCCATCGCCGCCGGGGCCACCGACGTGCAGTTCCGGACCTTCGACACCCGCCCCTCGGATATCATGGCGGTCGAGGTCGGCGAATCCGTGGTCCAGGTCGGCGGCACCGGCTACGTCACCCGTTACATGCATGTCTGGAAGGTCGACGGCACGGAGCTGTACCTGACCCGCGACATCTACCAGCTTGTCGCCACGCAGTGACGGTCCCTGCGTCAAGCGCCTAGCGTTGCAGCCGTTCCAGATACGCCACGAGGTCCACGATCTCGGGGCTGGTCAGCAGGGTCTGGCCTCCCTCCGAGCGCAGGATCTCGGATTGTGCGCCGAAGATGCGACCATAGATCGGCATATCGCCGCCATGGCTGAGGATCGAGTCGCGCCCGTCGATCATCCACGCCACGCCGATGCGGGGAAACACCCCGTCGAACCGCGCGGCGATCTGGGTCAGGTCGGGCGGCGCGATCAGCAGGATCTCGGCCATCGGGCCGTCGCCATGCAGGCCCGGGCCATGGCAGACGGCGCAGTGATCCTCGTAGAGGCGCGCGCCACGGGTGACATCCTGCGCCAGCGCCGGAGAGGCTGCCAGCACGGCGGCGAGAACAAGAACCGGTTTCACGATTGAACCTCCATCAGGAACGCGATCAGGTCGGCGATGGGACGGGCCATCAGGATCGGTTGCCCGCCGGGGCCGGTCATCGCGACATCGGCGCCATTGCCCTGCACCCACGGGCCGAACAGCGGCATCTCGCCGCCATGGGCCGCCATCGGGTCGCGCCCGTCGATCTGGCGCGCGACGGCGAGGGTCGGGACGTCGGCCCCGGCGCCAAGCCGAGTCAGGTCGGCGGGTGGAACGGTCAAGACCGGCGCCATGGGCCCCTCGCCCCGCAGGTCCGCGCCATGGCAGGCCGAACAGAGATCGGCATAGAGCACGGCGCCCTCCAGCGGGTCCTGCGCCCACGCGGGCGCGGCGACAAACTCGGTGGCGCACAGGGCGGATATGGGAGCACGGGATGCCATTGCGACTCCTCCTTGCCCGCAGTTTGCAGCACCGGGGTGCTGCGCGCCTTGATCCGCATCAACCTGGCGTCGCGCCCCGGTCCGGGACGGATCGCGCGGGCCGATATTCCGGTTCTCCCGGTCGGCCGAATCTGTCTAGGCTACGGATCATGCGGACGTTTCTCCTGATCGTGCTGACCCTTGCCACCGCCGCCTGCGGGCGCCCGCTGACCGAGGCCGAAGCCGCCTATATGGCAGAGTTGCAGGGCGACACCTTCGATCCCGCGCCGGTGCGCATCGCGCGCAATCCGCTGGTCGGCCTGATCACGCAGACCTACCCGACGCGCCCGCCCACCACCTGCCGCGAACGGATCGTTCCGCCGCCGCAGACGGCGACCATTTCGGCGCGCACCGGCGGGATCGCGTGGTTCAACACGCTGCACCTGCGCGACGACCTCGTGCTGGACGATTACACCGTGTTTCCCGACGGCACGCGGGGCCTTGTCGCCGCGATGTTCTTCGCCCACGAGATGACCCATGTCTGGCAATGGCAGAACCGCGCGCTGACCGGCTACCACCCGTTCCGGGCCTTCGCCGAACATGCGCGGATCGAGGACCCCTACCTGTTCGAAACCGACGATCCGCGCCCGTTCCTGGGCTATGGATACGAGCAACAGGCCTCTCTTGTAGAAGAATATGTCTGCTGTCGCGCGACCGATCCGCGCGGCGCGCGCACGGCGCGGCTGGAGGCGCTGATCGGGCAGGTCATGCCGGTGACACCACTGCGGGACCGCGCCGACAGCACCCCGGTCTTCCTGCCGTGGGAGGATGCGCCGATTGCCGGTATCTGTTCGTAATCAAGGAGTTGCAAGATGCCAAGCCGGGCGCTGATCATGGTCGCCGCCGGGATCGGCATTCCCCTTCTGGCCGCGCTGAATGCGCGTCTGGGGGCCACTATCGGATCGCCGGCGGCGGCGGCGACGGTGCTGTTCATATTGGCCTTCGCCGTCGCGGTGGCGGGCGTGATAACGTGGGGCGTGATAACGTGGGGCGTGGGCATCACGCAGGTGGGGGCGACGCGCCAGATCACGTCGCGCAACGGCGGGAACCGGTCCTGCGCGTTTCAGAGGTGCGGTATGGAGGTGCGGTATCAAGAGGTCAGAGCGCGTCGCGTGCCTGCGAATGACCGCGGCACGCGCCAGGCCAAACCGGTCAGCCGGCCTTTTCCTCAAGCGCCAGCCACTCCATCTCGGCCTGTTCCAGCCTCGCCTGACGCTCGGCCAGGGCATCGGCGGCCTTCTGCGCCTTGACGGGCTGCGCGGTGTAGATCGCGGGGTCGGACAGCAACTCGGACAGCCGGGCGATCTCGGCCTCCAGCCGCGCCATCACCTTGGGCAGTTCGTCCAAGCGGTGCTTCTCGGTGAAGGACAGCGCATGTTTCACTGGCTTTTCAACCTCTTGCCAGACGTCCTTCATGTGCTTCTTCTCGGCCGCACTGGTCGGTTGCGCCGCCCGTTCGCCGCGCTGCGCCACCATGTCCGTCCAGCCGCCGGCATAAACGACGGCACGCCCCGCGCCTTCCAGCGCCACGGTGGTGGAGGCCACGCGGTCCAGGAAATCGCGGTCGTGGGACACCAGCAGCACCGTGCCGGGATAGTCGCCCAGAAGATCCTGTAGAAGATCGAGCGTTTCGACATCTAGGTCGTTGGTCGGCTCGTCCAGCACCAGCAGGTTCGAGTCCTTCGCCATGATCCGCGCCAGCAGAAGCCGCGCCTTCTCGCCCCCCGACAGGGACCGCACGGGCGCGCGGGCCTGCGCCTCGTCGAAGAGAAAATCCTTGAGATAGCCGACGACGTGGCGAGGGGCCCCGCGCACCAGCACCTGGTCCGAGCGGCCGCTGACGCCGATGGTGGGATCGTTGGTCAGGCTTTCCCAAAGCGTTGCGTCGGGGTCCAGCGCCGAACGGGTCTGGTCGAATACCGCCATCTCGATGCCGGTGCCAAGGATCACGTCACCGGTATCGGGGGCGATCTCGCCGACCAGCATCTTCAGCAGCGTTGTCTTGCCCGCCCCATTCGGGCCGACAAATGCCACCCGGTCGCCGCGCAGCACCCGCAGATCGAACGGCGCAAGGATGAGGTTCCCGCCGTAAGTCTTTGAAATGCCACGCGCCTCGATCACCCGCTTGCCCGATTTCTGGCCCGATTCCAGCGCCATCGCCGCCGTGCCCTGGCGGCGGATCATCGCGGACCGCTCGTCGCGCAGCTCGCCCAGGGCGCGCACCCGGCCCTGGTTGCGCTTGCGGCGCGCGGAAATGCCTTCGACAGCCCACCGCGCCTCGGCCTTGATCTTGCGGTCCAGCTTGTGGCGGGCGCTGTCTTCCTCGGCCCAGACGGTATCGCGCCACTCCTCGAACCCGCCGAAGGGGCCATTCATGCGCCGCACCACGCCACGGTCGAGCCACAGCGTCGCGCGGGCAAGCGCGGTCAGGAAGGCCCGGTCGTGCGAGATCAGGATGAAGCCCGCGCGGGTGGTCGAAAGCTCCGCCTCCAGCCATTCGATGGCGTCGATGTCGAGATGGTTGGTCGGCTCGTCCAGCAGCATCAGGTCGGGCGCTTCGGCCAGCAGGCGCGCCAGTGCGGCACGGCGCTTTTCGCCGCCCGACGCCGCGTCGATGGCAGCATCGAGCCGCAGCTTCAACCCTTCGGCAGCGGCATCCACGCGCCATTCCTCGGACGGGCCAAGATTGGCGAGGGCGAAATCGCGCAGGGTCGAGAAGCCGGTGAAATCAGGGTCTTGTTCAAGGTATCCGACCGATGCGCCATCGGGCAGAACCCGGGTGCCGCCATCGGGCTCCACCAGCCCCGCCATCACCTTCATCAGCGTCGATTTGCCCGATCCGTTGCGCCCGACAAGCGCCAGCCGGTCGCCGGGATGCACGACCAGATCGAGCGAGGAGAACACCGGATCGCCGCCGAAGGTCAGCGCGATATCGGTGAGTTGGAGAAGCGGGGGACGGGCCATGGCGGCCTGCTATGCGAGTGCCGCGCGATGTGCAAGCGACAAGCGGCGCGCGTGCGCTTCAAGATGCGGGCGGGACCGGTCTGGCCCTGCCCGCAGGGGGATGGTGACATGCGGCCGGGACCGCGAAGGCTATTGCGACGCGGGCGTGGCGTCCTCTTCAAGCGGGGGCGGTGCCACGGGGTCGCCCGTCAGAACGCGCAGGGCGACCATGCGGTCAGGCTCTCCGGTCACGGCACCATTCCGGCCCCGGCCCCGGCGGATGTTGTCGACCACCGCCATGCCGTCCACCACCTGCCCGACAACGGTATAGGACCCGTTGAGATGCAGGGCCGGCTCGAACACGATGAAGAACTGGCTGTTGGCCGAATCCTCGCTCTCACCCCGCGCCATGCCGACGGCGCCGCGGTCGAAACTCAGGTTGGAGAATTCGGCCGGCAGGTCCGGCAGGCGCGATCCGCCGCGCCCCGCATAGCGCATGTCCTGGCCCAGGCGCCCGAACTCCACGTCGCCGGTCTGGGCCATGAAGCCGTCGATCACGCGGTGGAACACGACATCGTTGTAGGCCCCTTCCTCCGCCAAGGTCACGATCCGCGCCACATGAAGCGGTGCGGTTTCCTCGAACAGGTCGATCACGATGGTGCCTTCGGCCTCGCCCACCACGTCGATCTCGATCCCCGTGGCCCTGGCCCCGACCGGAGCGGCAAGCAGCAACGCCAGCAGCAGCGCCTTACGCATCGGCGGCGACCTTCACGGAAATCATCGTGTCGGGGTTGGCGGGCGGCTCGCCGCGGGTAATGGCGTCCACATGTTCCATCCCCGAAATCACGCGGCCATAGACGGTGTATTGCCCGTTGAGGAAATCGTTGTCCTTGAAGTTGATGAAGAACTGGCTGTTGGCCGAATTCGGGTTGGACGAGCGCGCCGCGCCAAGGGTGCCGCGCGCATGGGGCAGCTTGGAGAACTCCGCCGGAAGGTCGGGCTTGTCCGATCCGCCGGTGCCCGCCGCCCGCAGGTTGCCGCCGGTCTTGCCGTGCTGCACATCGCCGGTCTGCGCCATGAACCCCTCGATCACGCGGTGGAACACCACGCCGTCATAGGCGCCGTCGCGGGCCAGTTCCTTCATCCGCGCGGTGTGGGCGGGGGCCACGTCGGCCAGCAGCTCGATCGTGACGGTGCCGCCTTTCAGCTCCATCAGGATCGTGTTCTCGGGGTCTTTGATCTCGGCCATGGGGCCCTCCTGTTTTCGATGTTCGCACCCGCCTCAACGCGGGTATTTCGTGTAGAGCGCGTCGCGCACCCGGTCGGTGACGAAGGGCGAGATGTCGCCCTGAAGACGCGCGATTTCCTTGACCAGCTTGGACGCGATCGCCTGGTGCTTGGCCTCGGCCATCAGGAAGACGGT
>CAZTUG010000102.1:8500-11054 GCA_964615955.1 uncultured Roseicyclus sp.
CTTGTTGTCGAGCACCCGGTTCATTCCGACCATCTGGTATTCGTATTCGAAATCCGCCACCGCCCGCAGGCCGCGGATGATCATCTGCGCGCCCACGTCGCGGGCGCAGTCGATCAGCAGGTTCTCGAAGGGATGCACGGTGATCTCGGTGCCGAACCGCTCGCTGAGATCGGCACATTCCGCCTGCACCATGGCAACGCGTTCCTCCAGCGAGAACAGGGGCACCTTGTCGCGGTTGATCGCCACGCCGATCACCAGCCGGTCCACCAGCGTGCAGGCGCGCTTGATGATGTCGATATGACCCAGCGTGACCGGATCGAATGTGCCCGGATAGAGCCCTGTGCGCATGGACGCCGCCTCCCCTTACCTCTCCGGATGCGACGCAAACACGAATGCGCAGGCGCTTGCAACCGGATCGCGGCTGCGCCAGCCGGTCAGAACCCCTTGATCATGCCTTCGAGGGCTTCTTTCTCCATCGCAAGTTCGGCCAGTTGCGCCTTGACCACGTCGCCGATGGAGATCAGGCCGACCATGACGTCGCCCTCCATCACCGGCATGTGGCGAAAGCGGCCTTCCGTCATCTTGGCCAGCACGGACTGGACCGTTTCCTCCCGCGTGGCCGAAACGATCTTCGACGTCATCAGCGTATCGACGCGGTCGGCAAGGCAGCCGGGGCCGTGATTGCCGATCGCCCGCACGACGTCGCGCTCCGACAGGATGCCCAGCACCTTCTTGCCGTCGGGGGACACGACCAGCGCGCCGATCCGGCGCACGGCAAGGGTTTTCGACGCCTCCGCCACGCTGGCATCGGGTGCCACCGTCACCACGCCATCATCGGACTTGTTTCTGAGGATTTGCTGAACAAGCATCGCGGTGCCTCCTGCGCCGGTTTCGGTCGTAGATGCGGCCAGCGTCCACCGCGCGGGGCCACCCTGTCAAGGTGTCTGGCGGTCAGTCGCGCCCGCCTCAAGCCGGGCGATGCGGCGCGCGATGGTGGCGGGATCGACCCGCAGCGCCACACCCGCGCCGGTCAGGCTTTCGGCGCGCGCCATAGCAAGGAAAACGCGCCGGTCGTCCTTGTTCACCCCAAACCCCCATTGTCGCAAAACGACCCTGCAAACCTGCGGCTGTTCTTGGCAAAAATGCAAGGCTATAAGCCCGCTATCGTTTTAAGGGAGGCCATGGGCATGGAACAGATCGGACACTGGATCAACGGCAAGCGCGTTGCGGGCAGCAGCGGGCGCACGGCGGATGTCTACAATCCCGCCACCGGCGAGGTGCAGGCGCAGGTGGCGCTGGCCTCCAGGGCCGAACTGGACGCCGCCGTGGCCGACGCCGCGCGTGCGCAACCGGCCTGGGCCGCCACCAACCCGCAGCGCCGCGCGCGGGTGATGATGGCCTTCGTGGGCCTGCTGCATCGCGACATGGACAAGCTGGCCGAGGCGCTCAGCCGCGAACATGGCAAGACCATCCCGGACGCGAAGGGCGACGTTCAGCGCGGGCTTGAAGTGGTGGAATTCTGCATCGGCGCGCCGCATCACTTGAAGGGCGAATTCACCGACAGCGCCGGCCCCGGCATCGACATGTATTCCATGCGCCAGCCCCTTGGCGTTGCCGCCGGGATCACGCCGTTCAACTTCCCCGCGATGATCCCGCTGTGGAAGATGGCCCCGGCCCTCGTGTGCGGCAACGCCTTCATCCTCAAGCCGTCCGAGCGGGACCCCTCCGTGCCGCTGATGCTGGCGGCGTTGTTGCAGGAAGCCGGTCTGCCCGACGGCCTGTTGCAGGTGGTCAACGGCGACAAGGAAAGCGTCGATGCGATCCTCGACAACGAGACGATCGCGGGCATCGGCTTCGTCGGATCGACCCCGATCGCGCAGTATATCTACGCGCGCGGCTGCGCGGCGGGCAAGCGGGTGCAGTGCTTCGGCGGCGCGAAAAACCACATGATCATCATGCCCGATGCCGATCTGGATCAGGCGGCGGATGCGCTGGTGGGCGCGGGCTACGGGGCCGCGGGCGAGCGGTGCATGGCGATCTCGGTCGCGGTGCCGGTGGGCGCGGAAACGGCGGATCGCCTGATCGCAAAGCTGGTCCCGAAGATCGAGGCGTTGAAGGTCGGCCCCTATACCAGCGGCGCGGATGTGGATTACGGCCCCGTCGTGACCCCGATGGCGAAGCAGAACATCCTGCGGCTGGTGCAGACCGGCGTGGACCAGGGGGCGGAGCTGGTCGTGGATGGCCGGGACTTCAGCCTTCAGGGCTACGAGAACGGCTTCTTCGTCGGACCGCACCTGTTCGACCGCGTGACGCCCGACATGGACATCTACACCCAGGAAATCTTCGGCCCCGTCCTGTGCACGGTGCGCGCCGCCACCTATGAGGAGGCGCTGAAGCTGGCGATGGACAACGATTATGGCAACGGCACCGCGATCTTCACGCGCGATGGCGACGCGGCGCGGGATTTCGCGGCGCGGGTCAACGTCGGCATGATCGGGATCAACGTGCCGATCCCGGTGCCGCTGGCCTATCACACCTTCGGCGGCTGGAAGAA